>NZ_CP146286.1:2721848-3043696 GCF_042465655.1 Leifsonia sp. T36S-04
GCGGGCCGGCTGCGCGGCGTCCTCGCGGTCGGGTCGGAGGGGTTGGATGCGGCGGCCCAGCAGGTGGTCACGGGTGTGGTGGCCCTCGCCGGGCTGGCGCTGGAGCAGTCCCGGGCCGCCGACGCAGCGCGGGCGCGCCTTCGGACCGCCGTCTGGCGTGCGCTCATCGCAGGCGAGACGACGGTCGCCGGCACCATCGCCGAGCCGGTGCTCGGCGCACTGCCGGAAGCGCCCGTGCGCGTCGCCGTGCTGCACGGCTCGGCTATCGCGGCCGCCGCGGACTGGCTGGAGTCGCACGCCGAGGGCTTCTTCGCCCGCGACGGTCAGGAGCTCGTCATCGTCGGCGATGACGACAACGTCGCGACCGTGGCCGCGCGTTTCGACCTGCGCGGCGGCCTCTCGTCGGCCACGACGCTGGACACCCTCCCGGCCGCCGTTGCGCAAGCGCAGACCGCGCGCGGCCGCGCGAGCGGTGACGACCCGGTGCCCTCGTTCGACGATGTGGCGGCGGCCGGGATGCTCGCGCTGCTGCACACACCCGACGCGCGGGCCGTGGCCGAGACCTCGCTCCGGCCCTTGGTCGCCGCCGACCCGTCCCTCCCGCGTGTGCTCCGCACCTGGCTGGACGCGGACGGCGTGTACGACGTGGCTGCGCGCCAACTCGGGATGCACCGGCACACGCTGCGGGCGCGCGTCGCGGACGCCGAGCGCCTGCTCGGTCGCGACCTCTCCTCCTTCGCAGCGCGCGCCGACCTCTACGCGGCCCTCCGAGCCTCCACCTGACCCCCGCCCGTAGCCGCCGAGCACAGGAAAAGTGCGCTCCGAGCGGCCCGAACCCCGCAAATTTCCTGTGCTCGGCGGCTACTGTGCTCGGCGGGCGCTGTCGGGGAGAATGGGCGGATGAGCACACCGATCTCCGGAACCCACTTCGGCCTCACGGCCGGCGACTACCACGCGACCATCGCCTCCGTCGGCGCGACCCTGCGCACGCTCGAGTTCGACGGCCGCGCGCTGGTCGTTCCGTTCGACCCGGACGAAGTGCGCCCCGCCTTCCGCGGCGCGACCCTCGCGCCGTGGCCGAACCGGGTGGTCGACGGCCGCTACACCTTCGAGGGTGAGGAGCAGCAGCTTCCGCTCACCGAGCCGAATCGCGGGCACGCGCTCCACGGCCTTGCGGCCTGGCTCGACTTCGACGCGATCGACCGGTCGGCGAGCAGCGTGACTTTCGCCGCAACCATCCAGGCCCAGGCGGGATACCCGCACCGGGTGGATGTGAGCGTCGCGTTCTCCCTCGACGAGTCGGGGCTGCACGCCACCGTGACGGGCACCAACTCCGGCCCGACCCGGGCGCCCTGGGGAACAGGCCCGCACCCGTACCTCGTAGCGGGGCCCGGGCGCGTCGACGAGTGGACGCTGACCCTTCCCGCGGACGACGTGCTGCTGGTCACCGAAGACCGTCTCATCCCGACGGTCCTCAGCGATGTGACGTCCGCCGAGGACGGAATCTGGGACTTCCGCACAGCCCGCCGGATCGGTGACACCTTCATCGACCACGCCTTCACCGGTCTGCAGCGGACCGCGGACGGGCTCGCGACTGTCCGCGTCACCGCCCCCGAGGGCACGGGCGTCGAGATGGCCTGGGGCGAGGACTGCCCGTGGGTGCAGGTCCACACGGCCGACCAGCCGGTGCCCGAGCTGGACCGGCTCGGCCTGGCGGTCGAGCCCATGACGTGCCCGCCGGACGCCTACAACTCCGGGACCGATCTGATCGTGCTGGAGCCCGGGGCATCGGCCTCCGCCTCCTGGACCATCCGCGCCATCTGACGCAAACGGATGCGCGCGGCCCTCCACGACGGGCCGCGCGCACAGCGATGCTACGGCCCCCACTCGCTCCGGCGAACTGTACGCACTGTCGAGCGATCCATCCCGCCCTCGACACCGCGTCGTAGCGCTCACTCTTCCGATTCGGGGATGCCACGACGGGTCGGGCGGCGCTAGGGTTCCGCCATGTCAGCGACCCCACTCCCTTCCTCCGGCGCGTCCCCGCTCGATGGACCGAAGACCTGCGACGCCAGCGGCATGATCGAGATCCACCGCCTCTTCCGGCACTCGTTCGACGAAGCACCTCGTCTCATCGAGGGCGTCGCCGACGGTGACTCCGCGCACGCCGACGCCGTCGGCGACCAGCTCGCCATGATCTCGACCGCCTTGCACGGCCACCACGAGGGCGAGGACGCCCGGCTCTGGCCGGCGCTCGACGAACGCGCCCCGAGCTGCGCCGCTCACGTACAGCGGATGCGGGAGCAGCACGCGGCGATGCTCGTGCACCTGACGGCGCTGGATGCGGCCCTCCCGGCGTGGCGGCAGCAGCCGTCGGAGGCGACCGCGGCTCCGCTGCTATCCGCCGTGGACGGCATCCGGGACGCCCTCACCCAGCACCTGCCGGACGAGGAGGCGAACATCGTCCCGGTCATGGAGCACGTGCTCACGAAGGAGGAGGTCGAGTGGTTCGCCAAGCACGGGCGTGCCTCGACTCCCAAGGGCCATACCTGGTACATGCTCGGCGCGATCCTCGCGGCCCAGCCGGATGGCGGCGGAGCGTGGCTGAAGAAGAACCTCCCCGCACCCGTGGCCCTCACCTGGCGCTGGGCCGGCCAGCGCAAGTACGCGCGCTTCCGCGCCGCCCTGGAGGGACAACCCGCCGCATAGCGAGGCCCCACCACTGCATCCCCTACAGTGTGCTTGTGGATGAGCAGGGGCGGGCGCCCGGGGTGCGCGAGGTCGCCGCTGCGGCGGGGGTGTCCCGCCAGACCGTGTCCCGCGTCCTCAACGACCACCCCAGCATCCGGCCGGAGACGCGCGAGCGTGTGCTCGCGGCGATGGAGCAGCTGAGCTTCCGCCCCAACCGCGCCGCCCGTATGCTGACCACCTCACGGTCGACGACCATCGGCGTCCTCGTCGCTTCGCCGTCCTCGCTGTTCGGCCCCGCGTCGAGCATCGACGCGATCGAGAAGGCCGCCCGCGACGCCGGCTACTTCGTCACCGTGGCGCATGCGGCCTCGCTGGATACCGCCGCGGTCGAGGCGGCGCTGGAGCAGCTGAGCGCGCAGGCCGTCGAGGGCGTCGTCGTCGTCGCGCCGCAACAGCGGATCCAGGATGCGATGGACGCGGTGTCCCTCCGCGTCCCGTCGATCACGCTGCACGGAGCAGGGACGGCTGGGGACCACGGAGTCTTCGTCGACCAGTTCGAGGGGGCGCGGCTCGCGACCCGCCACCTGCTCGAGCGCGGGCACGTGCGCATCGCGCACCTGAGCGGCCCCGGCGACTGGTCGGAGGCCCGCGCGCGCCGCGAAGGCTTCTTGCGGGAGATGGAGGCGGCGGGTGCCGATCCCGTCGTCTCGCGGGACGGCGACTGGACCGCGGCCTCCGGCGCACGGATCGGCGCGAACCTGGTCGCCGACCCGACGATCACTGCGCTGTTCTCGTCGAACGACCAGATGGCGCTCGGGGCGATGTTCGCGGCAGGTCAGGCGGGGCGGTCGATCCCGGACGACCTCGCCGTGGTCGGTTTCGACGACATCCCGGAGGCCGCGTTCCTCACGCCGCCGTTGACGACGGTCCGGCAGGATTTCGCCGAGCTCGGCCGCCGCTGCGTCGCACGGCTGATCGCCGAGATCGAGGGGACGGACCTGGAGTTCGACGCCCCCGTGGCTCCCGAGCTGGTGCTCCGGGCCTCCACCTGATCCCGGCGACCGCTTGACACCGGAGCAGTGTCATCGCGTAAGCTCGACTCGAATGTGACCGGTCACAATGACGTGAGGAGCTGTATGACCGCGCCGGAAACGCGCCCTGCCGACACGATCGCGACAGGACGCACTGCCCTCGGTATCGAGTTCGGGTCGACCCGCATCAAGGCCTGCCTAGTGGATGCGGACGACCCGGGCACCGTGCTGGCCGTCGGCTCCCACGACTGGGAGAACGAGTACGTCGATCGGCTCTGGACCTACTCGCTCGACTCCGTGTGGTCCGGACTCCAGACCGCGTACGCCGGGCTCCTCGCGGATGCCGAGCGACGGCACGGCGTGAAGCCCGCGACCTTCGGCGCCATCGGCGTCTCCGCGATGATGCACGGCTACCTGGCGTTCGACGCGGCGGGCGAGCTCCTCGTCCCGTTCCGGACGTGGCGCAACACGAACACCGGTCCCGCGGCCGCTGAGCTGACCGACGCGTTCGGGGTCAACATCCCGCTCCGCTGGTCGATCGCCCACCTGCACCAGGCCGTGATCGACGCCGAGCCGCACGTCCCGCACCTCGACTCGATCACCACGCTGGCCGGTTACGTGCACCGGCGGCTGACCGGACGCAACGTCCTCGGCGTCGGGGATGCGTCGGGCATGTTCCCGATCGACCCGGCGACCAAGACCTACGATGCCGACCTCCTGAACCGCTACGCCGCACTCCCGAGCGCGGACGGTATCGATCTGCCCGCGCTGCTGCCCGACGTCCTCGTCGCCGGGCAGGCCGCGGGCACGTTGACGCCGGACGGAGCCGCGCTGCTCGACCCGAGCGGCGCGCTGCAGCCGGGAATCCCGTTCTGCCCGCCGGAGGGCGACGCCGGGACGGGCATGGTCGCGACGGCATCCGTCGCTCCGCGGACCGGCAACGTCTCCGCCGGCACGAGCATCTTCGCGATGGTCGTGCTCGAACGCCCCCTGGCCACCGTGCACCACGAACTCGACCTCGTCACCACGCCCGCCGGTGATCTGGTCGCCATGGTGCACTGCAACAACGGCGCGAGCGAGCTCGCTGCGTGGGCCGGACTGTTCGGCCGGTTCGCCGAGGCCGCCGGTGGCCCGCTCACCGCGGATGCCGTGTACGACATCCTGTTCCGCGAGGCGCTCGACGGTGACGCGGACGCGGGCGGCCTGCTCGCCTACAACCACCTCGCCGGGGAGCCGATCGCCGGGCTCGCCGAGGGCCGTCCCCTCGTCCTCCGCACGCCCGACAGCCGGCTGACCCTCGCCAACTTCGTGCGCGCGCAGCTCTACAGCGTGTTCGGCACGTTGGCGCTCGGGATGCGCGTCCTGCATGACGAGGGCGTCGCGCTCGACCGGATGTTCGCCCACGGCGGCATGTTCCGGACCGCCGGAGTCGCCCAGCGCTTCCTCGCCGCAGCCCTGGTCGCGCCGGTGTCCGTCGCCGACACCGCCTCAGAGGGAGGTGCGTGGGGCGTCGCCGTGCTCGCGGCCTACCTCACCGCCGAGGGCGACTCCCCCGACGGCGCCGGTCTCGACGAATACCTCCGCCACCGGGTCTTCGGCGGCTTCGCCTTCGAGACCACGAACCCGCACCCCGCTGACGTCGCGGGCTTCGCACAGTTTCTCCAGCGATACGAGGCCGGGCTCTCCGTCGAGCGCGCCGCGATCGACGCCATCCCCGTGGAAGGAGCCTCGGCATGACGACCGACCTCGAAACCCCCGCCGTCCGCGCTGTTCGGGAGCGTGTGGCTGCGCTGCACGGCGAGCTGGTGCGGTACGGACTCGTGGTCTGGACCGGCGGCAACGTCTCCGAGCGCGTTCCCGGCGAGGACCTCTTCGTCATCAAGCCGAGCGGGGTCGACTACGACGACCTGGCTCCGGAGAACATGATCCTCTGCACTCTGGACGGAGAGGTGGTCCCCGGATCGATCGGGAGCGACCGCTCGCCCTCCTCCGACACCGCGGCGCACGCGTACGTGTACCGCGCGCTGCCGGAGGTGGGCGGTGTCGTCCATACCCACTCCACCTACGCCACCGCCTGGGCGGCGCGTGCCGAACCCATCCCGTGCGTGATCACCGCGATGGCGGACGAGTTCGGCGGCGAGATCCCGGTCGGGCCCTTCGCTATCATCGGCGACGACTCCATCGGGCGCGGGATCGTCGACACCCTCGACGGACACCGCAGCCGCGCCGTGCTGATGCAGAACCACGGGGTCTTCACCATCGGAACGAACGCACGCGACGCCGTCAAGGCCGCCGTCATGGCCGAGGATGTCGCCCGCACCGTCCACATCGCCCGCCAGGGCGGACCGCTCGTCCCCATTCCCGCGGAGGCCATCGACCGCCTCTTCGACCGCTACCAGAACGTCTACGGACAGAAGCCGGAAGGACCCCTCTCCTGATGCCCAAGCTCACCACCTCCCTCGACCACTACGAGGTCTGGTTCCTCACGGGAAGCCAGCACCTCTACGGCCCGGAGACCCTCGCGCAAGTCGCCGACCAGTCGCGCGCCATCGCCGACGAGCTGGGCGCTGCCGCGGACGTCCCGGTGCGCGTGGTGTGGAAGCCGGTGCTCACCGACTCCGACGCCATCCGGCGGACGATGCTCGAGGCGAACGCCGACGACGCGGTGATCGGCCTGGTGGCGTGGATGCACACCTTCAGCCCCGCGAAGATGTGGATCGCAGGGCTCGACGCGCTGCAGAAGCCGCTCCTCCACTTCCACACGCAGGCGAACGTCGAGCTCCCGTGGGGCGAGATCGACTTCGACTTCATGAACCTGAACCAGGCGGCCCACGGCGACCGCGAGTTCGGGTACATCCAGACCCGTCTCAGCGTCCCGCGCACGACGGTCGTCGGGCACGTGAGCAACCCGGTCGTCACCGCCCGGATCGGCACGTGGATGCGCGCCGCCGCCGGATGGGCCGCCACCCGATCCCTGAAGCTCGCCCGGTTCGGCGACAACATGCGCTTCGTCGCGGTGACCGAGGGCGACAAGACCGAGGCCGAGCTGGTCTTCGGCGTGCAGGTGAACACCTGGGGCGTCAACGAGCTCGCGGAGGCCGTGGCCGCCGCCTCGGAGACCGACGTGGATGCGCTGGTCGCCGAGTACGAGGAACTGTACGACGTCGTCCCCGAGCTGCGCCGCGGCGGCGAGCGCCACCAGTCGCTGCGCGATGGTGCCGCCATCGAACTCGGTCTGCGGTCGTTCCTGGAGGAGGGCGGCTTCGGTGCCTTCACCACGAGCTTCGAAGACCTCGGAGCGCTCAAGCAGCTCCCCGGTCTCGCGGTGCAGCGCCTGATGGCCGAGGGCTACGGCTTCGGCGCCGAGGGCGACTGGAAGACCGCGATCCTGGTGCGCGCAGCAAACGTGATGGGTGCGGGCCTCCCGGGCGGCGCATCCCTCATGGAGGACTACACGTACGACCTCACGCCCGGCGACGAGCGCATCCTCGGCGCCCACATGCTCGAGGTGGCCCCCTCGCTGACGAGCGCGAAGCCGTCGCTCGAGGTGCATCCTCTCGGCATCGGCGGCAAGGACGACCCGGTGCGACTCGTCTTCACCGCCGACCCGGGCCCGGCCGTCGTGGTCGCCCTCTCGGACATGCGCGACCGCTTCCGCCTCGTGGCGAACGTCGTGGAGGTGGTCGAGCCGACCGCTCCGCTGCCGAAGCTGCCGGTGGGCCGCGCGGTGTGGAAGCCCGCGCCCGACTTCACCACGTCCGCAACGGCGTGGCTGGAGGCCGGGGCCGCCCACCACACCGTGATGAGCACGGCTGTCGGCGTCGAGACGTTCGCGGACTTCGCCCGTATCGCCCGCACCGAGCTCCTCATCATCGACGAGTCGACGAGCCTCCGCGACATCCGCCGCGAGCTGGACTGGAACGCCGCCTACTACCGCCTCGCCCGCGGCCTCTAACCCCCTCCCCCTTCCCGCTCCCCCCCTCCCCTCCCCCTCCGCCTCCCCTTGGCCTCGAGGTGCACGTAGTGGTCGCAAAAGCGGCGGAATAGCCGCCACTAGGTGCACTTCGGGGAGATCGGGACGCGGGAGGAGGAGGGCGAGCTGGCGGGTCAGGAGTTGATGCGGATGATTTCGTGCTGGTAGGGGGCGACGACGTCGCCCGAGATGCGGAGGTCGAGCACCAGGAAGGGGCGCTCCGCGGCGGGGCGAGCGGTCCACTCGGCGAGTGCGTCCAGGTCCTCGGGCGTCCGGACGACGACGCCCTCCGCCCCGACCGCGCGGCCGAGGGCGGCGAAGTCGACCTCCGGGATGCGCATCGGCCCCTGCGCGAGTCCCTTCCGTCCGTACAGGTGCACCTCCGCGCCGTACGCCGCGTCGTTCCAGACCACGGCGAGCCCGCGCCCGCCTGCGACCCGGACCGCCGACTCCAGGTCCGCGAGCGCCATCAGTCCGCCGCCGTCGCCCGTGGTCAGCACGATGGTGGATTCGGGATGCGCGAGCGCGGCGCCCGGGACGCTGGGCCAGCCCAGACCGATCGACTGGTACGCCGTCCCGACCATGATCATCCGGTCGGGTGACGCCACCGGCCAGTACATGTTCGCCCAGCCGATGAAGTGGCCGCCGTCGGAGACGACGACGCGGTCCTCCGGCAGCAGCTCCCCGATGCGGGCGGCCGCCGTTCGGGGGTCCAGCCTCCCGTCGGCCGCCAGGCCGTCCCCACGCGGATGCGCTCGATGCGGATCGAGGTCGAGCGACTCCCGCCATCCGGACGGGGTGGCCGCGGCGGCCGCCAACCGCGTCACCAGGGCCTCGGCCACCAGCCGCGCATCCCCGCGCAGGTACGAACCGACGTGCGGGTGCGTCGCAGCGGGGCGCGTGTCCACCTGGATGATGCGCGTGCCGGGCGCGAACAGCTCGCCGAACCGCATCGTGAACTGGTTGAGCGACGCACCGAACACGACGGCGACGTCGGCCGCCCGGACGAGCTCCATCGCGCCCTCGGCCCCGAAGCCTCCGGTCACGCCGAGGTCGTAGCGCTCGTCGGGGAAGACGCCGCGACCCAGGGCCGTGGAGGCGGTGAGCGCGCCGGTCGCGTCGGCGAGCGCGCCGAGCGCCTCGCCCGCGCCGGAGAGCCACGCCCCTCGACCGGCCAGCAGGAACGGCCGCTGCGCCCCGGCGAGCGCGGATGCCGCCGCATCGATGGCGCCCTGCGAGAACGGATCGCTCGGGGCCTGCGGCGCGGGCAGCACGGGCTCGGGCGCTTCCGGTACCGGCCCTGCGTCGCGCGTGGCCACGTCGTACGGGATCGCGATCACGGTCGGCAGCCGGTAGGTCAACGCGTGCTCGACAGCGATGGCCGTCGTGGCCGCCGCATCCGCCCGGCCGACCGTGTAGGTGCGGGCGCCGACAGCCGCGGCGAGCGCGATCTGGTCGACGTCCCACGGGCGGGGACCCGAGGTGGGCTCGTCTCCGACGACGAGGATCAGGGGGATGTGCGCCTGCACGGCCTCCGCGAGGGCCGTGAGCGTGTTGGTGAAGCCGGCGCCGTAGGTCGCTGTGGCGGCGGCGAGCCGCCCGGAGGCCCGGAAGTACGCGTCGGCGGCGACGACCGCGCCCGCCTCGTGACGCATCGCGCAGTACTCGCCGCCGTTCTGGCGCACCAGCGCGTCGAGGAAGTGGGCGTTGCCGTTGCCCATCACCCCGAAGACGTGGTCGACGTGGCGAGCGAGGGTGGCGGCGACGTGTGCGGAGACGGAGGGCATGGCAGAGCCTTTCGAGACGGACGGAGGGGCGATTCCGTATATGTCTCGCCTACCGCGGCCCACGGCGGCTTCGTGCCCATTTTTCGAGCATCGGCGGTTCGAGACCGCCGGACGCGACCATCCTAACGGGAGGCGGGGCGCACGTCGGCGGCCCGGGCGAACTCGACGAGGCGGCGCTGCGATTCAGCGTACGAGGTCGCGGTCGGCACCTCGCGTCCATCCCGGACCGCCTCGGCGACGGCCACGGCCGCATCGATGGCGACGCGGTACGGCAGCGATCCCGTGCTGACCCTCCGCACCCCGAGTGCCTGCAGGTCGTCGAGCGTGAGGCCGGGCACCACGAGCACGTTCAGCGGCAACGGGATGGCCGTGGCCAGCTCCTCCAGCGTCGCCGGATCGGTCGCGCCGGGGACGAAGATGCCGTCGGCCCCGGCGTCGGCATAGACCCTCGCCCGTTCCAGCACCGCCGGGACGGTGTCGTCCTCGTGGAACCAGTACGAGTCGATGCGCGCGTTGACGAAGACGTCCGGTGCCGCCCGCTTGATCGCGGCGATCTTGGCGGACGGGACGGCCGGGTCGACCAGCCGTGCGCCTGCAGAGTCCTCCAGGTTCACCCCGTCAGCCCCGAGCCCGGCGATGAACTCCGCCACCGCCACCGGATCGTCGCTGTAGCCGTCCTCGATGTCAGCCGTCACGTGCACCGGCAAAACCGCCAGCGCACGAACCAGCGCGACCGTCGCTTCCCGGCTCGCGCCCTCCGCGTCCGGGCGCCCCGTGGACGCGTTGACGCCGAAACTGGTCGTCCCGACCGCCGGGAAACCGGCCGCCACGAACCCGAGCGCCGAGCCGACATCCCACGCATTGGGCAACAGGAGGGGGCGGTCAGCGTAATGCAGTTCACGGAACGTCATGGCTATCACCCTCCATGCGGAGAGTAGCGCCGACCGGGGCGCACTGGTAGCCCCGGCCGGCGCACCGGATCAGACGCCGACCGAGCGGCGCTTGTTGTAGACGTCGAACGCGACGGCCGCCAGCAGCACCAGTCCCTTGATGAGCAGCTGGTAGTCGCTGTCGATGCCGAGGATCGACATGCCGTTGTTCAGCACACCGATGATCAGACCACCGATGATCGCGCCGGTGACGGTGCCGATACCGCCGGTCACCGCCGCGCCGCCGATGAACACCGCGGAGATCGCATCCAACTCGAAGCCGTTGCCAGCGCTGGGACTGGCCAGGTTGAGCCCGGCGGTGAACACCAGGCCGGCCACGGCCGACAGCACGCCCATGTTGACGAAGAGCAGGAACGTCACCCGCTTGGTCTTGACGCCCGACAGCGCCGCGGCCTGGAGGTTGCCACCGATGGCGTAGATGTGGCGGCCGAACACCGAGCGGTTCATGACCGCCGAGTACCCCACCACCAGCACGGCGAGGATGATCAGCACGATCGGCGTCCCGTTGTAGCTGGCGAGCAGCACGGTCATGACCAGCACGAGGAGCACCAGGAACGCGAGCTTGATGATGAACCACCACAGCGGCTCGTCCTCGAGGTCGTACTTGCGGCGGACCGCCCGCTGACGGATCCCGTTGGCGAGGATCGCGATGCTCGCGAGCGCGCCGAGGATCATGGTCAGCGGCTCGTACCCGGTCGTCCCGAAGGCGGGGAGGAAGCCCGACCCGATCGCGCGGAACTCCTTCGGGAAGAACGAGATCTGCTGGTTGCCGAGGGCGATCTGCGCCGCACCGCGGAAGGCGAGCATGCCGGCCAGCGTGACGATGAACGCGGGGATGCCGAAGTACGCGATCCAGAACCCCTGCCAGGCACCCACCAGGGCTCCGAGCACCAGGCAGAACACGATCGCGAGCGGCCACGGCAGGTGCCAGTTCGAGATGAACACGCCGGCCATCGCGCCGATGAAGGCGACGACACTTCCGACCGAGAGGTCGATGTGCCCGGCGATGATCACCATCACCATTCCGATCGCCAGGATCAGGATGTAGCTGTTCTGCACGATCAGGTTCGACACGTTGATCGGTGCGAGCGTGATGCCGCCCGTCGCGATCTGGAAGAACACGACGATCGCGATCAGGGTGATGAACAGACCGATCTGGCGAAGCTGCCCGGTCAGGTAGTTCAGGGCTTTCGTAAGCGGTTTCATGCGGAGTTCTTCTCGCGTTCCTGGGTCATGAATTGCATGAGGTATTCGGCAGTGGCCTTCTCCCGCGGCACGTCGGCGGTGATCCGGCCCTCGCTGAGGGTGTAGATGCGGTCGCAGATCCCGAGCAGTTCGGGGAGCTCCGAGGAGATGACGACGATGCCTTTCCCCTGGTCCGCCAGCCGGTCGATGATCGTGTAGATCTCGTACTTGGCTCCGACGTCGATGCCACGGGTCGGCTCGTCGAGGATGAGGACCTCCGGATCGGAGTACATCCACTTCGACAGCACGACCTTCTGCTGGTTGCCGCCGGAGAGCTTCCCGGTGAGCGTCAGGACATTCGGGGTCTTGATGTTCATCGACCTCCGGTACTCCTCCGCCACGAGCGATTCCCGCTGCTCGTTGACGAACTTGAACCAGTTGACGAGCTTGTCGAGCGCCGCGATGGAGATGTTGCGCTGGATGTTGTCGATCAGGTTGAGCCCGAAGTGCTTGCGGTCCTCGGTCGAGTAGGCGATGCCGTTGTCGATCGCCTTGGACACCGTGCTCACCGAGATCGGCTTGCCGCGCTTGTACACCTGCCCGCTGATCCCGACGCCGTAGCTGCGTCCGAAGATGCTCATCGCGAGCTCGGTTCGGCCGGCGCCCATCAGTCCGGCGATCCCGACGATCTCGCCCGCCCGCACCGTGAAGTTCACGTCGTCGACGACGACGCGATTGCGGTCGAGTGGATGGTGGACGGTCCAGTTCTCGACGCGGAGGAGCTCTTCGCCGATGTGAGGCACGTGATCGGGGAAGCGGCTGGCAACATCCCGGCCCACCATCCCCTTGATGATGCGCTCCTCGCTCGTGCCCTCCTTGCCCATCTCGAGCGTCTCGATCGTGCGGCCGTCGCGGATGATCGTGACGCGGTCGGCGATCGCTTTGATCTCGTTCAGCTTGTGGCTGATGATGATCGACGTGATGCCGTGCGCCTGCAGCTGCCGGATCAGGTCGAGCAGGTGAGCCGAGTCGTCGTCGTTCAGCGCGGCCGTCGGCTCGTCGAGGATGAGGATCTTGACCTCTTTGGAGAGCGCCTTCGCGATCTCCACCAGCTGCTGCTTGCCGACGCCGATGTCCTTGATCTTGGTGATCGGGTTGTCGTGCAGCCCCACCCGGGCGAGCAGCTTGGCCGCCTCGAGATTGGTCTCGTTCCAGTCGATGAAGCCGTGGCGCTGCCTCTCATTGCCGAGGTAGATGTTCTCGGCGATCGAGAGGTACGGCGACAGCGCCAGCTCCTGGTGGATGATGACGATACCGGCGGCCTCGGAGTCGTTGATCGAACGGAACTCGAGCGGCTCGCCGTTCACGACGATCTCGCCCTCGAACGTGCCGTGCGGGTACACGCCCGACAGCACCTTCATCAGCGTGGACTTGCCCGCGCCGTTCTCACCGCAGATCGCGTGGACGGATCCCTCCTCGACGCGGATCGACACATCCTGCAGCGCCTTGACGCCGGGGAAGGACTTCGAGATGTTGCGCATCTCGAGAATCGTGTTGGCCATGGTCTCCCTTGCTCGCATGACTTCCGGGCGGGACGCGGAGTGCGCGTCCCGCCCGAGGAGTCGGGCCGTCCTACTTGAGGTCGGATTCCTTGTAGTAGCCGCTGTCGACCAGGACCTTCTGGTAGTTGTCCTTGGTGACGACGACCGGCTGGAACAGGTAGCTCGGGACGACCTTCACCTTGTTGTCGTAGCTCTTGATGTCGTTCACCTCGGGCTTCTTGCCGGAGAGCAGGTCGTCCGCCATCTTGGCCGCCTCGTTGGCGAGCTGGCGGGTGTCCTTGTAGATGGTCGAGTACTGCGTGCCCGCGATGATCTGCTTCACGCTGGCGACCTCGGCGTCCTGACCGGTGATGATCGGCAGGTTCTTGCCACCCGAGCCGTAGCCGGCACCCTCCAGAGCGCTCAGGATGCCGTCGGAGAGGCCGTCGTAGGGCGACAGCACGCCCTGCACCGCGGCGCCCGTGGAGTAGGACTTGGCGACGAGGTCCTGCATGCGGGCCTTAGCGGTGGCCGGGTCCCAGCGCTGGATCGCGACCTGGTTGAAGTCCGTCTGTCCGCTCTTGACGACCAGCGTGCCGTCGGAGAGGTACGGCTTCAGGGTCGCCATCGCGCCGTTGTAGAAGAACGTCGCGTTGTTGTCGTCCGGGCTGCCGGCGAAGACCTCGACGTTGAACGGGCCCTTCTGCCCGGTCGGCTTGCCGTCAGCGTCGAGGACGCCGAGCCCGGTGAGGAGCGAGTTGGCCTGGTAGACACCGACCTTGTAGTTGTCGAACGAGACGTAGTAGTCGACGTTCTTGTCACCGGTGAGCAGCCGGTCGTACGAGATCACCTTGATGCCCGCCTTGGCGGCAGCGTCGAGCTGGTCGGTCAGCGATCCTCCGTCGATGGAGGCGATGATCAGCACCTTGGCGCCCTTGGTGATCATCGTGTTCACCTGCTGCACCTGGGTCGGGATGTCGTTGTTCGCGTACTCCAGGTCGACCTTGTAGCCGTTCTTCTCGAGGTCCGACTTCACGGCGTTGCCGTCCGCGATCCAGCGCTCGGACACCTTGGTCGGCATGGCGACGCCGACCAGCGCGCCCTTGTTGTCCCCGGAGCCTGCGCCCGCGTCTCCTCCGCGGCCGCCTCCCGAGCATGCGGCGAGTGCGACCGTGACGCCGAGTGCGGCGGCGGCCAGTGCGACTTTCCTGAATTTCACTGTGATTCCCTTCGAGCGGTGGGGCGACCGGTGCGCCCAGTGCGCACGGACTCGCCGTGCTCGGAACTGTCACGCGTGCGGCATCCAGCGTCGGACGGGGCAGTGCAGTGGCCGTCGCGGCTGTGCGATCCGGCTGCTGACATGAGCGACTCCCTCGTCGTATGCTGGGCCGAACGCGATATATGTGACCGGTCCCAGAACGGGTTAGACGCTATGACGCGGAGGCCTTGGCAGTCAAGTGCCACGCCGAAAAATATGATGAGAACGTTCAGAGCGGCACAGTCGCCGCTCCCGCCGACGAGACAGGACCGATGGACAAGCGCGGACCCGACGAACAGCGCGCACTCTCCATCCGGGACATCGCCCGGCTGGCCGGAGTGTCCCGCCAGACGGTCTCGCGCGTCCTGAACGGCGAGCGCTACATCAAGGCGTCGACCGAGGCGCAGGTCCGCAAGGTCATCGAGGAGAACGCGTGGCGGCCGAACAGCGCGGCCCGCGCGTTGGCCACCTCCCGATCCCAGACGATCGGGCTGCTGGTCTCGGCACGGTCGCACTACGGCCCGTTCAGTGCGGCGACGGCGATCGACGAGGCGGCACGCGCCCGCGGCTACGCCATCCTCTCCGCCACCCTGGCACGGGAGGACGACGCCACCATCTCCGAGGCGCTCGACGCCTTCGCCGCCCACGGCGTCGACGGCGTCGTCGTGATCGCCCCGCAGCAGCGTGCCCACGAGGCACTGAAACGGGTCGCGATCCGGGTCCCGTTCGTGAGCCTGCACTGGAAGGACGTGGGCGACGCCCGGGTCGCCGCCTTTGACCAGGAGGCCGGTGCACGCCTCGCCACCCGGCACCTCATCGAGCTCGGCCATACGCGCATCCGCCATCTCGCTGGGCCGCAGGACTGGAGCGAGGCGGAGGACCGGATGAACGGGTTCCTGGCCGAGCTGTCCGATCACGACCTGCCGGCGACCGCGCCCATTCTCGGCGACTGGACACCGGACCTGGGTTACGAGGTCGGTCTGCGCCTGCTCGACCATCCGGATTTCACGGCCGTGTTCGCCTCGAACGACCAGATGGCGCTGGGCCTCATGCACGCGGCGGCCGACCTCGGCCTCTCGGTTCCTGGCGACCTCAGCATCGTCGGGTTCGACGACATCCCCGAGGCCAAGCACTTCGCGCCGCCCCTGACCACCATCCGTCAGGACTTCGGCTGGCTGGGCGCCCGCGCGATCGACGTGCTGCTGTCGCAGATCGAAGGTGAGGACGCGTCCGAGCTGACCGACTACCCGGTCCCGGAGCTCATCGTGCGCCAGAGCACCGCTCCCCCACGCAGGCCGTTCGCATAACGAACGTTCAAATGAGCCACAGGCCGTACCCGGTCTGCGGCCCTCGGCAGCGGACTGATAGACCAGTGCTCAACCCGACAATCCCATCCCGAGGGAACCCATGAGTGACAAGTCCTGGCGCGCCTCCTTCGTGCATCCCCAGCACCCCTGGCGCGATTTCGAGCACACGTTCGCCGACGAGCGGGAGCATCCGCCTGCGAGCATCCGCCGGGAGGCATCGCTGGCGGGTATGCCGTCGGTCGATATCTATCTGCTGAGCGACTCGGAGCCCTGGCCCGTGTCGAGCGTCTTCACCTACACCGAGTCGCTCGTCGGCGGGTTCGCGGACCACCGCCCTCTGGACTACAGCCTGGAC
Source organism: Leifsonia sp. T36S-04 (assembly GCF_042465655.1). Taxonomy (GTDB): domain Bacteria; phylum Actinomycetota; class Actinomycetes; order Actinomycetales; family Microbacteriaceae; genus Leifsonia. Next base: position 2,737,927 of record NZ_CP146286.1, read on the forward strand.
CTGCCGGCGGCCGAGGAGACGCCCGACCCCGTCTGAGCGGTGGGGGTTACGGCTGTCACGAAGAGAAACCTGACAAGCTTACCGGCTGCATCTGTGCTTTTGCGGCATTGGCACGTGTACGATGAAGGGGTCCAGCGCCTGAATAGCTTGCGTAGGGCGTGAAAGGAAGAAAAACGATGGCTCAAGGTACCGTCAAATGGTTCAACTCGGAGAAGGGGTACGGCTTCATCGCCCCGGATGACGGCAGCGCCGACGTCTTCGCTCACTACAGCGAAATCTCCGCTCAGGGTTTCCGTAACCTCGAAGAGAACCAGAAGGTCGAGTACGACCTGGCTCAGGGTCCGAAGGGACCCCAGGCCGCAAACATCCGCCCCCTCTGACGGCAACCGGTGCCCGGCCTCACGGCCGGGCCCGCGCCGGCGGCGTTACCAGAGTACGGTGGCGTCGTGGGTGATGTGCAAGAGCGTGTGAGCAAGGCCTCCCCGGAGGCGGAGGGCCAATCCGGCCATTCGCTGAACCGCGGGCAAAAGGCCCTGTTCGGCGCCGCACTCGCTGCGCTCGGTGTCGTCTTCGGCGACATCGGGACCAGCCCCCTTTATGCACTGAAAACCGTCTTCCTGCTCGACGGTGGCGCTGTCGGCGCCGAGCAGGAGGACGTCTTCGGCGTGATCTCGCTCATGTTCTGGAGCGTCACGATCATCGTCTCGATCAAATACCTCGGCATCCTGATGCGCGCGGACAATGACGGCGAAGGCGGCGTCATGGCCCTTGCCGCGCTGGCCAAGCGTCTCTACGCGGGCAACGCATCCCGTGCCGGCACTCTGCTCGTCATCGGAATCGTCGGCGTCGCCCTGTTCTACGGCGACTCGATCATCACCCCCGCGATCAGTGTCCTCTCGGCTGTGGAGGGTCTCCACGTCACGGTTCCGGCGATCTCGCACATGGTGCTGCCCATCTCGGCGGTCATCCTCGTGATCCTCTTCGCGGTCCAGCGCTACGGAACCGGCAAGGTCGGCGTCCTCTTCGGCCCCGTCATGGTGCTGTGGTTCGCCGTGCTCGCCGCCGCCGGCCTGAGCATGGTGGTGCAGTACCCGGCCGTCCTTCTGGGCCTCTCCCCCAGCTACGCGATCGTGTTCATCGTCGCGCATCCGACCATCTCGTTCATCGCGCTCGGCGCGGTGGTCCTCGTCATCACCGGCGCAGAGGCCCTCTACGCCGACATGGGCCACTTCGGCCGTGCGCCCATCCGGCGCGCGTGGTTCTTCCTGGTGTTCCCCGCACTGACCATCAACTACCTCGGCCAGGCCGCGCTCATCCTGCACAACCCCGCGGCGCGCGCCAACCCGTTCTTCCTGCTGATCCCGGAGTGGGGACGGCTCCCCGTGGTGATCCTCGCCACCGTCGCGACCGTCATCGCCAGCCAGGCCGTCATCTCGGGAGCCTTCTCGCTGTCACGTCAGGCCGTGCAGCTGGGACTCCTCCCGCCGCTCACCATCCGGCAGACCTCCAAGCACGAGGGCGGGCAGATCTACCTGCCCGCCATCAACTTCCTGCTGTTCCTCGGCGTGATCGCGGTGATGTTCGCCTTCGGCTCGTCCGACCGGCTGTCCACCGCCTACGGCATCTCGGTCACCGGCGCCCTCGTCGTGGACACCCTCCTGCTGCTGCTCGTCTCCCGCCCGCTGTGGCACTGGGCGCCGTGGAAGATCGTGCTCGCCGCCGTCGCGTTCGGCGGTCTCGAGCTCGCGTTCCTCGCCGGCAACCTCTCGAAGATCGTCAACGGCGGCTGGGTGCCACTGCTCATCGCCGCGGCCGTGATCCTCATCATGACGACGTGGCGACGCGGCCGTCAGCTCGTCCAGCAGGACCGGCAGCGCAAAGAGGGATCGCTCACCGACTTCATCGAGCATGTGCGCCGCGAGAACCTCCCCCGCGTGCCGGGGATCGCGATCTTTCCGCACCCCAACAAGGACACGGTCCCACTGGCGCTCCGCGCCCTCGTGAAGCACAACCACATCCTCCATGAGCACGTCATCATCGTCGCGATCGTGACCGCACAGGTCCCGCACGTCCCGATCGAGGAGGCGTTCGAGTACGACGACCTCGGCTACGCGGACGACGGAATCGAGTTCCTCAGCATCCGGTTCGGGTTCTCGGACAAGACCGACGTACCGCGCGCGCTCCGCGCCGCCTGCCGGGCCGGGGCACTGCCCCTCGACGCCGCCAACTTCAAGAAGGCCTCCTACTTCGTCTCGCGAGGAGCCATCCGCACCACCCGGACCCAGGGAATGGTCCGCTGGCGCCGCTCCCTGTTCGTCGCCCTCGCGCACAACGCCGCCGACCCGGCCGCCCGCTTCGGCCTCCCGCCGCTGCGGACGGTCACCATGGGAAGCGACGTCGAGATCTGAGTCGTCACCAGCCGTGCGTGTTGAACCACTCGCGGCGCTGAGCGGCTTCGGCGTCGGATTCGAGCGGATCCGAGGTGTCGTGCTCGGTCAGCCGACCGGCCGCATCCAACTCGATGAAGCGCTGGCAGTGGGGGCAGGCCGCGCGACCGCCGGGGAAGCCGTCGTCGAGCGTGGCCGCCGGCGTGCCGGCCCGGCCGGAGCCCGGGCAGCGCAGCGGGTCCGCCCCCGCGTCCGACCACATGGCGCCCTGGTAGCGATGCAGCCCCGGGTGGCCCAGCGGCCGGGTGCAGCCGCGGCCATCCCGGCGGCTCGGGCAGTAGCGGAGCTCCATCCCTCGATTCTCCCCTCGGAAAGAAGGAGAGCAGGCCCGAAATCTCCGACGGAAAGCGGTGCTGCAGGAGATTCGAAGGCTGGGCCGCCGAATCTCCGACGCTAGCGGCGAAGCTACCGTCAGGCGGGTACCACCGCAGCCACGATCGCCGCCGCCGTCTCGCGGCCGACGCGGATCGCGCCGTCGACGTGCTGGTAGCCCTTGCCCGCCATATCGCTGCAGGAGAAGTGGATCGGGCCCACCGGTCTGCGCAGATCGGCTCCGTAGCGGGCGAGGCCGCCCATGTCGAAGCTGGCCGCGTACGCGCCGCGGGTCCACTCCTCGCTCCCCCAGTCGCTCTCGTAGTAGACGACGGGGTTCAGCGCCTGCTCCCCGTAGTAGTGGGCGAGCGACTCCAGGATGCGCGCCTTGCGCTCCTCGGGAGCGAGCTGGAAGACCTCGTCGGCCGCCTCGTCGGAGACGAAGCCGACCAGCGTCCCGCGCGGGTCGCCGTGGTAGCTGTTGTCGTAGGCCTCATGCACCAGTTCGTAGGGGCTGAAGGCCGTGCCGCTGTAACCGAGGTCGCGCCAGAACGGCGTCTCGTAGACGGCGTGCACCTTGATGACGAAACCCATCGAGAGGTGCTGGTGCAGCTGCTGCTGGCGGCGCGGCAGCGGCGGCTCGTACGAGATCCGGCTGATCAGTACGGGCGGAACGGCGAGGATGGCGAAGCGGGCGCGCACCTCGACCCCGTCCGCGATCGCCGTGACGCCGGTCTCGTCCCACCGCAGCGTCCGCACCGGTGCGCTCAGGTGCACGTCGTCGCCCAGCCGCTCGGCCAGGAGCAGCGGCACCTGCTGCAGGCCGCCCTTGACCCGCTTGTCGAGGATGAAGTCGGCGTCGACGAGGTTCGAGAAGCTGCCCGCGCTGGCCGCCATGAGCAGCGCCTGCAGCGCCGAGAAGGCGTGGGCCGGCTTGGTGAGCATGGCGCCCGCGATGAACATGCCGATGTTCTGCCGTGCCTCCTCGTCGTCGGTCTGCGTCTCGAGCCAGCGGCGGAAGGAGATCTCGTCGAGCTCCTTCGCCCGCGGGTGGGCCCACGGCCGGTCGGGATCGATCTCGGCGACCAGCTGATCCAGCCGCTCGATGAGCCCGACGATCTCCTTCTCGGTGGAGGGGGCGACCGGGAAGATCTCACCCTCGAACGTGCGGCGCTCGCCCTTCTCTCCGAGGTAGATGTTGATGCCCTCGCGGTAGCGGCTGTAGGTCTCGAGGCCGAGATCAGCGAGCGTCTCGATGAGCGCATCCTGGTCCGGGGAGACCCACTGGCCGCCGATCTCGAGGGTCGCGCCGTCGATGTCGTCGGTCCACAGGCGGCCGCCGACGCGGTCGCGCGCTTCGAGCACGGCGACGGTCAGGCCGGCCTTCTTCAGTTCGGTCGCGGCGGTGAGACCGGAGGCTCCAGCGCCGACGATGACGACGTCCCGTTCGATGCTGCTCATTGCTATCAGCTCCGTTGTGTTGGCTGTTCGGACGAAGGGCACACTACCGGATTCGTCTGCGAAATGGGGATTTCTCGACTCGATCATCACCGAAAGCGGCCATATGCCTATGTAATCCGTTGTCTCGACTTCGGATTTCGTACTCCCTTCGTTTAGGATGACGGGACCCTGACAAGAGCGAAGGAGCTCGCGTGCCCTCCACCTCCGCACCCACGCTGCGACGATCCCTCGGCCTCTGGGCGATCGTCGGTCTCGGCCTCGGCTACATGACGCCGATGACCGTCTTCGACACGTTCGGCATCGTCACCGGAGAGACCGACGGCGTCGTCCCGGCCGCCTACCTCGTCGCTCTAGTGGCCATGGTGTTCACGGCGATCAGTTACGGGCGGATGACGCGGGTATACCCGTCGGCGGGGTCGGCGTACACGTACGCCTCAGAGACCATCCACCCGAACGTCGGCTTTCTCGTCGGCTGGTCCTCGCTCCTCGACTACCTGCTGCTCCCGCTGGTGAACGCCCTCATCGTGCGGCTCTACCTCGAGTCGTTCTTCCCGCAGGTCCCGGGCTGGATCTGGGTGGTCGGCTACGTCGCCGTCATCACGGCGATGAACCTGTTCAGCATGTCGTCGACCTCCCGTGTGAACGGGATCCTGGTCGTGTTCCAGATCGTGCTGATCGCCGTGTTCGTCGTCCTGACCTGGACCGCCCTCAACAACGGCGCGGGCAACGGCACCCCGTTCAGCCTGGCGCCCCTCCTCCATTCCGGCGTGCACCTCGGCGCGGTGATCGGCGGGGCGACCGTCGTCTGCTTCTCGTTCATCGGGTTCGACGCGATCACGATGTACACAGAGGAGGCGAAGGATGCGCGGACGGTGCCCCGCGCGATCGTGCTTGCCCTGATGATCGGCGGTGCGATCTTCTTCGTGGCCGCCTGGTTCGCCCAGTCGCGGTTCCCGGACCTCGCCGGCTTCCACTTCACCGACGACACGCTCCCCGAGATCGCACTGAAGACCGGCGGGCTGCTCTTCCAGATCCTGTTCATCTCCGCCGCGGTGGCGGCAGCGGTCGCCTCCAGCCTCGCCTCGCACGCGAGCGTCTCCCGCATGATCTACGTGATGGCGCGCAACGGCAACGGGCGCGTCTCTCGCGGCCTCTCGTACATCCACCCGCGGTTCCGCACGCCCGCGACCGCGGTCCTGCTGGTCGGGGCGGTCTCTCTGCTGGCGGCGGCGTTCACCCTCGAGTTCGTCTCGTCGATGATCAACTTCGGGGCGCTCATCGCCTTCACCGTCGTGAACGCGACAGTGATCATCCACTTCGCGATCCGTCGCCGTGAGCGCCGTGGCGCCGCCCAGGTGGTGCGCAACATCGTCCTGCCCGGGATCGGGATGGTGCTGACCGGCGTCCTCTGGGCCAACCTGCACCTCGACGCGCTGACCTACGGGATCGTCTGGCTGGCGATCGGCATCATCACCCTGCTCGTCATCACCCGGGCCCTCCGCAGGCCGCTTCGAGTGAAGCTGGACGACGACGGCAGCGAAAGCCCTGCCGCCATCATCACGCGCGAGGGCGCGCCGTCGGAGGCGTCCCGCTGACGGGAGCTGCGCCCCGGGACTCGTGCGCAGCCACGTGGCCGAGCACGGCGGCCCCAGCGCTGATCACGGCGGCGAGACCGAGCGGCGCCGCGACGTGCACGCGCAGCAGCGCGGCGCCGACCAGTGCGCCGAGGGCGATCAGCACGACGGCCGCGGCCCGGCGACGCCACGGCTGACCGGAGCCGCCCGCGAGCCGTGAGTCCGCGGCGAGTCCGGTGATGGTGGAGGTCACCACCACGGTCGTCACATCCTTCACGGCGAGGTGACGCGCAACGGCCGCCTGGAAGCCCATGGCCGCGGCGAGAAGCGTGCTGATGGCGAGCTGCCACGGCTGCGGGGGAACACCGCCGGTGAAGAGGGTCGCGACTGTCAGCACCGCCAGTGCGATCGCCACACCCGTGAAGGACCAGCTGGTGCGGGTGTTCCACCCGATCGACTCGCGGCGCAGCGTCCGGCCGCCGATCACCGCCCCGGCCATGAAGGCGAAGAGCGCGACCAGCGGGCCCACCCAGGGCAGGCCCTCGGCGCCCGCGAGCGCCATCCCGAGCACCACGACGTTCCCGGTCATGTTGCCGGCGAACACCTTGTCGAGACCGAGATAGCCGACCGCATCCACGATGCCGGTCGAGAACGTGAGCGCGAGCATCAGCAGAAGCGTCAGGTCCAGCTGTCGCGTGGTGGTCGTGCTCATCGTCTCTCCTGCCGCACCGGCCGCTCGCCGTGTGCACCCCCTAGGTTCGCACGGCCGAGACGGCCCGCCGGCGATCGAAGGAGGTTCGCCGCGAAATCTCCTTCCATTGGCAGTGCTGCAGGAGATTCGCAGCGGATTCGGCCGAAACTCCTGCGGGAGCTTACGGTAGCGGGATGGACGGCACGAGCATCCGCATCAGGAGCGCAGCGGCGAGCGAGTATCCAGCGATCGGCGAGCTGACGCACGCGGCGTACACCCACGACTACGACGACCTCCCGGAGCACTACCGGGAGGAGCTGAAGCATCCCGAAGCCCTCGCGGACGACTTCGAGTTCTTCGTCGCCGAGGACGAGGCGACCGGCGAGCTGCTCGGAACCATCGCCCTGCTCCGCCCCGGCCGGGACAACGGCGGCCACATCGCGGAGGACGAACTGTACTTCCGGCTGCTCGCCACGCATCCGTCGGCGCGGGGACGCGGGCTCGGCGTCCGGCTCACCGAGTTCGCCCTCGATCAGGCGGCGGCGCGCGGACAGCGGGCGGTCGTCCTGAACAGCGGACCGGACATGGTAGGGGCGCACGCCCTGTACTACAAGCTCGGCTTCAGCCGGCGCTCCGAGCGCGAAGGCGTCATCGCGCTCCCGGATGGGCGCGAGCTCCAGCTGCTCACCTTCGTGCGGGACCTCTCCGCCTGACCGCACCCGGCGGCGAGCAGGCGGTCACATCGTCTGCCGGAGGCCTCCGTCGATGACGACATCCGCACCGGTCAGGTTGCCGAGCACCGGGCTCGCCAGCATGACCGCGAGCGCGGCCACCTCATCCGGTGTCGTGAAGCGCCCGGTCACCATCGACTCCTCCGCGCCACGGCGCACCTGCGCGGGGTCGGCACCGGTCGCCGCGGCAACGGTCTGCGCGACACCGCCGCCGCCCAGCCACAGGTCGGTCGCGACCGGTCCCGGGCTGATGGAGTTGACCCGGATGCCGCGATGCCCGACTTCCTTCGAGAGCGACTTGGTGAAGCTCAGCAGCGCGGCCTTCGCGGCGCTGTAGTCCATCACCAGTGGATCGGCGAGGATCGCGTTCTCGGACGCGATGTTCACGATCGAGCCGCCGTCCGGGATGCGGTCGAACAGCGCGCGCGTCGTCCGCACGGCGGCGAGGGCGTTCAGCTGGTAGGTGCCCGTCCACTGCTCGTCCGTGATGGACGGGAAGCCGCCCGGCCGCGGCGGAGCCGATCCGACGTTGTTGATCAGGATGTCGACCGGACCCTCGATCAGGCCCGCGACGGCGAGGATTCCGTCGTTGCCTCCCAGGTCGGCTTCGAGGAGCCGGAAGTCGCCCTCGTCCTGGGCGGCGGTGGTCTCGGGTGTGCCCTTCCGGGCGACCCCGATCACGGACGCGCCCTCACGGAGGAGGGCTCGGACGATGGCCAAGCCGATCCCGCGACTGGCTCCGGTGACGACGGCACGCTTACTGGTGAGTTCGAGATCCACAAGCGGAGGCTATGGGTTCGCGCATCCCCGTGGCTAGATCCGCCGGGAGCGCCAGAGGAGGAACCGTAGTAGGGTTGGTTACGCAGGCTCCCGCCACACACGTGGATACGGGGGCCTTGCTGTTTAGTCGACCTCGTTATTGTGTTCGCACACGGCATCCGCTCTTCTGAGGAAGTCCTCGTACCAGCTCCAAGCGAACGCATTGTGCGCGTGCCGATTGACGTGTGCATATGCCGAATACGCGACCAGGTCCGCCATCTGGGTCCATTGCGATCGCCTCGAATCGTGGAACATCGGGTCCTCGATCACGTGCCGATTGTCGAGCTTGAGCGCTCGATGGGCGTCGAAGTAGGTCGCGTCCGAGCCGTCCCCATCCATGCCCACGAACACGAAATCCCCGGCGGCGCGATGTTCCGCGTCCCATCGTTCGATCAAGGACGCGTAAACGCGACCTTTTTCAGCGGCGTACGCCGACCCTCGCGAGCTTGTCTGCTTCCAAATGGCACCCGTCCGGATGTGCTCACAATCCCGCAAGACCTCAAGGCAGCGTTCCGCGACCTCTCGGCCCAGATCCTTCCAATACACAATCCCGTCGTGGACGAAGCGAGCAGGCGGATTGGTGGAGACTCGGTCCCGACCATTGACGTAGTTGGTCGTATGCAGTTCTACCGCTGGCGGGATTCCGTAGTCGCGCCAGAGCGTCTTCCGGAGTTCAAGCCATTCTCTCAATGCCAGGCGCCACCCAGCCGGAGAGACCTCAACCCACGCGTAGACGATCCATCCCCTCTGAGGATCCCCGGAGTCGTCTACGTAGATGAGTCGGGAGAGAGAGCCGGTCACTGATTCACAGTACAAGGCAGTCGCGGCGCGGTTCGGGCGGTCGAAGAAAAGAGGTCAGATCCCGGTAAGAGTGGGCCGTGGCTAGATCCGCCGGGTCACCCGTAGCGCAGGCGGCGGTACTGCTCGTAGACGACGCGGCCGCCGAATGTCCGCGTTCCGACCAGCGTGAGCGGGAGCTCCTGTTCGAGCGGCGGCCAGTACCGGGTCCCTCCTCCGATCGCGATGGGATAGCGGAAGAGCCGGTACTCGTCCACGAGGTCGAGGGCGATGGCCTCCGCGGCCAGGTCGGCGCCTCCGATCGAGACGTCCTTGTCGGTCGATCCCAGGGCGGCGGCGATCTCGTCCGCGAGGGGTGCTTCGGCGAGCCGTCCGCTGCCGTCCACCTCGCGAAGGGTCCGGCTGAACACCACCTTGGGAAGCGCCGCCCAGACGTCCGCGAACGCCGCTCCCGAAGCCGGCCGCCGGAGGCTGGCGTCCGTCTCCCAGACCAGCATCGTCTCGTACAGCCGTCGGCCGAGCAGGTACCCGCCGAGCCGTCCGACCTGGGCGAGCTGGAAGCGGAACTGCTCGTCGCTCGGGGCGGTGAAGTCGAACCCGCCCTCGTCATCGGCGATGAAGCCATCCGCGGAGACGCCCATCGAGTAGATCAGCACGGCAGCAGGCTAGTGCGTGGGAACGGCGTGCGGGAGGGCGTCCCGTCGGCCTCCCGGGTCGCGCCGGGCCAGACGTAGGCGAGGTCGTCCGGGACATCGGGGAACAGCGGGCGGTAGAACTCCGGGTCCTTGCGCACGAGGTTCGACCGGTGGCTCCGGTGGAACGCGGCGTCGCCGATCCACGGCGGCAGGTCGAGGTCGTCCTGTGACTGGCCTGCGACGTCGGGCGCGAACTCGAGCACCTGCGGCCGGACGGTGTCGGCGTGGCCGAGCTCGATCCAGGCGTCCGCGGATTCCAGCGCGTACTTCGTGAGCGCGGGGACGTATCCCCGCCACATCTTCGCCACCGGGTGGTTGCGCCATCCATAGCCCGGAACGGTGATCGCGCGCAGCACCTGCAGCGCCTCCACACGCTGTTTGCCCAGGCGGGCGCGGTCCAGCAGGCGCACGCTCCGGCCGAAGGACGCATAGGGCAGGAAGGTCTGCATGTCGCTCACCGTACGCCGGAAGCCGACAGGCCAGCGTACTCGCCGCCAACACCCAGAAACCGCGCCTAAGGTTGCGTCATCTAGGGTCAACGCCCCACATCCTCGGCTGGGAAGTCGGAAAGACGACAGCAAGGATTCCATGAGCGCACCCACCCTCGGCCCGGTCGTTCGGACGCGACCGCGCACCGAGAACCGTCCCGCCGTCACCAGCACGTACAACGAGCTGCTCGGGCGCGTCCGCGCCGAAGGCCTCCTGGAGCGCCGGCGCGGCTTCTACATCACGGTGTTCGTGCTGCTCACGGTCGCCCTCGCCGGCGCCGGTGTCGGTTTCGTGCTCCTGGGCGACTCGTGGTTCCAGCTCATCATCGCTGCCGCCCTCGGCCTGATCTTCACCCAGTTCGCGTTCCTCGGCCACGAGGCCTCGCACCGCCAGGTGTTCGCGTCGGGTCCGAGCAACGACCGCGCCGGACGCCTCATCGCCACCTGGCTCGTGGGCATGAGCTACCAGTGGTGGATGACCAAGCACACGCGTCACCACGCCAATCCGAATACGGTCGGCAAAGACCCCGACATCGCGTTCGACACGATCTCCTTCACCGAGGAGGATGCGGCCCGCCAGCGTGGGCTCCTCGCCGCCATCACCCGTCGCCAGGGCTACCTCTTCTTTCCGCTCCTGCTGCTCGAGGGCGTGAACCTGCACATCACATCGGTGCGCTCACTGCTGAGCCGGGGACCCGTGGAGCGCCGCACGAGCGAACTCGTCGCCATCGCGGTCCGTCTCTCGGTCGTCGTCGCCATCGTCTTCCTGATGCTTCCGCTGGGCATGGCGTTCGCCTTCCTGGGCGTCCAGCTCGCCGTCTTCGGCGTCTACATGGGGGCATCCTTCGCCCCGAACCACAAGGGAATGCCGCTGCTGCCGGCCGGCTCCCGCGTCGACTTCCTCAACAAGCAGGTCCTCACGTCGCGCAACATCCGCGGCGGCTGGTCGATGAGCGCCCTGATGGGCGGCCTCAACCACCAGATCGAGCACCACCTGTTCCCGAGCATGGCGCGGCCGCACCTGCGTCGAGCCCGCATCCTGGTCCGGGAGCACTGCGCGACCCACGGCATCCCCTACACGGAGACCGGACTGATCACCTCGTACCGCATCGTGATCCAGTACCTCAACCGCGTGGGACTGGCCGCCCGCGATCCCTTCGACTGCCCGGCAGCTCGGGAGATCCGCCGCGCGTGATCGCGGCCCGGGCGCACCATGCCCGGGCAGCGCGCCGCCGCGGCGTGAGTCCGTGACTCAGCCGGCGGAACCGGCGGCCTTCTTGAGCCGCTTCTTCGCCGACCGCTCGACGAGGATCGCGAGGTAGTCCCTCACCGGCCGACCGGCGAACTCGGCGAACTCGGTCCGGGTCGCATTCTCGATGTCGGCCTTGGGGGTGTCGGGGAATTTCTCCTGCAGACGCTCGACGACCTGCTGGATCGTGTCCTCATCGGAGACTTCTTTCGCCATGAGGTGAGTGTCTCACGGCAAGGTTAACAAACTTGACTGAAATGACCCCCATTAGGGTGTCCTCGTTCTCGCGGACGCGGGCGTAGGTTTTGTGTACCCCGGTCGGTCCCGAAGCCGTACGGGGGCTCGTGCGACGTCGTCGCCGGAGGTCCGCTGTGCGCGGGCGATGTGGGGGTCCGCGGGGCGCCGTTCGTCGTCCCTGCCAAATCCCGAAAGTACCCGAAGCTTTCATGACCGAAAACTATGAGGGACCCGTTGCGGGTCCGCTTCTCGCAGCAATAGAAACAATCCGACCCGGCCAGTGGCTGGCGATCGCGTCACCGCGCATCGCGGAGGGCAGGGCAGCGCTGACAGCAGGCGTCGGCATCGAACGCCTGTCGGCCTCCCTGTTCGCGGCGATGCCCATCAGTACCGAGGCCCGCACCCCGCTGATCGGCTGGCTCGCCGACGCCTCGGAGGACGAGAGTCTGGACGCCTTCTTCACCGTGCAGGGCACCGCACGCGACTCCGAGCGCCGGGAACTCCACATGGGGCGCCTCGTCGACGTACCCGCCGAGACGTGGGAGAACGTGGACACCGTGGTGGCAGTCGATTCTGCGGTGGACTTCGTCTTCTTCGTCTGCGTCGGGGGCGACTCGGAATCCGTAGCCGACCTGTTCGCGCCTTCCCAGGCGCGCGCCGCCTGACACCGCTGGATCGAGCAGGATTCGAGAAGTGGTGGCCGTGGCCTGAACCGTAGAGTGAACCCAGCTCAGCCAGAGAAGGGGACACCATGGCCACCACATTCAGCAAAGAGGAGAAGGCCGCCATCAAGGCCGCCGTCGCCGAGAAGAAAGCCGCCCAGGAGGGCGCGGACGCTGCAGCGGCGTGCGAGGCCGCCATCGCCGCGATGACCGGGACGGATAAGGAACTCGCGGAGGCCTTCCACCGCCTGGTCGGCGAGAACACCTCCCTCAACGCCAAGACCTGGTACGGGATGCCCGCCTACGCGGACGCCGCCGGCAAGACGGTCGTCGCGTTCAAGCCGGGCTCGAAGTTCAAGATCCGCTACGCGACGATCGAGTTCCAGCAGGCGGCAACGCTGGACGACGGCACGATGTGGCCGGTCGGGTTCGCACTGACGGCGCTGGACGCGGCCACCGAGAAGAGGATCGCCGAGCTCCTGCGCGCCGCCGCCGTCTGATAGAGCGGCGTGCCCCGTCAGAACGGGCGCGCGGGGCGGGCGTCCTTGACGCGCGCAGGGCGGGCGTCGTTGGCGCGGGCAGCATCGATCGCCCTCGACAGGGACTCGACGTCGATGTCCCCGTCGTGGCGCTGACCGTTGATGAAGAACGTCGGAGTGCCCGCGGCACCGCTGCGGTCGGCGGAGCTGATGTCCGACTCCACCCGGTCGGCGTACGTCCGGGACTCCAGGTCCTCGAGGAACCGCTCGGGATCGATCCCGACCTGCTCGGCGTACCGCTCGAGATCCGCGATGCCCAGCGGGTTGTCCGGATCGAGCAGGAGGTCGTGCATCGGCCAGAACGCGCCCTGGGCTCCGGCGGCCTCCGCTGCCTCCGCTGCACGCACGGCGTTCGGATGGATGTCGCTCAGCGGCAGGTGCCGCCACACGAGGGCGAGGTCGGGATGCCGGTCCATCAGTTCCTGTGCCGCCGGTTCCGCGCGCCGGCAGTAGCCGCACTCGAAGTCCCCGTACTCGACGACCGTCACCCGTGGGTTCTTCGCACCGCGCACGTGGTCGACGGCGGGATCGACCGGCAGGAGCAGATCGAGGGTCTGGTCCGGTTGACCGACGAGCGCCCGGGTGCGGGCGACCGACGGGATGAACCGGACAGCCTGGAACACCAACCAGGTCAGGACGGAGGACCCGATCACCGAGAAGAAGATGCCGATCTTCGCCTCGGCCAGCTGCGGACCGGTGAGCGCGATGCCGGCGATCAGCAGCGACACCGTGAAGCCCACCCCCGCAGCCGTGCCGCTCCCGAGCACGGAGAGCCACCCCACCTGGGGCCGGATCCTGCCCCCCGACAGCTTCGTCACCAACCACGCCGTTCCCGCGACGGAGACCGGTTTGCCGATCACGTATCCCACGACGATCCCGAGGGTGATGGGGCTGCTGACGGCCCGAGCGAGAAGCTCCGCCGAGATGGCCACCCCGGCGTTCGCCAGCGCGAACACCGGCACGACGACGTAGCTGGTCCACGGGCTGAGCCGGTAGAGGATGCGCTCGTTCTCGGAGAGCGAGTCGGCGAGGCCGACCGCGGCGGACCGCGCTAGTTCGGCGGTCGGCGCCTCCCGGTAGTTCCTCACCAGCCCCGTGGCCCGCTCCAGGTCCGAGCGCAACGGAACGTAGGCGGTGGTGGCCAAGCCGATCGCGAGCCCCGAGACCACCGGGTCGATCCCGCTCAGCAGCAGAGCCAGCCACATCCCGATGCCGAGGAGGACCGCCATCGCCCGGCCGATCGTCCTCCCGACCCTGCGGGCGATGAGGATGCCCACGAACGCGAGCACCGCGAGCATCAGCGGGATGGGTGAGATGGGGCCGCTGTACAACGCGCCGATGATGATGAGCGCGGCCACGTCGTCGACCACGAACGCCGTCAGAAGAAAGGTGCGCGTCCGCTTCGGCGCCCGCCGCGCCAGGAGGGTGAGGATGCCGAGCGCCAACGCGGTGTCCGTCGACATCGCGACGCCCCACGCGCGCGCGGATTCGAGCCCGGTGTTGAAGGCGAGGTAGATCGCCACCGGAACGGCCATCCCGAGAAGCCCGACGGCGAGCGGGAGGATCAACCGCCTCCGGTCGCGCAGGTCGCCGAGGTCGAACTCGCGCCGGGCCTCCAGACCGACCGCGAGGAAGAAGAACGTCATCAGTCCGCTGTTCACCCAGGTGCGCAGATCGTAGGACAGCGTGAGGTCGCCCACCTGGAGCACGAGCCGCTGGCTCCAGAAGGCGTCATACCCGCCGATGTTGGCCCACACCACCGCCACGATCACGGCCGCGACGAGGACGATGGATGCGAGCGCCCCGGCCCGCAGGATGCCGTGGAAGTCGCGCTTCGGCGCGACCATGATGGTGCGATCGGTCGTCTCGGCGACCGGCGTGTCGACCTGTGCCGTCATGGTGCTCACCTCGCTGAGACTCGCTGCCCGGAATGGCGCTCAGGCCCTAGATTGGCGGCAAGACCGAGCGCAGTGCAACACGCCGCACGGCCCGGCGAGTCGGGCCTATCCCGGCAGGGGGGCGGCGGAGCAGAATATCGGCGCAGCAGTCGCTGATTTCGAGGAGGGGAGCGCCTCATGTCCGCATCCGTCACCGCGCCGGGATCGTTGGAGAGCCTTCGCCGGCGTTCCCGCGAGGCCCTGACCGCACTGGCTGTTCAATTCCTGCTCGGCATGGCCGCCAACCTGATCGGCGAGCCGGAGGGCACGTTCGTCGTCGTCGTCGACACGATCATCGTGATCCTGCACATCCTGGTGGCGATCGGTCTGGTCGTCATCGCCGTGCGGGCCCTTCTCGCCGCCCGGGCCGCAGGAGTCGGCCAGCGTCTGGCGTCGTGGGGGCTCGTGGTGATCATCGTCACGTTCCTCGCCGGCGTCGGCACGATGATCACCGGCAACGACTGGGCCTCCTACGTGATGGCCACCGGCTTCCTGGTCGCGGCCGCCCTCTACGGCGGGACGTTCTTCGCGTCCTACCGCCTCTCGGGAGCCCCGCAGGCCTGAGGCGGGCGGTTACGCCGCGGCGTACCGCCCGGAGCGCACGGCGCGGGCCCGCGCCTTCTCCGCCTCCTCCTCGCGGTTCTTCGGCGGGGTCGTGGCGACCAGGTCGTCCAGCAGGTGCTGCGTCAGGTGCGCGATCTCGTGCACGGCGTGGTCGAAGGCCTCCTGATTGGCCTTCGAGGGCTTCGTCGTGCCGGCGATCTTGCGGACGTACTGCAGAGCGGCGGCCTGGACTTCGTCCGACGTGGCGGCGGGCTCGAAATTATGGAGAGTGTGGATGTTCCTGCACATGCCGCGACCCTAGACCCGCCGAGACCACGGGCTCAACCACGGGAGAGCTGGAAGACGATCTCCTCCACCTTCTCCTTCGCGTCCCCGAACAGCATCTGTGCGTTCTCGCGGTAGAACAACGGATTCGGCACCCCCGCATATCCGGACGCCATCGACCGTTTGAAGACGATGACGTCGCGCGCCTCCCACGCCCGCAGCACCGGCATGCCGGCGATGGGGCTTCCCGGGTCCTCCGCGGCGGCCGGGTTCACCGTGTCGTTCGCGCCGATGACGAGGACGACGTCCGTCTCCGCCAAGTCGTCGTTGATCTCATCCATCTCGAGCACGATGTCGTACGGCACCTTCGCCTCGGCGAGCAGCACATTCATGTGCCCCGGGAGCCTGCCGGCGACGGGGTGGATTCCGAACCGAACGTCGATCCCGCGGTCGCGGAGCAGCCGTACCAGGTCGGCGACGCCGTGCTGTGCCTGGGCCACGGCCATTCCGTAGCCCGGGGTGATGACGACCGTCGATGCTCCCGCCAGCAGCTCGGCCGCCGTCTCCGCGTCGGTCTCGCGGTACTCGCCCGTCACGTCGGCGCTGCTCTTCGGCGCCTCGATGCCGAATCCACCCGCGATCACGGAGAGGAAGGACCGGTTCATCGCCTTGCACATGATGTAGCTGAGGTAGGCACCCGACGAGCCCACGAGGGCGCCGGTCACGATGAGGAGGTCGTTGTCGAGGAGGAATCCCGCGGCTGCGGCGGCCCATCCGGAGTAGCTGTTGAGCATCGAGATGACGACCGGCATGTCGCCCCCGCCGATCGAGGCGACCAGATGCCAGCCGAGCGCCAGCGCGACCGCCGTGACGACCGCGAGCAGCCAGAGCTGCGGAGTCACGACGTACCAGACCGTCAAGGCCACGAAGACCACCAGCGCGCCGACGTTCAGGATGTTCTTGCCCGGCAGCATCAGCGGCCGTGAGGAGATTCGGGCCGACAGCTTGAGGAACGCCACGATCGATCCGGTGAACGTCACCGCGCCGATGAAGACACCGACGAACACCTCGGCGTGGTGGATGTCGGCCAGTGCCCCGGTCAGCCCGGTGCTGTAGAGCGCGCCGTTCCAGCCGACCAGGACGGCGGCAAGACCGACGAAGGAATGCAGGAGCGCGATCAGCTCCGGCATCCCGGTCATCTGGACGATGCGGGCCCGCCAGAGCCCGATCGCACCGCCGAGCACCACCGCGACGACCAGCAGCCCCAGCGCCAGCGGTTCGCCCGACGCACCGGTGAGGACGAGGACGACGGTGGCGACCAGCGCGATGGCCATGCCGACCATGCCGAACACGACGCCGCGGCGACTCGTCTCGTGCCTGCTGAGCCCCGCAAGGCTCAGGATGAACAGGAGGGCCGCGACGATGTAGGCGGCGTCCGCGACCGCACCGGCGATCGGGATCATCGCGGGTCGCCCTTCTGGAACATCGCGAGCATGCGACGGGTGACGGCGAACCCGCCGAAGATGTTGATGCTCGCGAGGAGCACGGCGATCGCGGCCAGGATCTGAACGGTCACGTTCGGAACGACGAACTGGACCATGGCGCCGACCACGATGATCCCGGAGATGGCGTTCGTCACGCTCATCAGCGGGGTGTGGAGGGCGTGGGTGACGTGGCCGATGACGTAGAAGCCGACCACGATCGCGAGGGTCAGCACGAGGAAGTGCTGCGGGAGCGGGGGCGGCGCGAATGCGCACACCAGGAACAGCACCGCGGCGCCCGCCAGCACCTGGGCGGTCCGCCTCGCCGGCGACCCGCCCTTCTTCGCGGCGGCCGGCGACGGGGAGGCGATGGCCGCGGATTCAGCGGGCGGAACGGAGGCGGGCGGCGCCGCCGAGACCTGCACGGGCGGCGGCGGCCACGTGACCACTCCATCCCGGACGACGGTCACCGTGCGCTGTACGACGTCGTCGAAGTCGAGCGTGAGGAGACCCTGCTTCCCCGGCGTGAGGAGCTTCAGCAGATTGAACAGGTTGGTCGCGAACAGCTGGGACGCCTGCTGGGGAAGGCGGCCGGGCAGGTCGGTGTACCCCAGGATGACGACCCCGTTGTCGGTCACGACCCTTTCCCCCGCGACCGAGCCTTCGACGTTCCCGCCCTGGGCCGCGGCCATGTCGACGATCACGCTTCCCCCGCGCATCGACGCGACGTCAGCGGCGGTGAGGAGGCGCGGCGCCGGACGGCCCGGGATGAGCGCCGTCGTGATCACGATGTCCACGTCGGCCGCCTGCTCCGAGTAGATCTCGGCAGCGCGACGGTTGTAGGCATCGCTGGTGGCCTTCGCGTAGCCGTCGGCGGACGCCTGCGTCGTTTCGTCTGGAACGATCACCTTCAGATACTCACCGCCGATGGAGGCGACCTGGTCGGCCACCTCGGGCCGGGGATCCGTGGCGCGGACGATCGCACCCAGGCTGGATGCCGCCCCGATCGCCGCGAGACCCGCAACGCCTGCACCCGCGACGAGCACCTTCGCCGGAGGCACTTTCCCCGCGGCAGTGACCTGGCCGGTGAAGAAGCGACCGAACTCGTTGGCGGCCTCGATGACGGCCCGATAGCCCGAGATGTTGGCCATGGAGCTGAGCACGTCCATCGACTGGGCCCGCGAGATCCGCGGCACCGCATCCAGCGCGATAGCCGTGATGTGCCGCGTGGCGAGCGCCTCCAGCAGGTCCGGCCGCAGAGCGGGGCTCAGCGTGGAGATGAGGGTGCCCCCGTCGGCGAGCGCGTCGATCTCGGCCGCCGTCGGCGGATTCACCTTCAGCACGATCGCCGCACCCCATGCCGTGAGGTGGTCGACCACGGTTGCGCCCGCGGCGGCGTACGCGGCATCCGGGAAGGAGGAGGCCGATCCGGCACCCGTCTCGACGACCACGTCGTATCCCAGGGCGATCAGCTTGGGGACGGTGACCGGTGTCGCGGCCACCCGGCTCTCGGCGCCGGCTTCGGCGACCACTCCGATGCGCGCACGCGGCGCGGACTCGCTCATGGGCCCACACTAGAGGCGGCGGACCCGCCCGGGCACGACATTCGCACGAGAGACGCCCTGTCGCCGGGCACCCGGCGCATGGTTTCCTTGCTTCACCATGTGGGACGCACTCGGGCACCTCCTCCCCCTCGCAGTCGCGGGGGCGATCAGCTCGGTCACGATCACCGCAGCGATCATCATCCTGCTGTCACCGAATCAGCGGCGCTCCTCCATCCCGTTCCTCCTCGGCCTCGTGGTCGGTATCGGGACCGTCACCTTCGTCTTCGCCCTGTTCGCGCGCACCCTGCCGCTCTCGCCGAACCGGACACCCCAGGTCGCGATCGGCATCGTGGAGATCGTGATCGGCATCGCGCTGGAGGTGCTCGCCGTCGTCGAGTGGCGGCGACGGCCGCGCACCCCCTCCGCCGCCGAGCCGCGATGGCTCCGCACGGTCGGGGCGCTGGGGCCGTGGTCGTCGCTCGCACTCGGGTTCGGGCTTGCCGTGCGGCCGAAGGCGATACTGCTGAGCATCGCCGCCGGGCTCGCCATCAGCGGGGCGACGCTGACCGGATGGCAGTTCGCCGTCTCACTCGCCGTCTACACCCTGATCAGCACGTCGACCGTGATCGCGCTCGTGGTGGTGGCCCTGTCGTCGAGCAAGCGCACCCGCCCCTGGCTCGAATCGACCCGGACGTGGATCGCGGGCAACGGCTCGCTGATCACCGTGGTCGTGCTCGCGATCGTCGGCGTCTTCGTGCTCGGCAACGGCCTCATCCGCATGGGGTGAGCGCTGCTGCCGCCGCTACTCCTTCGGTGGTGTCGGCTCCCCGAGCGAGAGCATGAGCCGGTTCGCCCAGTTGAAGAAGGCTGCGCCGTTGATGGCGTCGATGATCGCCAGATCGTCGAGACCCGCCTCCCGGAGCGCGCGAACGCGCTCGGGCCCGAACGCGTTCGGGATCTCGGTGAGAGCGACGGAGGCGTCGATCACCGCCCGCCACTGCGGATCGTCCTGCGGGGCGGACGTCCCGTCGTCGAGGAGGCGCTGCACATCCTCCCGGCGCTTGGAGTGGTGGCTGGCGAAGCGGGCGTGCACCGACGCGCAGAAGATGCAGCCGTTGGTACGGGATGCGCTGGCCGCCGACAGCTCGCGCAGCGCGCGCGTCAGTCCGCCCTTCTCGTTGTAGAAGATGTCGTTGTCCGTGCGGGTGCGGGCGCCGAGGATGTCGGGGTCGCGCACGAGCAACCGGAAGTAGGGGCTGTTCGCGCGTCCCTTGTCGACGAGGCCGTCGTAGTGCCGCTCGGTCAGCTCCTCCAGCGGCAGGGGCTCGAGCCACGCCTCCCAGCCGAGCTCGGCCTGGGTGAAGGCGTTCGGCGCCTCGAACGTGTGACGGATGACCTGCTCGCCGACGATCTGGTCGCTCATGCGAGTTCTCCCTTCAGAACGGTGAGCCCCGCGACGACACGGAGCTGGAAGCTGAGGAACGCCACGAGCTGCGAGAGCGTGACGATGCCGGTGGTGGACCATCCGGCGTCGAGCAGGACCTGCAGGGCGTCGGCCGACGAGTCCCGCGGCCGGTAGACGAGGAGGTGCACGTGGGCGAGCGCGGCGGCGAGCCGGGGACCGACGGCGGCGGCGAGCGCCGCATCCGGCTCCCAGAGCGGGCCCGCGACGTTTTCGGCGGTCAGCGGGCCGGCGGGGTAGTCGCCGTACGGTCCGGAGGTGATGGCTGCCGGTAGGGCGGCGTCGAGCGCCGCGAGGGCGGCCGGGTCTTCGGCCGCGAGCAGATCGCGGTAGAAGGATGCGGTGGGCGACGCCGAGAGGGCGACCGTCCAGTATGCGAGGGCCAGGCGTTCGCGCTGGCTGACCTCATCCACCTCGTCCGTGCGGAAGAGCGCGTCGAAGCTGGCCTGGGCGTTCGCGCGGGCGCTGGGGCGCTGGGCGCGCAGGCCGTCGAGCGGGTCGCCGGGGGCGATTCCCACCAGCCGGTCGATGACGTCGGTCGTCATGGCTTCCTTTCCAAGGGGTTCAGGATGTGCGGGTTCAGGTCGTGCGGGTCATACGGCGACCGTCGCGGCCGACGCGGGCGACCAGTCGAGCAGGCGGGGGGCGACGTCGGTGGCGAGCAGCTCCAGCGAGCGCAGGACCGTCTCGTGCGGCGGGTCGATCGGGTGCGGCTGGAAGGCCACGTCCGTCGCCCGGGAGAGCACGGTGTCCCGCTCCAGCGTCGAGAGCACCTGCTCCGGCGTCCCGATGTGGATGTCGAGCCAGGCCAGCAGCTCGGCGTCGCCGACCGTGGCCGGGATGTCGACTCCCTGGGCGTCCGCGAAGGAGCGCCCGCGATCGATGCCGCGCCGGATCCAGCGCTCCGCTTCGGCCTCCGAATCGACGACGAGCAGGGAGCGGGAGGCGAGGATGCGCGGCTCGGTGCCTGCGGGCAGTGCGCCCAGGTAGGCGTCGACGACCGCCTCCTGCAGTTGCGGCGAGGTGGGCGCATCCCACGTCCGCCTGGGCTGCGTGCGGGACAGCATGAGACCGTTGCCGCGGCGGCCGATGCGGGCGGCGCCCTCGGCTGAGAACGTCGCCTCCCAGATCCGGCCGAGCAGCGACGGGGCGGCCGGGTACAGCGTCCCGCCGTCCGCGGTCAGGGTGTCTCCGCGCAGCGCACCGACCAGCGTCTCCCGGTGCCGATCGTAGATCGCTGCGCGGTCGGCCGGGTCGTGGCCGAACGGGGGGAACGACGACGGCGTGCCGCCCGACCCGATGCCGAGTTCGAGCCGGCCGTCCGAGAGCAGCTGCAGCACCGCGGCATCCTCGGCCACCCGCAGCGGCGCTTCGAGCGGGAGCGTCACGATGCCGGTGGCGAGATGGATGCGCGACGTGCGCGCCGCCGCCTGGGCCAGCAGCACGAACGGGGACGGCAGGCCGCCTTCGTCCTCATGGAAGTGGTGCTGGGCGACCCAGACCGAGTCGAGCCCGAGCTCCTCCGCCCGGACGAACTGGTCGAGGGCGTTGCGGTAGCGCTGCAGCGCCGTGCCGTCGTCGAGGAGCCGGGTGAAGAATCCCAGGCGGATGCGTTCGTTTCCGGATGTCGTCACTCTCGTGGAGCCTTTCCGAGGTAGGCCTCTTGGATCTGCGGGTTGTCGAGCAGTTCGCGCGCTGTGCCCTCGAGCACGATCGCGCCGGTCGCGAGCACGTAGCCGCGGGAGGCGATGGAGAGCGCCAGCTCGGCCTGCTGCTCGACGAACAGTACGGCGACACCGAGCTCCCGGTTGATCCGGACGATCTCGTCCAGCACCTGGTCGACCAGTTTCGGGGACAGGCCCATGGTCGGCTCATCCATGCAGATGAGCTTCGGACGGCTCATGAGGGCGCGCGCGAAGGCGAGCATCTGCTGCTCCCCGCCGGACAGCGTCCCGGCCTGCTGACGCCGTCGCTCGCCCAAGCGCGGGAAGTGCGTGCGCATCCGCTCCAGGTCCTCGGCGATGCCGGCCTTGTCGCGGCGCGTGTAGGCGCCCGCGATGAGGTTCTCGTCGACCGTCATCTCGGGGAAGACACGTCTCGCCTCGGGCACGGACGCGATCCCCGCGCGGATGCGCCGCCGCGTCGGCGCCTGCGTGATGTCTTCGTCCGCGAATCGCACGGTGCCGGTCTTGGGCCTGACGAGCCCGAGGATGGTCTTCATCGTGGTGGACTTGCCGCTCGCGTTGCCGCCGAGCAGCGACACGATCTCGCCCTCCCCGACGGTCAGGGTGTTGCCGCGGAGCGCGTGGAACGGCCCGTAGTAGACGTTCACGTCGTCCAGGGCCAGGAGCTCGGTCACAGCAGGTCCACCCCTCCCAGCCCACGCCGCCGGCCGAGGTATGCCTCGACCACGGCAGGATCCGTGCGGACCTCGTCCGGCCGGCCCTCCGCGATGATGCGCCCGCCGTCCATCACGATCACTCGGTCCGAGACGGACATCACGAGGTCGAGCTTGTGCTCCACCAGCAGGATGGACTGCCCGGCCGCCTTGAGCTCCAGCAGCTGCTCGAGCACCTCGGCCGTCTCGGACTGGTTCATTCCGGCCGTCGGCTCGTCGAGCACGAGCAGCTTCGGCTGGAGGGCCAGGGCCCGGGCGATCTCGGTGCGCCGGCGGTTCGCGTAGCTCAGCGAGTAGGCCGGGTCGTCCCGGCGCGGACCGAGTCGGGCCTCGAAGCGGTCGATCTCCGCCGCGACCACCGCGTCGATCCGCTGCTGCTCGCGCCGCGAGGCCGGGGTTCCGACGATCGCGATGTACAGCTCGGCCAGCAGCGGGATCCACCGCAGCAGGAAGACGTTCGAGAAGCGGCGGAACGGTCGGTTCGCGCTCAGGGTCGAATGCAGCCCGACCTCGATGTTGTCGGCGACCGAGAGCGTCGCGAACACCCGTCCGTTCTGGAAGGTGCGCGCGATGCCGTGCTCGGCGATGCGCGCACTGTCGGCGCGGTCGATGCGCTCTCCCTCCAGCGTGATCGCGCCGCCGTTCGGCCGGATCGCGCCAGTCACGAGGTTGAGCGTCGTCGTCTTGCCCGACCCGTTGGGGCCGATGATCGACACCACCTCGCCGCGCGAGACCGTGAACGAGATCTTGTCGACGGCTCTGAGCCCCTCGAAGTGACGCTCCAGGTCGTGAACATCCAGCAGCAGTTCGGTCATGAGTTCCTCACCAGGATTCCGCCCGGCCGGAAGCGCACCACCAGGATGAGCACCAGGCCGTACACGATGATCCGCAGTTCCGGTGTGAACCGCAGCAGTTCCATCGCGCCGATCAGGATGATCGCGCCGATCACCGCGCCGTACGGCAGGCTCACGCCGCCCATGATCACGATCGTGACCACCAGCAGCGACATCAGCATCGTGAAAATCGTGGGATCGATGTAGGTGTACTGGTGCGCCAGCAGCGAGCCGCCGATCCCGGCGAAGAAGCCGGAGACCGCGAAGGCCAGCGCCTTATAGTTGCGGCCGCGCACGCCGGAGGAGAGCGCGGCCACCTCGTCCGAGCCGACCGACGAGATCACCTTGCCGAGGTGGGACGAACGCAGTCGCCACATCACCAGCAGGGTCACGGCCAGCACGCCGAAGTCGATCAGGTAGTACGCCTGCGGACTGTTCAGCGGCGTCCCGAACCACTCGGGGACGGGGATGTTGTAGAGCCCTTGCGGCAGCACGAGCTGGATCACGGCGACGATCGCGATACCGAGACCGAGGGTTGCGATGGAGATGTAGTGGCCCTTCACGCCCCAGATCGGCGACGCCAGGATCGACGCGACGACGGCCGCGGCGATGCCGGCGAGCGGCAGCGCGACCCAGAACGGCAGATGCAGGTACAGCGTCAGCAGCGCAGAAGCGTAGGCGCCGATGGCGATCGGCCCGGCCTGGCCCAGCGCGAGCACACCCGCCTGGCCGGCCGTCACGGTGAACCCGGCCGCGATGATCGCGTAGATGATCACCTGCGTGCCGGTGGTGAGGATGTAGTCGTTGGCGACCAGGGGCACCAGCACCCCAGCGACCACGAACGCGGCGAGCCACACCCAGCGCGGGATGCGGATCGGGCGCCCCTTGCCGAGGAACGTGCCCGTCAGCGGCTCCGTGGACATCAGCGGCACTTTGCCGAGCAGGCCGCCGGGACGCACGATCAGCACCACGATCAGGATGACGAACACGATGATCTCGCGCGCCGTGTCGCCGAAGAAGTGGATGCCGAACGCCTCCAGGATGCCGAGGACGAACCCGCCGATCACCGCGCCGACAAGGCTCCCGAGGCCGCCCAAGGTCGCCGCGACGAACGCCGTGAGGCCGACGTCGAGTCCGGAGTTCGGGTTCGCTACACCGACGTAGAGGGCGATGAACACGCCCGCGAGCCCGCCGAGCGCCGACGCGATGACGAACGACACGTGCTGCACCTGGCCGACCGGAATCCCCATCTGGAGCGCGGCCTCCTGGTCCTGCGCCGTCGCCCGGATGGCGCGCCCCACCTTCCCGTACTTGAGGAACAGCGTCATGACGACCATGATCACCGCGGTCGTGCCGAGCATCACCAGATCGGACGTGCCGAACCGCATGTTGCCGATGTGCAGGTTCGAGGTCGGCAGCACGTCGGGGAAGACCCGGAACTGCGCGGTGAAGGCGATCTGGGAGGCGTTGTCGAGGATCAGCGAGATCGCGTAGGTCGAGAGCATGGCCGCCAGCGGCAGGAACTTCGCGAGCGGGCGCACCACCGTGACGTTGATGAGCAACCCGATCGCGCCGCAGACGACCAGCACGGCGACCAGGGCCAGCCAGAACGGCAGCCCGAGCTTGACGACGAAGAACCAGGACAGCATCGCCCCGAGCCCGAAGAACGAGAACTGGGCGAAATTGACGACGTTCATGACGCCGAAGACGAGGGAGATGCCGACCGCTCCGAGGGCGTAGACGTTCCCTCGGAGCAGGCCGGCAATCAGTGTGTCGAGCATGATGTGCGTGTCAGCGGCAGGTCAGCCGGTGTACGCGACCCACTTCCCGTCCTTCAGGATGCTCGGCGTGAGCTGGGGCGAGGCCACCCGGCGCGTGCTCTGGTCGAAGGTGATCTTCCCGTAGACGACGCTCGGGACATCCTTGACCTTCGTGAACCCCGCGAGGATGCCCTCGCGGCTGGTGCCGCCGATCTTCGCCGCGGCGACCGCGACGTTGAGCGCGTCATAGGCGCCCGCCTCGAAGCCAGTGACCTCTTCCTCCTGCGGGTACTTCTTCTTGAACGCCTTGACGAAGCTCTGCACCTCGGGCGCGGGGTTGGAGGAGAGGAATTCGGCGCCGTTGATCGCGCCCTCCGCATCCTTCGTCCCGTCGAAGGACTGCTCGTCCTGGCCGCCGTAGAAGGTTCCGTCGAACCCGATGGCACGCAGCTGCGTGACGAGCTTGGCGGCGTCCGGCCCGTAGCCGATGTGCACGAAAGCCTCCGGCTTGTCGGCGACGGCCTTGGTCAGCGACGGGCGGTAGTCGTCGGACGTGTCGAGCACGCCCTCGGCGTCGGTGATCTTCAGGCCGACCTTCTTCGCCTCCGCCTTGAAGGCGTTGAACGCGGGGATGCCCCAGTCGGCGGTGTTGAGGTAACTGACGCCGACCGAGTCGATGCCCTGCTTCTTGATGTAGTCGGCGGTCCAGGTGTAGGTCGCGCTGGTGGTGATGGAGGTCGACCACTGGTACTGCGTGCCCTTGGCCGTGAAGTCCGGGTTGGAGTTGTTGAAGCCGTACTGCAGCAGCTTGCCCGCCGTGTAGATCGGCGAGGCGGGGATGGACGCAGCGGACGAGTAGTCGCCGAACACCAGGCTGACGCTGTCGTCACCGACGAACTTCTGCGCGACGGCGACCGACTGCTTCGGGTCGGACTGCGAGTCCTCGTACTTCAGCGCGACGGGGTGGCCGTTGATGCCGCCTTTCGCGTTGACCTGCTCGACCGCCAGGTCGAATGCTTCCTTGAACTGCTCGCCGTACTGCGCGTACTGGCCTGTCGTCGCGGCGGAGACACCGAAGTACACGGTGCTCTTGGCGGACGATTCGCTGGAGGAGGCTGCGGAACCGCTGGCGCACGCGGCGAGGCCGACAGCCGTGAGGGTCGCGACGGAGACGACGGCGGCGCTCCGGAGAAGTCTCTTCATGGGTGGTCCTTCACATCGGGCGGAACGGATCGGTGGAGGGTGCATCGCCGACGGTAGGACCGGGCGTCATCGACCGCACCCTCCACCGTCACATTCGGTAGCGATGCTCAACACACGTCATAAAAGTTGCGAGCACGACGCGATCGCGTTCGCTCCTGCCGCGAGCGCCCGCCGGGGTCAGGACCGGGCGATGGCTCGCGCGCCGGCGTCGCGCGGGAGGCGGAACGATCCGACCAGCGGGAGGAGGAGCAGCGCGCCGGCGAGGAGGAACGCCCAGTGGTATCCGGGCAGGGGGGAGCCGGTCGCTCCTTCGGCGACGGCGGTGGACGCCCGCACGAAGACGGCTGCGGCGGCGAGGCCCAGCGCGACCGCGACCTGCTGCAGCGCGGACGCGAGCGTGTTCGCGTTGGTCGTCTCCTCCGGCCCCACATCGGCGAACTGCAGCGTGTTGTAGGCGCTGAACCCGATGGACCGGAACACTCCGCTCACGATCAGCAGCGCGATGATCAGCGGGATGGGCGCCTCCGGGCCGACGGCCACGAACGCCAGCAGCACCAGCATCCCGAGCAGGTTCGACCAGATGAGGACCGTCCGGAACCCGAAGCGCCGGATCAGCGGTGTCGTGAACGGCTTGATCCCGAGATTGCCGACGAAGATCGCGATGACCATCAGGCCCGCGACCGTCGCACTCCAGCCGTAGGCGAGCTGGAACAGCAGTGTGAACAGGAACGGGGCTCCGGTGATGATCATCCGGTACACGCCCCCGCTCAGGTTGCCCGCCCGGAAGCTCGGCCGCCGCAGGACACTCCAGTCGAACAGCGCGTGTTCGCGACCGCGCCCCACGACGATCGCCGCCCACCCGACGCCGAGCGACACGAGGATCGCGGCGGCCCCGGCGATCTGGAGGCGGAGATCACCGGCGCTGAGCCCTTCGGCCCCTGCGGTGAGCAGCACCAGCGCGAGCGCGATCACCAGGTATCCCCGGAGGTCGAACGGAACCCCTCGGCGCGGCTCCGAGCGCGGGATGAGGCGCAGCCCGGCCGCGACCGTCGCGATCCCCAGCGGGATGTTGATCAGGAAGATCCAGCGCCATCCCACGGTGTCGGTGAGGATGCCGCCCAGCGCTGGCGCGATGACGGGCGCGACGAGGGCGGGCCAGGTCAGGTAGGCGATCGCGTCGAGCAGGTCGTGCGGGTCCGTCTCGCTCAGAACCGCCAGCCGGCCGACCGGCACCATCAGAGCGCCGCCGATGCCCTGCAGCACGCGCGCGAGCGTCAGCAGCCCCACGGTCGGCGCGAAGGCGCAGAGGAGGGACGCGATCGTGAACACCGCGATGGCGATCAGGAGCACCGGCCTGATGCCGACGCGCTGGGACAACCACCCGCTCGCGGGGATTCCGGCGGCGACCGCGAGCAGGTAGGCGACCATCGCGACGCTCAGGTCGGCGGGCGCGACCCCGAACTCGCGCGCCATCGTCGGCGCCGCCGTCTGGATGATCGTGCCGTCCAGGTTCTCCATGAAGAACGTCGCAGCGACCAGCAGGGCGAGACCGCGACTGAAGGAGACCACCGTCCGTGTCATCGCCTCCATCCTTGCAGGTGCTGGATCCCCTAGACGTCCTGCCCCCGTAGGCGGTCTGCCGCCCTAGTAGCCGGGGTTCGAGGTCGCTGCGCCGGCGGCGAGCAGGCCGCCGATGACGATGGCGCCGATGATGATGACCCAGGCCAGGAGGATGAGGCCCGAAAGGACGACCCCCGTGATGGCCATGCCCCGACCAGCGGGCTCGCGCCGAAGGCCGATCATTCCCAGGATGAGTCCGATCAGGGGGAGCACGAAGGTGAAACCGAATGCGATCGAGATGAGACCGAGCACCATCGACGCGACGCTCAGACCCTTGGGCGCAGGGGGCGCGATGTGGATTGGGACTGCGTAGCCGGTGGTGGTGTGGTCGGTCATGTGTTGTCTCCTCAGGATGGCGCAGGGCGGACGTGATGGTCGCCCGACCGCGGATAGGTGTTCGGCAGGAAACTATAGAAAATCCTCGAACGCGCTGGCGGCTGAAAATCGCGGTGGTCTCCGTCGGACCCATCGACGACGCCGGGAAGCAGGCGCTGCGGTACGCGGGCTCCTCCCAATAGCGGCCCTATTGCGGACGGAAGGACGGTGGCGATCTCCTCAGTAGGGTTCTCCGGAAATCTTCTCCAGCGGACCCCCGCGCGCCGCGGCATGCGGGGGAAGACCCTCGTAGACAACGGCCACTCAGCGAAGGAGAAAGATCATGGGCACCATCATCGTCGGCGAAGAGAACTCGGCACCGATCGAGGTGTACTACGAAGACCTGGGCTCGGGTCGCCCCGTCGTCCTGCTGGCGGGATGGCCCTTCGACGCGCGGTCCTGGGAGCCGCAACTGCATCCACTGCTCGATGCCGGCTACCGGGTCATCACCCCGGATCGCCGTGGCTTCGGCCGATCGAGCGCCGCGACCACGGGCTTCGACTTCGACACGCTCAGCGACGACGTGGATGTGCTCATGCGCGAGCTCGACCTCAGCGACGTCACGATGGTCGGCTTCTCGCTGGGCACCGGTGAGGTGGCGCGCTACATCGGCCGGCACGGCACCGGGCGCCTGCGCAGCGCGGCCCTGCTCGAGAGCCTCACGCCGAGCTTCGCGAAGAGCGATTCGAACCCCACCGGCGTTGACCAGGCCGGCGTCGACGGCGTCAAGGAGGCCATCCTCGCCGACCGGTTCGCGTGGCTGACCGGGATGATGGACAACTTCCTGAACCTGGACGACTATCAGGGCACGCGCGTCAGCGAGGACACCGTCCGCGAGATGTGGTCCTGGGGTGCCAGCTCGTCGCCCTACGCGACGTGGGCGTGCCCGCAGATGTGGCTCGAAGACTTCCACGCCGACCTGGAACGCTTCGACGTGCCCGGGCTGATCATCCACGGCACGGCGGACCGCATCCTGTCGATCGACGGCCAGGGAGCGCGGGCACACGAAGCCCTGCCCGACGCCCGCTACATCGAGATCGACGGAGGGCCGCACATCAACCCCGTGACCCACACGTCCGAGGTCAACCGGGAGCTGCTGCGGTTCCTCGAAGACCCGGAATGATCATCCGCGCGGCCGCATAGCCCGCACGGGATTGGTCACGGCGTCGTCCGCTCGGCACCACGTGAATGGTTCAGTCGCGATCGGTCTGGTGCGCTCGCGGCGGCCCGTAGGCTCCAGTCCCGCGCCGTCGATCACGGAGCGCGATTACGAGGTAGGTACCCGCGACTGCCCATGCCCACACCGCGGCGAGGAGTGTCAACCACCAGTTGGTTATGCCCCGAAACGCGTAGTCCAGCCCGAGCGCGAGACAGGCCGCGCCGAGGATTCCCCAGAGCACCGCGTGGACAATCCGAGGACGACCGAACCCCGACCGTATCCAGCGAGGAAAGTCGCGCTTGGGCATGTTCCTACTCCCGGCCGTGGACATAACAGGTGTCAACAACCTGTCACTCGTACAGACACCCTGGCACCGGAATCGTGACGCCAAGCACCGACAAAACGCGTCATCCACGCGGTTGCACAGCCCGAACGGGATTGGTCACGGCGTCGTCGGCTCGGCGCAGCGTCTGCTCGGCCCGTCGAGCTCCGCGCCGCACGCTCGTCACGAGGACCAGCGAGCGAACGGCGACCGCGAGGGTGACAGCCGACGAGAGCCCGGCGACGACGACCGCGAGCGGCTGCCAGCCGCTGAATCCGACCAGGTGCAGCCACTGCACCCCATAGGCCGCTGCGGCCGCGACAGGAAACGTGAAGGACCAGAACCCCAGCGTGAAGTGCAGTCGCCGGTAGGCCGGCAGCAGGAACAGCTGCAACAGCAGCATGACCACCAAGATCCCCACGAAGGCGTCGGAGACCGGATCCCGATGAAGCCCGTTCATCGCGAACCAGGCGGTGCCGCCGAGAGCCGGCGGCGCGAGCAGGATGGCGAGCGTGGGAGTGAGCGGGTCGGGAAGCGGCGGGAAGAACGCCAAGCGCGACAGCAAAACGGTCACCAGCACGACCCAGAAGAAGATCCCGACCGCGAAAGCCGCCACGGCGACCTCCGGAGCGTGGAGCCGCGCCGCGACGATGGCGGCGATGAATCCGGCACCGACCGTCGGCAGCAGGTAGGCACCGTGGAACGCCTCGGGGTTGAGCGATCCGCGATGCCAGAACGCCAGTATCCATCCCGCGTACAGCGTTGCGACGACGAACGAGACGGCCGCGAGGACGGCGCCGCCGATCGGCCAGAATGCCGACAGCTCGAGCCCGAGCAGCATGCCGACGAGAGGGACGATGGCGGCGATCGGACCCTGGGCCGGGTGCCGCAACTGGGATGCGAGCGTCTCGCTGCTGCGCGAACCCCGCACGGTGTGCGCGACGATCAGCCAGACCCAGGCGATCGCCGCCACGATCCACAGTGCGACGGGAAGGGCCTCAGACCAGCCGAGGGCAGTCGCGACGGTCGTCCACAGCGTCGCCAGCCCCGCCAGCCCGAAGCCGATGGCCAAGGTGTTCAACGGGATGCGCGGAAGGCTGGTGCGATGCGGCGATCCGGCACCCCTCCGGGCGGCTCTAATCATGGCTCGAGTGTGGCGAGGGGCTTGTCCGTCTCGACGATGTAGGTGGAGAGCATCCGCCCGAGTTCCGGGCCCAGGTCGGTCGCGTTGTGCGGCACACCGGGCGGGATGAGGAAGCCGTCGCCGGTGTTCAGGATCTGGGTGTCACCGTCCTGACGCTCCATCCGCACCCGCCCGGAGAGGATGTAGCCGACCTCCTCGCCGGGATGGTGATGCCAGCCGGAGGACACGTCGACGGGTATCTCCGTGAGGACCTGGACGATCTCCCGGCCGGGGATCGAGGAACCCGCGCGCTGGACCTCCGTCCGCTTGAGCCTGCCCCGGAGTTCGTCGGACGGCGTGCCGTCGGAGGATGCGTCGCTCATCATATGTGCTCCTCGGTTCGGTGATGAGACCGAGTCTGGTGAGCGACTTCCCGGTGCGACGCGGTGGACCGCCGGAGAAGTTTTCCGGTGAACCCTACGGTCGGACCGGTCGCCGCGACGCGACGATGTAGCGGTGGCCCTCTCGGTGATGGTGGTAGACGACGATGATCCGTTTCGCGGCCTGGCGCGGCGGATGATGGTCGGCTGCGGGTACCGCACAGAAAGCGAAGCGGCTAATGTGACAGACGCGGTGCTGCGCGCGACGCAGCACATGCCCGATGTCGTGCTGGCGGACATGGGCTTACCCGACGGAGACGGCCTCGAATTGACCCGGCGACTGACTGCCCTCTCTCCCGCAGTGCGGGTCGTCCTCGTGTCTGCCGACAGCGATGCCGCCTCCCAGAACGACGCCCGGGACGCCGGCGCCCTCGCGTTCGTGCCCAAGAGCGACCTCAGTTGCGCCCTTCTGCACTCTCTGCTCGACACGGAATGAAGCGGGAGGGACGCGGTGGGTCGGTCGGTCCGCGTGGCGGTGGGAGAGGATGACGTCCTCCTCCGGCACGGGGTCGTGCGAGTGCTCACCGACGCCGGTCTCGATGTCGTCGCCGAGGCGGGCGACGCACCGGACCTGCTCTCGAAGACGCTGGCCTACCAGCCGGACGTCGCCGTCGTGGACATCGGGCTGCCCCCTCACCACGGGGACGACGGACTGCGCGTGGCCGTCGAGCTCCGGCACCGGTTGCCGGCGATGGGAGTCGTCGTCCTCACTCAGCACGACGAGCCCGAGTACGCGCTCGAACTGATCGGCGGCCGCTTCGACAGCGTGGGCTATCTGCTCAAGGAGCGCGTGGGCGACGTGGACGACTTCTGTTCCGACGTCATCCGCGTCGCGCACGGCGGAAGCGCCCTCGATCCCACCGTCGTCGCGCGCATGATGCAGCCGCGAAGGGTTCCCGAGCAGCTGGCGCTTCTGACGGACCGGGAACGCGCCGTCCTTGCGGCGATGGCCGAGGGACAGTCGAACGCCGGCATCGCCCGTACCCTCCTGATCAGCGTGGCGGCGGTGGAGAAGCACGTCACGTCGATCTTCCGCAAGCTGGGCATCTCCGCCGACGACACCGGTCATCGGCGGGTTCAGGCGGTGCTGCGCTTCTTCTCCACGCAAGGGCGGTAGGACGTGGAGACCTCCGCTGCCGTGCCGACGGACCAGCAGGATGAGCTGCGGCGGCTTCTCCACGAGGAGCAGTCCCTGCGCAACGTCGCCACCCTCCTGGCGACCGCCGGCCCGACGGCGGACATCCTCACCGCGATCTGCCGGGAGGCGTCCGCACAGCTCGACGGCCAGGAGGTGAGCCTGCTCCGGTTCGAGGCTCCGGACACCGTCGTCTGCGTCGCGACCCACGACGGTCCCATCCCTCCCGGAGTCCGCGCCGTCCACTCCCCCGGGTCGCTTCCGGAGCGTGTCGCAACGCTGCGGTCCGCCGTGCGCGTCGACGACTTCACCGGCCACAGCGATGAGGAACTCGTCGCTCCCTTCGGTATCCGAGCCGCCGTCGCCGTTCCCGTCTTCGTGGACGGCGAGGTGTGGGGCATGTTCTCGGCCTCGTCGCAGTCCGGCCCGTTGGCGCCGCACACGGAGGCGCGGCTGGCGGGATTCGCCCAGCTCACCTGGGCGGCGATCGCGAACACGGAGGTCCGCGACAGCCTGA
Organism: Leifsonia sp. T36S-04; assembly: GCF_042465655.1. Lineage (GTDB taxonomy): Bacteria > Actinomycetota > Actinomycetes > Actinomycetales > Microbacteriaceae > Leifsonia. The sequence goes on from NZ_CP146286.1 coordinate 2,770,767, forward strand.
GACGGTCCCGCGCCCGCGTGATCGCGGCGGCCGACGAAGCCCGCCGCCGCCTGCAGCGCGACGTGCACGACGGCGCGCAGCAACGTCTCGTCCACACCATCATCAGCCTGAAGCTGGCCCGCGACCGAGCCGCCGCAGGGCTCGACGTCGCGGACCTGCTCGACGAGGCCCTGGCGAACGCGGAGGAGGCGAATCTGCAGCTCCGGGACATCGTGCGCGGCATCCTGCCCGCGTCGCTCACCCGCGCCGGGCTCGCTGCGGGCATCGAATCCCTTGTCGCCGACGCGCCGATCCCGGTCGAGCTCGACCTCGCCATCCCGCGCCTCCCGGTGTCGACGGAGACGACCGGCTACTTCACCGTGGCGGAGGCGATGACCAACGCTGTCAAGCACGCGCAGGCAACCCGCGTCCGGATCGCCGGCGCCGTCACGGACGTCGGCGACCTCCGCCTTGTGTTCGAGGACGACGGTGTCGGAGGCGCCGATTCGTCGCGGGGAACCGGGCTCACCGGGCTGGCCGACCGGATCGAGGCGGCCGGGGGAACCATCACCGTGGTCAGTCCGCCGGGCGACGGGACACGGCTCGTCGTGCACATCCCGACGGCCGGACCCGTCGCCTGAACTAGCCCTGCGCCTTCTCCTCCAGGACCGGCCCGATGTCGTCCAGCACGAGGGAGGGCACGAATGCCTGATCCTCGTAGAGCGCTTGCAGCACGTGCTCGTCGATGGCCGTGAGCTGCGAACCGGCGAACACGGTGTCGCCGTCGGCCACCGCCCACGCGCTCTGCCAGATCGCCGCCAGGGTGAGCGTCCCATCCACCAGGAGGCCGATCGTCCTCTCGCCCAACCGGCTCCACAGAGCGTCGGTCACCGCCACGGAGTCGTCGCCGGGCTTCGTCGCGACGGCCGCGTACGACATCACCAGGTCGTGGGGAGCGATCGACGTCGCCGACCGATCCATCAGCTCGACGACCCCCACCGCCGCCGCCATGCCCGACGTCACGTCGGAGGGTCGTGCCGCCCCGGCGATGGTCGTGGCGATCCCGTCCACGATCGCGGCCTCGTGCCGGTCCACCATCGTTGACTCGTAGGCGGAGTGCACACCCTTTCCCGTTCCGTCGGGGAGGCCATCGGACAGGTAGGAGCCATGCAAGGGCTGGCAGGCGTCGCCGACGTAGTGGGCCAGGAGACCCGCTGCCGCGACATACCGCGCGAGATCTTTGTCGGTGATGGCTGCGACCATCGCATCGAAGAATTGCCAGACGCGGAACGGGAGGAGTCCCCGCTCGTCCGGCATCGTGTGTCCGAGCCGGGTGTAGTAGTCCTGCCACACCGGCACCGAGACGTTGGCCGGGTCCGCGACGCAGCGTTCCCTCAGCGTTGTGCCGTCGAGCGGCTGGTCGATGTCGGCATAGTGGGTGGGATGCTCGGGACCGGTGCGGAACGCCGTGTCACGGCCGCCCTTCACCGCGGTCGGGAGGTTCTTCCATACGAGGTCGGGGACATCGGCGAGAGGCACGAACACATGGCTCTTCGGGGCGTTCTCCGCCGCGGCGCCCTCGATCGCCGCCCTCCCGGCCGGCACAGTGATCCGGTCGGCGTTGGCCATCAGGAGCGTCTTCAGCGCAGCCGGCTTCACCTGCTCGCACGCGAACGACGCGATCGTGTAATGGCCGGTCTTGCCCCAGTACGGCTGCGGCCTCGTGAAATCGCGGGGAACGTGCCGATCCGCCCTCGAGTGGTTCACGCCGACTCCTCCAGCATCCGCACGAGCCGCTCCCGGCTCCGGATCACCGCATCGAGCGTCGGCCCGCGGAACTCGTCGAGACCGATCACGAGCGGCACACCGGCCGGCGCGAGCGACAGGAAGCCCGGCCAGTCCAGCTCGCCGTCGCCCACCGCCACCTGGTCTTCGTTCGCCCCGGTGAGGGGCCCGTCCTTGAGGTGCATGGCGAGGATCTTGTCGCCGAGCGCCGTCATCGTCGCCGGCACATCCACCCCCGCGATCGTGGCCCAGTAGGGGTCGAACTCGACACCGGCCGACGGGCCGACCCGCTCCATCAGCGCCACGAGGGCCGGACGTCCGTCGACGGCGACGCGGAGATCGTCGTCGTGATTGTGGAACGCCACACGCATCCCCAACGGTGCCGCCAACTCCGCCGCTCGCGCGAGGTCGTCGGCGATGCGCTCGACCCCGTCCGGAGCATGCCAGCGGTCGGCGGGGAACGAAGGATGCATCACCAGCGTCGCCCCCGCCTCTGCCGCTGCATCGATGGTGCGCGGCAGCTCGTCACCCACGAGCTCGCCGTGCACGGTCGGCGTGGTGATGCCGGTGCGGGCGAGGGCGGCGGCCAGCTTCGGGAGGGTCCGCGACACGTGGAACGGCTCGACGTGCTCGAAACCCGCGTCGGCGAGTGCGTCAATGACGGCATCCCAGCCGAGTTCGTCGATCTCCTCCCGGACGCTCCAGAGCTGTACCGAGATCACCTGGTCCATCGCATCCTCACTTCTCCTGGTCCCTCGCCGACGGAGGAGGGGCCGTCGACTCGCGCAGCACCATCCGGGTGGGGATGGGGATCGACTCAGCGACCGCTTCCGGCTCCTCCAGAGCGATCAGGACCTGCTGCATGGTCAGCGCACCCAGCGAGGCGAAGTCCTGGCGGACGGTCGTCAGCGGTGGCACGAGATACCCCGCCTCGGGGATGTCGTCGAAACCGACGACGCTGATGTCCTCCGGTACGCGCAGCCCTCGAGTGCGGAGCGCGGCCATGAGGCCGATAGCCATCTGGTCGTTGCCGGCGAAGACGGCCGTCGTCGAGTCGCAGGCCAGCTGCATCCCGAAGCGATGACCGCTCGCCGCCGACCAATCGCCGTGGCTGAGCTCGGTGGCGACGAGACGAGCGGCCGCCAGCTCGTCGCGCCACCCGCGCACGCGCTCGATCGCATCGGGCGACGTGCTCGGGCCGGCGAGGTGCGCGATGTTCCGATGGCCGAGGCTGACGAGATGACGCACGGCCTCGCGCGCGCCGCGGTATTGGTCGATGGACACGGTCAGCGGTCCGCGATGCTGGCCTGCGGCGACCGCGATGATCGGGACGCCCGCCTCCAGGCTCCGCACCACGTCGAGCAGGGCGACATCCTCCGCGATCAGGACGACCGCCTCCACCCGTTCCCGCAGCAGCGACTCGACCACGCCCTTGATCGAGCCGACGTCCGGCGATACGGACGCCACACCGATGACGCTGTAGCGTGCCTCCCGTGCCGCCTCGCTGAACGTGATGGCGATCGACGACGGGCCGAAGTCGGCGCTCCCCGGAGTGATCAAACCGATCATCCGGGTGCGCCGGGTTACTAGCGCCCGGGCCGCCGGAGACGGGGTGTAGCGGAGCTGCTTGATCGCCTGCTCGACGCGCTGGCGTGTCGCCGGCCGAACCCCCGGCACGTCATTGAGCACGCGCGAGACGGTCTGATGCGAGACGCCCGCGAGCCGCGCGACATCGAAGATGTTGGCCACCTTCGCCGGCCTGTCCTCCACGCTCACCTGTGCGCCCGTCTCATGCCGGTCCGCCGTCTGTCGCCGGAGCGTCGGACCCCGGCTCGTCGGACTCGGGCTCGTCGGACTCGGGGTTCGCGACCAGGGCCAGTAGGGATTCAAAACTCACGTCGTCGGCGTCGACCGTCGCGACGACCTCCCGGTCGCGGAGCACGACGATGCGGTGGCCGACCCGGAGCACCTCCTCGAGCTCGGCGGAGATGAACAGGACTGTCATGCCGGACTCCGCCAACTCGTTCACCAGTCGCTGGATCTCGACCTTCGCACCGACGTCGATACCGCGAGTGGGCTCGTCGAGAGCGAGAATCCGTGGGGAGAGGGCCAGCAGCCGCGCGAGCATGACCTTCTGCTGATTGCCGCCCGAGAGGGTGCCCGCCAGACGTTCCGGATCGGCGGGGCGGATATCGAGGGCCTCGATCCAGCTCGTGGTCAGCTCGTCCTGTCGCGCTCGCGGAATCCGGCGCAGCCAGCCCTTGTCCGCCTGCAGCGCGAGCGTGATGTTCTCGCGAACGGTCAGCTCACCGATGATCCCCTCGAGCTTCCGGTTCTCGGACGAGTACGCGATGCCGGCCCGCAGTCCGTCCCGGGGCCCCGACAGACGCAGCAGCGCTCCGCCGAGCCGGATGCTGCCGCCGTCGGTGGCGTCGATGCCGGAGAGGAGGCGCGCGAGCTCAGTCCGTCCCGAGCCGAGCAGCCCGGCGAGGCCGACGACCTCTCCCTCGTACAGCTCCACGTTCGCCGGCTTCAGCGAGCCGCGCCGCTCGATCCCGCGCGCGGCCAGCACGGGATCGGACCCCGTGACGGCGTAGGAGGTCTCGGGCCGGGCTTCCACGCTCTGCAGCGCGGCGCCCTCGCGGCCGAGCATCTTGTGCACGAGGTCGATCCGCAGCAGTTCGGTGGTGAGGTACTCGCCGACCAGTTCGCCGTTGCGCAGCACGGTCACCCGGTCGCAGATCTCGTACACCTGCTCGAGGAAGTGCGAGACGAAGAGAATGGCGACGCCGCGCGAACGCAGGTCACGGATGACGCGGAACAGCTCCGCGACCTCGTCCTGGTCCAGGCTCGACGTCGGCTCGTCCAGTACCAGCACCTTCAAGTCCGCCGAGACCGCACGGGCGATGGCCACGAGCTGCTGCACGGCGAGCGAATATCCGCCGAGCGGACTCGCCGGATCGATGTCGAGCCCGAGGTCCTCCAGCGCTCCTCGCGCGTCCGACCGCATGCGGGACCAGTCGATCCCGCCCCGGCGACGTGGCTCGCGGCCCAGCATGATGTTCTCGGCGACCGACAGGTTGGGCAGGAGGTCGACCTCCTGATAGACCGTGCGGATTCCCGCCTTCTGCGCCTGTCGCGGGTTCGAGAACGTACGGAGCTCCCCGTCGAACCGAATCGTGCCGGCATCGAGCGGAATGACGCCGGTGATCGCCCGGATCAGCGTCGACTTCCCGGCCCCGTTCTCACCCATCAGGGAATGGACCTCGCCCGGGAACATCCTGAAGTCGACGTTGGAGAGCGCAGCGTCTCCCGCATACCGCACGGACGCCCCGCTGACCTCCACGACAGGGTCGACATGCATCGTCGCCTCGTGCTCCTTGCTCGCCCTGATGACGGAGACCACCCTACTATCGGCCGGTGTTCACTTCCTGCTGGTGCGGGCGACGATGAGGCGCTGGACGACGACGAAGGCTAGCAGGAGGATGCCGATCGTGATGCGCGTCCACGAGGCGTCTGCGCCAAGGAAGGTGATCGACACCTTGATCACGCCGTAGACGAGCACACCGACCAACGATCCGATCACGTAGCCGCTTCCACCGGTGAGCAGCGTTCCGCCGATGACAACGGCCGCGATCGTGTCGAGTTCCGTTCCGATGCCGTTGAGGCTGTAGCCCGCGGCAGTGTAGGACGTGAACAGGAGGCCGGCGACACCGGCGCATGTCCCGCTGATCACGTAGACCAGCACCCGGGTGCGGGCGACGGGCAGACCCATCAGGAGAGCGGACTGCTGGCTGCCGCCGACGGCGTAGACCGTCCGGCCGAAGCGTGTGTAGCCGAGCACCCAGATGGCGACCGCCACGACCAGCATCGCGATGATGACGGTCGGTGTGATGTACCAGCCGCCCGCGCCGAGCTTCGTCGATTGCAGCCACAGCACCGCCGGCTCCTTGACCTGGATCGCCTCGAGACTGACGACGAAGCACAGCCCGCGCGCTAGGAACATCGCTGCCAGCGACGCGATGAACGGCTGCACGTCGAAGTAGTGCACCATGATGCCGATCGTCAGGCCGAAGAGAGCGCCTGCGAGGATCATGACCGGGACGACCAGAGCGGTGGGTGCCCCTGCGGCGAGCATTTTGGCGCCCAGAATGCCGGTGAATGCCATCACCGCGCCGACCGAGAGGTCGATCCCGCCGCTGAGGATGACGAAGGTCATGCCCGCGGCAAGCACGATCAGATAAGCGTTGTCGACGAACAGCGACGAGAGGATGCGCGGAGTGACGAAGACGCCGAAGTAGAGCTGACCGGCGATCAGCATGAGGATCAGGATGGTCACCGCAGCGGCGACCGGCGCCCACGACGCCTTGTTCCTCAGCCGTTGGCGCCAGGTCGGCGTGACGCGGATGGTCCGGGTCGGTTCCAGGACAGGGGTGGCGCTCATGCCGCGCTCCTCTCGGTTTCGGCCGAGCGCGCGGCGATGCGCGGCTGCGGTGGTCGGAGGCGCCCGAGCCATCCTCGGACCCGCTTGGACTGCGAGAGGCACACGATGATCACGACAGCCGCCTTGAAGACGGGCGTCACGGCCGGCGGGACGCCGAGGAAGGTGATCGTCGACGTCAACGTCTGCAGGATGAAGACACCGATGACGGTGCCCGCGAGTGTGAACTTGCCACCGGCCAGGGAGGTTCCGCCCAGGACCACCGCCAAGATCGCGTCGAGTTCGATGTTCAGCCCGGCGTTGTTGGCGTCCGCGGCCATGATGTTGGAGCTGTAGAGGATTCCCGCGATTCCCGCGAGTAGCCCGCTCAGCCCGTACAGGCTCCAGACGATGCCGCGCGAGCGGACGCCCGCCAGTCGGCTGGCGGACGGGTTGATACCGACCGACTCCGTCAGCACGCCGAGGGCGGTCCGGCGCACGAGCAGGCTGATCACGATGATGGCGCCGATCGACACGATGAACGCGAACGGCAGCCCGAACACGTATCCCTGAGAGATGTAGGCGTACGGCGCACTGGTGATGGTCGTGATGAATCCGCCGGTGATCAGCAGAGCGATCCCGCGTCCGGCCAGCATCAGGACCAGGGTCGCGATGATCGGTTGGATGCCCAGCACGGCCACCAGGAATCCGTTCCAGAGACCGAACAGCAGCCCGATCACGACTGCCGTGAGAATCGCCGTGCTGACCGTGCCCAGGCTGTTCGGCGAACCGGAGCCCGAGATGATCGTCAGCGCGACCGCCCCGGAGATCGCCATCTGTGCGCCGACCGACAGATCGATCCCGCGCGTGGCGATGACCAGCGTCATGCCGAGCGCGATCAGCATCAGCGGAGCGCTGTTGCGCAGGATGTCGATCAGCGATCCGTACAGCTCGCCGTCCTTGACGGTGATGCTGAGGAAGCTCGGCCGCGAGATGGTGTTCAGGATGATCAGCGCCAGTAGCGCCCCGATCGGCCACACCAGCCGGTGCTTGAAGATCGTGCTCATGCTGCGCCCTCCTTGGCGATCAGTGCGACGATGTCATCGACATCGACGTGGCTCTCATTGTCGAGTTCGGCGATCTTCTTGCGATCCCTCATGACTACCACCCGCTGCGACAGCCGCACCACTTCGTCCAGCTCGGACGAGATGAAGATGAGGGCCAGGCCCTGCGACGCGAGTTGCACGATGAGCCGCTGGATCTCGGCCTTCGCTCCGATGTCGATGCCGCGAGTCGGCTCGTCGAGGATGAGCAGTTCTGGTTCTGTGGCGAGCCACCGGGCGAGGAGGACCTTCTGCTGATTGCCGCCGGACAGGTTCCGGATCAATGCGTTGGGGTTGGCGGGACGGATCCCGAGCGACTGCATGTATTCGCCGACGATCCGCGTCTGCTCCGCCTTGGGGATACGACGGAGCCATCCGCGCTTGGCCTGCACCCCGAGCACCAGGTTCTCGGCGACGGTGAGGTCGGCGATGATCCCCTCTTCCCGGCGGTCCTCCGACGAGAACGCGATGCGCTGCTCCACGGCGTGCCGCGGACTGGTCAGCCGTGCCGTCGAGCCGCGCACCGAGACACGACCGTGATCCGCGCGGTCGGCTCCGTACACCAGCCGCGCGAGCTCGGTGCGGCCGGAGCCGAGCAACCCTGCGATGCCGACCACTTCGCCGTCGTAGACCTCGAGGTCGAACGGCTCGACCGCACCCTTGCGCCCGAGCAGTGACGCGCGCAGGACCGGTGTCCCCGCGCGGTCGACCTGCCGGTCCGCTGACCGCCCGATGGATTCGAACTCGGCCAGTTCGCGGCCGAGCATGGCCGCGATCAACTCGGTGCGGCCGATCTCGGCGATCGGGTGCTCGCCGATCAGGCGGCCGTTGCGCAGCACCGTGAGGCGGTCCGAGATCTCGTAGATCTGGTCCAGGAAGTGGGAGACGAAGAGGATGGCGACGCCGCGGTCGCGCAGCGCCCGCATCACGCTGAAGAGCTGTTCGACCTCGAAGCGGTCGAGGCTGGAGGTCGGCTCGTCGAGGACGAGCACTTTGCAGTCCACCACCACCGCCCTGCTGATCGCGACCAGCTGCTGCACCGCGAGCGAGTGAGAGGAGAGAGGCGACCGGGGGTCGATCTCCAGTCCCAGCTCGCCGAGGAAGCGGGACGCCTCCTTGTGCGTGGCACGCCAATCCACACCGAGCGGCCCCCGCTTCTCGTTGCCGAGCATCACGTTCTCGCCGACCGAGAGATTGGCGCAGAGGTTGACCTCCTGGTAGACGGTGGCGATTCCCGCCGCCTGCGCGTCCGCCGTTCCGGCGAACGTGCGTGGCTCGCCGTCGACGACGATCCGCCCGCTGTCGATCGGATAGACGCCGGTCAGCGCCTTGATCAGAGTGGACTTCCCCGCGCCGTTCTCGCCCAAGAGGGAGTGGATCTCGCCCGGCCGAAGCGTGAAGTCGACCCGGTCGAGCGCCTTCACCCCCGGGAATGAGATGGAGATGTCTCGCATTTCGACGACGTTGTCGGTCACCTCGTGAACCTTGCTTTCTCGATGGTGAGGGCCACGGGGCAGGCAGGCGCCTGTCCCGTGGCCACCACTCGTCGGATCAGTACTTACGGGTCGGCAGTGCTTCCTTGGCGGCTGCCTGGTCGAAAGCGAGGTCCTTGGCGGTGTAGGCCTTCTCGACCTTCTTGCCGGCGATGACGTCCTTCACCACGGATGCCACCTGCTCACCCAGGAGCGGGTTGCACTCGACGACGTAGTTGAACTCACCGTTGGCGAGCGCGGTCAAACCGTCCTTCGTGCCGTCGATCGTCACGATCTTGATGTCCGTTCCGGGCGTCAGTCCCGCCGCCTTGATCGCATCCAGTGCGCCCAGCCCCATGTCGTCGTTCTGGGCGAACAGGAGGTTGACCTTCTTGCCGTACTTCTGCAGGAAGCCCTCCATCACGGTCTTGCCGTCAGCGCGGGTGAAGTTGCCCGTCTGGGAATCGAGAGTGGTGATGGACGTACCGCCGATGCTCGAAGAGAAGCCCTTGGCCCGGTCGATCGCAGGGGCGGAGCCGGTCGTACCCTCGAGCACGACCATGTTCGTCGGGGTGCTTCCGACCGTCTTGGCCGCCCAGGTGCCCGCGGTCTCGCCTTCTTTCTTGAAGTCGTCCCCGATCCAGCTCGCGTAGAGGCTGGGGTCGGCGTCGATCGTGCGGTCTTCGAGGATCACCGGGATATTGGCATCCTTCGCCTCTTTGAGCACGTCGTCCCAGCCGGTGGTCACGACGGCGGCGATGACGATCGCGTCGACTCCCTGGTTGATGAAGCTGTGCACAGCCGCGATCTGGTTCTCCGGCTTGTTGTCTGCGGCGTTGAAGATCAGCTTGAAGCCGTTCTTCGACGAGAACGCGTCCTTCATGGACTGCGTGTTCGCGGCACGCCAGCCGCTCTCCGATCCTGTCTGGGCGAATCCGACGGTGATCACTTTGTCTCCGCCGCCGCCTCCGGCTCCGCCTGCGGAGCACCCCGTCAGCGCGACAGCCGCCAGTCCGAGCGCCGCGATGGCGCCGATGAGCTTCTTCATTCCAAACCTCCTTGTTCGGGTACCGGACCTGCCGGCAAATCAGTACTGCGGTCCGCCGAGCGGAGCAGGCTGGTGCAATGTTAGCCTTCACATTGCGTCGCGTCACAAGCATGATCGTGTAACGATTGGGTAACGCGGATAGGCCCGGACCGGGTAAAACCGAGGGTCGTGGAGGTCGGCTAGGGAGGAGTCCGGGAACGCGTGTGAGGGATCACATTGCAGTACGACCGGCGGCGGTTTCCGCGGTGCCCGCCGACCGCGCGCCTAGGATGGGCGCGTGCGAGACAGCCGATCGCCGGCGCGCCCGGAGCCGACAGCGCGCGTCACCGACGGGCTCTCCCGGCGGGGGTGGATCGCGCTGGTCGCGTCCACGGTCGCCGTCGCCGCCGTGCTCGTGGGCGTTGCGGCGTTCGCCATCGCGAGTCCGGCAGGGTCGGCCCGAGTGGGCGCATCCGCGGCGCCCCGCACGAAGTCACCCCTGATACCCGAGCTGCAGCCGCGGCCTGCACCACTCGGCGTGCCGCCGCGACCCACCCCCACCCCTCTCGCCAGCGGTCCGGCGCAGCCAGTGGATTCCCTCGCGGCAGGCGACTGCCTCCCGCTGTATTCGTCGCCCTGGGAGGACGCCTATCCCGTCGTCGACTGCGCCGCCCCGCACATCGCGCAGCTCCTCCACCGGGGCACGCTGCCCGAGCCTGCGAGTTCTCCTTTTCCCGGTACGAAGGCGCTGGAGACCCAGGTCACGGACCTCTGCGGCGCGCCAAGCATCCTCGACTGGGACTGGGTGGCCGTCTGGAACGAAGACGTCCAGATCGACCTCCGCTACCCGAGGACCGCTGAGCAGTGGTCCTCGGGCGCGCGGTCTTACTACTGCTTCATCTATACGTACTCACGTCACGAGCTGACCGGTAGCGCCGTCGCCGGCCAGTGACCACGCGGGGTCGCCCCAGTAGGGGCGCGCGCTGCCTCGCGTTCCCGCTCGGCGAGCTGCTCGAAGAAGTGCGCGAGCACCGCCCGTTCCCGGCGGCTCATCCCTCCGGCGGCGGAGACGAGGTCCTCAATCGTGGGCTCGCGCCGTCGATCGGCGACGGGGACGAGCGCAAGCGCGATGTCATCCGGTGTGTGAGGCATGGACTCCCTTTCAGTGACGCAGCATCCACGGGAAGTCGAAGAGACTCCCCTGCCGGAGGGATTGGACGGCGACGGTCAGGTTGCCCGCCGTCGCGCTCCCCCACGCGTAGACGATGGTGTCGGTCTTGGGCTGGACCGGTACGGCTGCGGGCCCGATGACCGGCGCTGTCGTCCCGGCAAGGGCCACCGCGGCGTTCACCGTCCCGGCCGGAAGCACGAGGGCCGCCTGGTTGGGATTGGTCAGACCGCTGATGACCGGCGACCCTCCGGCGAGCACGTCGACGGCGGGGGCAGCGGCGGTGTGGCGCACGATCAGCCTGCCGGTTCCTGGCGGCGTGGTGGAGAGATCGTTGGTGAACACCGTGGCCGTGGGGGCGCCGGACGCGGTGAGATGCGCAGCGACCGTGTAGCTGGTGTTCCGCGCGAAGGTGACGGTCACCGGTCCGATCACCGGGTTCCTGTCATTGCGGGCGTCGGCGGCGGTGATCGCCAGCCGGTAGGTGCCCGACGGGAGCAGGTACGGTCCCGCGAAGCGCCCGGGCTGGAAGTCGTTCAGGACCCGCAGGCCGTTCACGTAGACATCGACCGGCGTCGCCGGGACGCCGTGGAACACCGAGACCTGTGCGATGCCGAACGGCCTCCAGGTCTGCGCGGGCGAAGCATTCGCCGGCGCCGCCACACCGACCAGGGCGAGCACCGCTGCGGCGACCACGCCGATCCGCCACCATTTGGCTCTTTTCATGATGGACCCCTTCGTCTCCGGGGCTCCCCGACGGAGCCCCCCGAAGGTGTTCTGCCGGACCGGGTCGATCGGATGCACGCGCGGCGGAATTCCCTCACCGGGAGGAGCTGTTCGGCAGCCGTCCCCTCCGGTACGCCCCGGGGCTGACGCCGACGACCTGACGGAAGCGCTCATGGAACTGGCTCAGGGAGGCGTAGCCGGACTCGTGCGCGATGGCGGCCACCGTTCGGTCGGACGTGAGCAGCAGTCGTTGCGCTTCGTGGATGCGGCAGCTGTTCAGGTAGTCGCCGATGCTGACCCCGAGCACCCGCTTGAACAGCGCCATCGCGTAGTTCGGATGCAGGTGCACGACGGCAGCGACGTCGGCGACACTGAGCGGCCCGGAGGCATGGGTGCTGATGTGGCGGGCCATCGTGGCAACGCGGCCCGCGCGCGATCCGGCGGCCGATCCGGGCGAACCGGCTTCGTCGGTTCCCTGCACCTGAAGGGCCCGCCGGAGACGCACCTCGATGTCCTGTTCCGCGGTCTCGCGCTCGACGGGCGACCCGGCCAGCTCGGCCTGCCAGAGTCTGAGCGTCCCGGGGTCGAACGTGGAGCTCCGGCACGGCCCGACGATGAGCTCGCGGGTGAGGAGGCGCTGCAGGAACGGCGCGGGGAGGCGCCAGCTCAGCAGCAGGCGGAGCGGGATGGTCAGCCACTGCATCCGGGCCGGCTCCGGCATCAGCAACTGGTGCGGTTGTGCAGCCCAGAACACGGCGAAGGACCCCTCGGGGATGGTGAGTTCGCGCCCCTGGACGATGTAGTGGATCGGCGACGAACTGACGTTGACCTCGAGGTCGTCGTGCGCGTGCGGCGCGGCCATGGCATCGGTGACGCCCTCCCAGGCGGTGAGGCCGAACGATCCCTCATCGATCGTCGGCGGAGCGGAGGACATTACTTTCCCGGCCTTTCTCGATGCTAACCCCGATGTGTATGCGGGTAAATCAGTTCTAGCGTAGCGAGCATGACAACCATTCAGGAAGCACCCGTGACCACTCGCCCGTACCACCTGAGCGCGGAGGAGATCGCCCGGTTCGACGAACAGGGCTACCTCATCCTGCGCGACCGCATCCCCGCCGACCTGCTGGAGCGCCTGCAGAGCGCGGCCGAGCAGTGGATCGAGGAGGGGGCCGCACTTCCCGAGGGGGACGATCGCGCGCAGGACTACCAGTACGCCGACCGGCCCACGGGACGCGTGATGTTCCGCATCGACTACCTCCACAACAAGGACAACGCGACCTCGTTGGAGCTGCTCGGCTCCCCGGCTGTGCTCGGGATCGCGGAGAGCCTCGCCGGCTCGTCGTTCGTGCCCACCTACGAGTCGCTGGTGTTCAAGAAGGCCGGCGACGGCGCCCCGATCAGCTGGCACCAGGATGCCGTGCACCCGCGCACCCACCGCATCTTCAACATCGACGTCTACCTCGACCCGTCACGCACAGGGGAGGGTGCACTGCGGGTAGCCCCCGGATCGCACAAGCAGCCCGTGGATGTCTGCCAGCTGCAGGAGGAGTACGGCTGGGATGCGCCGGGCGTGATCCAGGCGGAGATGAACCCCGGTGACGTCCTGGTGCACGACGTGATGGTCGTGCACGGGTCGGAGGCGGTTCTCGGCAACCGTCTGCGCCGGACCATCTACTACGAGTTCCGCGCAGCGGAGCAGATCCTGACCGAGGGCCCCTGGGACGCCGAATGGGTCGATCGACGTCTCCGGCTGCTCCCGGTCGCCCTGGAGACTCATGCGGCGCGGAACCCTGACGCCGAGCAGTTCCGGTGGAACATCGATGCCGCTCTCGCCCCGCAGCCGGTGGGCGATCACGAGACGGAGCTGAGGATCGCGCACACCGTGCACAGCCCGGGCTCTTACTGCAGCGCCGGAAGCGTCCCGTTCACGTCCTGACCGGTGACGCCCGGGCGCGTGCATCGGGACGGGGCAGGCGAACCGCTTGCCCCGTCCTGGTCGCCCCGATGGGTCAGCCCTCGGCCGGGACCGACCGCGCCTTCAGCACGATGAAGGCTGCGGCAAGGATCGCAAGCGCGATGACACACGACGCGGTGAGCGATGTTACAAGCAGACAGCCGGCCACTGCCGCGGCGACTACTCCCCAGACGCTTATACGCATGAGTACCGCCCGTTCGGCTTGTACGCGGTCAGGGCTCCCGTCTCTCCCGGCGAGGCCGGAACGGTCGGAGTCCACTACCGGGCGGGCAGTGTGCCCTCCGATTACTCAGACGCGGAAGGCACCCGAAAGATGACGCGTGATGACTCATGAAGTGGCGCGAACGAACTCGGACGAACTCGATGCGGCGTGCGCGTCAGCTGACGGCGACCGCCTCGACGAGCCACACGGTGTCGGGATACGAGATCGGCGCCATCACGCCAGCGCGCTCCAGCGCCGCACCGGACAGGACCACCCCGTCGGGGTCGGCGGCCCAGGCGGGGGGCTGAGCCTCACCGCCGGGTGCGCCGAGGGGCAGGAGGCGCACGCGGTAGCGGCGGTCTGCGGACAACCCGCGGAGGGTCACGCGGCCGATCGGCGCGACGTCCGATCGGGCGACGTAGGCCAGCGAGTACAGGGCCCGCTCGCGGTTCGGTGCCACGACACCGGACACGAGCAGCGACGCATCCACCTCGTCCATCCGGACGAGCTCCCCGCCGTGCAGCAGGTCGCGGTTCGCCCTGTGGAACGCGATCCACGCGCCGAGCTCGGCGAGGTCGGCCGCCGTCGCGCGGGTGAGATCCCACTCGATGCCGAGGTGCCCGAACAGAGCGGTGCCCGCGCGGAAGCCGAGTGAATGAGTGCGGTGCGTCGTGTGCGAGCGTTCGGACGCGATGTGCGAGCCGAGCAGTTCTGGCGGCAGCAGCTGCTGCGTCCAGCGCATCATCTCCTGCCGCTCCAGCGGGTCGATGCAGTCGGAGACCCAGACGCGGTCGGTGTGCTCGATCACGCCGAGGTCGACTCGCGCCCCGCCTGAGGAGCAGGACTCGATCTCGAGACCCGGGAAGCGCGCCTTGAGCTCGGCCATCAGGCGGTAGGCCGCCTCCGTCTGGCCATGGACGCCCGGGGCGCCGGAGGGCGCGGTTCCGGCGTCGGTCAGGTCGCGGTTGTGGTCCCACTTGATGTAGGCGATGGCGTTCTCCGACAGCACGTCGACCATCCGGTCGCGGATGTACGCGTACGCCTCCGGGATCCCGAGATTCAGGACCTGCTGGTGTCGTGCCTCGATCGACAGGCGGCCGCCGCCGGGTTGCATGATCCACTCGGGATGCGCGCGGGCCAGATCGGAGTCGAGGTTGACCATCTCCGGTTCGAACCAGAGGCCGAACTCCATTCCGAGCGAGTGCACATGGTCGATCAGCGGCGTCAGCCCCTCCGGCCACACCGTCTCGTCGATATACCAGTCGCCGAGGCCGGCGTGGTCGTCCCGCCGATGCCGGAACCAGCCGTCGTCGAGCACGAAGCGCTCGACCCCGATGGATGCGGCGCGATCGGCGAGCGCCACCAGCTTCGCGAAGTCGTGGTCGAAGTAGACCGCCTCCCAGACATTCAGTGTCACCGGGCGCGGGCGGCGGGGATGCTGCGGCCGGGACCGGAGGTGCCGGTGCAGGCGATGCGCCTGGTCGTCGAGCCCGCGGCCGTAGACGCCGAAGACCCACGGCGTGCGGTACCGGTCGCCGGTGCCGAGCACGATCTCCCCGGGGAGCAGCAGCTCGCCTCCGCCGATCACCTGCTCACCGCTGGAGAGGCGCTCGGCGTAGTGGCGGTGGTTGCCACTGAATCCGACGTGGACCCCCCACACCTCGCCGCCGGCGAATCCGAAGCCGGGTTCGCCCACGGTCAGCAGTGTCGCCGCGTCCGGTCCGGTGCGGCCGCGGCGCCCTTCGCGCAGGTGGGTCCCCACGGTGAGCGGGGCGCGCTGAGGTGTGCGCTCCTTTGCCCAGCGGCCGGCGAAGTCGAGCACTTCCCTCGCCCGGGGCGGTACGGGGAAGGCGAGGGACAGCTCCTCGAGCCTGTACGTCGGGCCGAGGTTGGTCAGCGTCGCCGAGGCCCGGAGCACTCCAGCGGCGCTGAGTTCGATCGCCAGCTCGAGCTCCACTTCGGCGACGTCGTCCCGTGCGACGATCCCGACGTCTCCCCCGCCCTGCAGGGTGGCGAGTCCGTCGACGGCCTCCACCCCGGTCCGCACGTCGGTGACGACGAACCGCGGCGACCAGGACTGTCCGTCGCGGCTGCCGGCCAGCCCGGGGCGGCCCAGCCAGCCGGTGTGCTGCTCGGGGAGGACCGCCAGGCGAACGGCCTCGTCGGGCGAACTCGGTGCGACGGGACGCTGATCGGTCACGACGATGTCGCGCGCTTCTGTCGCAGTGACGGCGCCGAGCGCCTCGCCCCAGTGGACGATGGACGGGAGCCGTCCGCCGCTCAGATCGAGCAGCACGCTCACTCCGCCGGCACTGACGTGGATCAGTTCGGGTCGCATGGATTCCCTTTCGACCGTCGCACAGGGAACGCGGGCGCCGAGGAGGTCCCCGGCGCCCGCGCTTCGAGCGATGAGATTACTTGTTGACCGGGATGGACTGAGCCTTCAGAGCCTCGATCGTCTTCTGCTGACCCGTCTTCAGGGCGTCGAGCAGGGTCCCGTTACCGCCCAGGGCTGCGCCGAAGCCGTCCGAGACATCGGTGTAGGTCTGCGTCATGGTCGGGCCCCAGGTGAAGTCGGGGTCGACCTCGCTGGAGGCCTGCTTGAACACGTCGTAGATCTTCTGGTCGCCGTAGAACGGCTGACCGCTCGTGAACGCGGGGAGGTCGGCTCCGGCCTTCGCGGCCGGGTAGAGGCCGCCCAGCTTGTTCTCCAGGGCCAGCGCCTCCGGGTCGGTGTTCAGCCACATGGCGAACTTGGCGGCCTCGTACGGGTGCTTGGAACCCTTCAGCACCGCGGTGGACGAGCCACCCCAGTCGCCCGCCTTGTTGTCGCCGGCCGACCACTGCGGCATCGGGGCGACCGCCCACTTGCCCGCGGTGTTGGGTGCACCGGTCTCGAGGGTGGAGGCACCCCACACGGCGGAGATCCAGGTCCACTGCTGGCCGTCGTCGAAGGACTTGTTCCAGTCGTCCGAGAAGGAGGCGAGCTTCGACACCTGGCCGGCATCGATCAGCTTCTGCCAGTAGTTCGCGACCTGGGTCGACTTGTCATCCGTCAGGTTGACCGTCCACTTGTTGCCGTCGTTCTTGAACCACTGACCGCCCGCCTGCCACACCATGCCCGCGAACCAGTTGACGTCGGTCTTCGGGAAGTTGGTGATGTACGAGCCCTTCTCCTTGATCAGGGCGGCGTCCTTGGCGTACTCGTCCCAGGTGGTCGGGACGGGGATGCCCGCGGCCTGGAAGAGATCCTTGCGGTAGAACATCGCGATCGGGCCGGTGTCCTGCGGAACCGCGTACACCGCGTTGTCCTCGCCGAACGTGACCTGGTTCCAGGTCCAGTCGACGAAGTCGTCCTTCGCGTCGGCGACCGGCTTGCAGTCGGCGATGTTCACCAGGCCGTCCTGCACCCGGAAGTTCGGAAGAGCGTCGTACTCGACCTGCCCGAGGTCGGGTGCGTTACCCGCCTTGATCTGGTTGAAGAAGTTCTGGTACGTGCCCGCGTTGCCCGAAGGACCGGTCGTGAACTTGACCTGGATGTTCGGGTTCTTCTGGTTCCACAGGTCGACGACCTTCTCCATCCCGGGTACCCAGGTGGTGAACGAGAGGTTGACCTTTCCGGAGGACGGCTTGCAGTCGCCGCCGGCCGCGGTTCCGCTGCCGGTGGAGCTCTGACCGCTGCAGGCGGTCAGCGCGAGAGCTGCGGTGAGGCCGACAGCAGCGGCGACCATCCGAGTCCGTGCTTTCATCATGTGTCCTTTGTTGTGTGTGGGATGAGGTGGGATGTGGTTACTTGACGCTTCCCGCGGCCAGACCACCGGACCAGAACCGTTGCAGGCTCAGGAACGCGATGATCAGCGGGACAATCGACACGAACGCTCCGATGATCACCAGTGATCGGAGTTCCGGCGCTTGGCCGATTGCGCTGTTCCAGGCGTAGAGACCGAGGGTCACCGGGAACAGGGTTTGATCCCGCAGCATGATCAGCGGCAGGAAGAAGTTGTTCCAGATCGCGACGAACTGGAACAGGAACATGGTCACCAGCGCGGGCGACATGAGGCGGACCGACACCGTGAAGAACGTGCGGAGCTCCCCGGACCCGTCGAGCCGTGCCGCTTCGAGCAACTCGTCCGGGACGCTGGCGGCGGCGAAGATCCGGGCCAAGTAGACGCCGAACGGGCTCACGATACTGGGCAGGAACACCGACCAGTAGGTGTTGGTCAGTTGCACTTGCGAGAAGATGAGGAACAGCGGCAGGGCGAGGGCGGTCGCCGGGACGAGCACCCCGGCGAGGACTCCGTTGAAGAGCGCCTCCCGGCCGCGGAACCGGTACTTCGCCAGCGCGTAGCCGCACATCGCCGCCACGAGCGTTCCGAGGAAGGCACCGACGCCCGCGTACAGGACGCTGTTGATCAGCCAGTGCACGTAGACGCCGGAGTCGTACGTGAACAGGGTGCCGAGGTTGCCGACGAAGGTCGTGAAGCCGTTCGGAGTGAACCAGAGCGCCGCCGTGGAGGTGAATTCGCCTCGCGTCTTCGTGGAGGAGACCAGCAGCCACCAGATCGGGATGAGGAAGTAGAAGGTGAAGACGGCCATCACGAGCATTGCGCCGGAGCGCGAGACGACGCTTTCGCGACCGGCCTTCCGGGGGGCGGCGTCGCCGCGCTTGATGCGCCGGGTGGCGGCGGTGATCGTGGTCATGCGAATGCCCTCCGTTGGGTCAGCTTGAGGAACACGAACGACAGCAGGAAGGTGAACAGGGCCAGCACGACCGACATCGCCGCCGCGAGGCTGTAGTTCGGGATCGACGCCGTCGTGTAGACCGCGAGGTTCGGCGTGTACGTGCTGTTGATGGCCGTGCTGAAGGTGCGCAGGGTCTGCGGTTCTGCCAGCAGCTGGAGCGTGCCGATGATCGAGAACACGGCGGTGAGGATGATCGCCGGCATGACCAGCGGGATCTTGATCCGAACGGCGACCTGCCAGTTGTTGGCCCCGTCCAGCGTCGCCGCCTCGTAGATCTCCTGCGGGATCGCGAGGAGCGAGGAGTAGATGATGAGCATGTTGTAGCCGACGTAGACCCAGGTGACGATGTTGGCGATCGACCACAGCACCAGGTCCGCACCGAGGAAGTTGACGTTCTGCGTCAGCGCCGTGAACGGCGACAGCGACGGCGAGTACAGGAAGCCCCACATGATCGCGGCGATCACGCCCGGGACCGCGTACGGTGCGAAGAACGCGAGCCGGAAGAACTTCTTTCCGCGGAGCAGCGGCGAGTCCAGCAGCAGTGCGAACACCAGCGCCAGCAGCAGCATGACCGGCACCTGGACGACGCCGAAGATCAGGACCCGGCCGACCGATGTCCAGAACGCGGTGTCCTGGAACACCTGGATGTACTGCGTGAGGCCGCCGAACACCTGCGTCGCGGGACCGAAGGTGCCCTGGCGCTCGACGGTGAGGAGCGACTGGTAGACCGCGTACGCGATCGGCACGGCGTAGAAGAGCAGGTACAGGATCCCGAACGGCGCGACGAAGACGAGGATCGCCCGCCGCAGCGTGCGCCCGCGCCTGCGGGCCGGTGCGGCCGGTGTCGCCCGGGTGGTGGTGGATGGTGACGTCGTTGTCATCGGAGTGTCCTCAGCTCTCGGTACGTCGGGTTCGGACCACGCGCACCCCACCGGCGGGGATCTCCAGCGACGTGACCGGGGTGTCGGTGATCAGTTCGTGGCCGGCGATGGCGCGGGTGTGCGGCAGGCGCGTGTGGTTGATGAAGAAGCGGTAGTCCGCATCCGGGCCCCGCCGGAGCACCGACTCGACTCCGGTACTGGCATCGACCGTGCTCACGCCCGCGGCGTTCGCAGCCTGTTCCAGGAGTTCGCGCAGCGGCTGGGGGTCCAGCGCGGTCGCGATGTACCAGGCGGTGCCGGCGCCGAAGCGGTTGACTGTGACGGCAGCCTCACCCGGTAGGGGTCCGTCGAGGAAGCCGGCGACCCGGCGGCTGGTCGTCGTCTGGATGCGCTCGGTCCACAGCGTGGCCGTCGCGCCGGAGTCCAGATTCACCACGGCGTCGTGCGGGAGCGGGAAGAACTCGTCGGTCCGGACTCCGAGAAGCTCGGTGAACGCACCCGGGTATCCCCCCAGGCGGACCCGGTCGTTCTCGTCGACCACGCCCGAGAAGAAGGTGACGACAGCAGTGCCGCCGGCCGCGACGTAGTCGCTGATCACAGCCGCTTCGGCATCCCGGACCAGGTAGAGCACGGGGACGACCACCAGCCGGTACCCGGAGAGGTCAGCTCCCGGCGCCACCATGTCCACCGTGATCCCGGCCTCCCAGAGCGCCCGGTACACCTGGTGCACCTGTTCGAGGTAGCGGACCTCCTCGGACGGATGCGAGTCGAGATCGGTCGCCCACCAGGCCTCCCAGCTGAAGATCACCGCGACCTCGGCGACGACTTCGCTGCCGAGCACCTCGTGGATCGACTGCAGCGCACGGGAGAGCTCGAGCACTTCGCGCCACTTGTGGCTGTCCGTGCCGGCGTGCGGCAGGAGTGCGGAGTGGAACTTCTCGGTGCCTTGGGCCGACGCGCGCCACTGGAAGAAGCAGATTCCGTCGGCGCCCCGGGCGACGTGCGCGAAGGTGTTGCGGAGTAGCTCGCCCGGCTGCTTCGCGATGTTGCGCGGCTGCCAGTTCACGGCGCCGGTGGACTGCTCCATGAGGAGCCATGGGTGCCCCGCCGCGAGTCCCCGTGTGGCGTCGGCCGCGAACGAGAGCTCCTGGTGCGGCACCGGGAGGCGGTGGTCGAGGTAGTGGTCGTTGGCCACGACATCGACGTACGGCGTCCACTGCCAGTAGTCCTGCGTCCGGATGTGCGAGGTGACCATGAAGTTCGTCGTCACGGGCACGTCGGACAGCCGACGCAGCACGCGCTCTTCGACCCGGTAGCACTCGAGGACCTCGTCGGACGAGAAACGGGAGAAGTCGAGCGCCTGCGCGGGGTTGCCGGAGGAGAGAGTGCGGCGCGGGGGGAGGACCTCCTCCCAGGCGCCGTACTGCTGGCTCCAGAAGGCCGTCCCCCACGCTTCGTTCAGGGCCTGGAGGGTGCCGTACCTGCGCTTCAGCCACTCCCGGAACGCCGTCGCGGAGACGTCGCAGTAGCAGAGGGCGTTGTGGCATCCCAGCTCGTTCGAGACGTGCCAGAGCCGTACCGCCGGGTGCGATCCGTAGCGCGTCGCCACCTCGGCGGCGAGTCGCTCCGCCGCCGCCCGGAAGACCGGCGAACTCGGGCAGTACGCCTGGCGTCCACCGGGCCAGGCGCGCAGGCCGTCCTGCGACATGGGCAGGATCTCCGGGTGGAGGGCGCTCAGCCACGGGGGCGGCGAGGCGGTGCCCGTTCCGAGATTCACTCCGATGCCCGCGCCGTGCAGGAGATCGATGATCTCGTCGAGGGCGGTGAAGTCGAACACTCCGGGCCGCGGCTCGATCTGCGCCCAGCCGAACACGTTGATGGCGACGAGGTTCACGCCCGACTTGACCATGAGGCGGACGTCTTCCTCCCAGACCGACCGGTCCCACTGCTCGGGGTTGTAGTCGCAGCCGAAGACGAACCGGCTCGCATGTTCGCCGGCCTCCGCCGTCAACCCCGCCAGCGCGGGACTGACCGTGTTCGTCGCCACATCGACCTCCTCGTCGCACTACGTCTGTGAACGTTCCCAGACCGCTTTGGGGTCAACATGCCGAAACTGTCTGGGAACGTGCACAGACTAAGCAAGCGCAGGCATCGGTGTCAAGCTATGGTTTGGGCATGGCACATGACGCTGCTCGGCCGAGACAGGCGACCATCCATGATGTGGCCGCCGCCGCCGGGCTCTCCCGGGGCACCGTCTCGCGCGTGATCAATGGCGAGCCGTACGTCTCCCCCGCTGCGAAAGCAGCGGTCGAATCCGCGATCGTCCAGGTGGGCTATGTGCCGAATACGGCCGCACGCAACCTGAAGACCCGGCGCTCGAACGCCGTCGCTCTCATCGTCCACGAGCCCCACTCGCTGTTCCTCGAAGATCCGAACATCGGGGCGATCCTGCTGGGTACCAACACCGTCCTCTCCGCGGCCGACTATCAGCTGGTGACGCTGATCATCGACTCGGACCGCGACAGCGACCGCGTCGCGGACTACCTGGGAGGCGGCTTCGTCGACGGCGTCATCATCATCTCCGCTCGCGCCGAGGACCCGATCGGCCGCGCGGTCGCGGGAATGGGCATCCCGGCCGTCTTCGTCGGCCGACCGCCGGGGATCGACGACATCGCCTACGTGGGTATCGACAACGTCAGCGCGGCGCACGCGATCACCGAGCGCCTCGTCGGCACCGGCCGCACGCGCATCGGGATGATCGCGAGTGCGCTCGACCGCGACTCCGGCCGCGACCGGCTCGGCGGGTTCCGCGCCGCGCTCGGCGATCGCTTCGACCCCGGCCTGGTGGTCGAGTACCCGCTGTACAGCTACGACAGCGGTCTCGACGGGATGCGCGAACTGCTCCGGCGCGCGCCCGACATCGACGGTGTCTTCGCCGCCTCCGATGCGATCGCCGCCGGGGCGCTCGAGGTCCTGCGATCCTCCGGACGGAAGGTGCCGGAGGACGTGGGCGTCGTCGGGTTCGACGACAGCGCGTGGGCGCTGCGCTGCCAGCCCGCCCTGTCCACCGTCCGGCAGCCCGCCCTGACGCTCGGTCGGGCAGCGGCCCAGCGGGTTCTGGACCAGATCGCCGGCTCCGACGAGGAACGCTCGGGGACCATCCTGGAGACCGAGATCGCCTGGCGCGAGTCGGCCTGACCGCTCGCCCACGATGTGAACCGGATGTGAGAATGTGGCGGCGCCGCGTCACCAGAGCCATGATGGCTGCGTGGATGACACCGAGCGCTCCCTGATCACCGGGCTTCACGCCGGTGATGTGAGCGCCGTCGAGGGCTTGTACCAACGCTGGGGGCGACTGGTCTACACGCTCGCCCTCCGATCCCTCGGCAACGTCGCGGACGCCGAGGACGTGACGCAGCAGGTGTTCGTCGCAGCGTGGCAGGGACGGAACAATTTCGATCCGGAGCGGGCGCGACTGAGCACCTGGCTGATGGCGATCACGCGCCACAAGATCGTGGACGCGTACGAGGCCCGGGCCAAGCGCCAGCGCGAACTCGAGGCGCTCATGGAGAGCGTCTATCTGCAGTCGATGAGCTGGACGGACGACATCGCCGACAGCGTCGCCATGAGCCAGGAACTCGATCGGCTGGATCCGGTGGCCCAGCAGATCATGCGACTCGCGTTCTACGACCGGCTGACCCACACCCAGATCGCGGCCAAACTGGACCTGCCCCTGGGCACCGTCAAGAGTCACATCCGACGTAGCCTGCTGAGGCTGCGCGCACGGCTGGAGGACGCGGATGACGCATAGCGACCCCGACGTCCTCGCCATGCTCGCCCTCGGCGACACCGACGTGGGCGATGCCGACCTGGACCACGTGATGACCTGTCCCGAGTGCCGGACGGAACTCGAGCGCCTGACCCGGGTCACCCGCGTCGCCCGCGAGAACGGGCCGGTCGACTTCGCGCTGCACGAGCCGTCGCCGCAGGTCTGGGAGCGCATCCGGGCCCAGCTGACGATGGACCCGTCCCCGGCCATCGACGCCGCCACCGCACCGCAGAGTCCCCCCGCCATCAGGGAGACAGCGGCTCACCCTTCGCGGGTCCGCCGCCGCCGCCGGTGGCCCGTCGTGGTCTCCGCGGTCGCGGTCCTCGCCGTGGCGGCGGTCCTGGCCCTGATCGTCGTCATCCGCCCGGCCGCCCAGCCCCAGGTGCAGGCGCAGGTACAGGCCCAGGCGACCCTCGCCGGCCTGCCGACCTGGTCGACGTCGGCCGGCACCGCCACGATGGAACGTGAGCCGGACGGCTCGACCGTGCTCGCGGTGAAGCTCTCGTCGCCGGCGGTCCACTCCGGAAGCACCGACTATCGCGAGGTCTGGCTCATGAACACCGAGCTCACGAAGTCGATCAGCGTCGGGCTGCTCGACGGCGGCAACGGGCGCTTCGTGATGCCGCCGAACATCGCCGCCGCCGACTACCCGGTGGTGGACATCTCGCAGCAGCCGCTGAACGGCGACCCGGCGCACTCCGGCAACAGCATCGTCCGTGGCACGCTCGAGCCCACCGGCTGACCAGAGGCTGCTCCTGGACGCGGAGGGGTGTGCGGATGAAACTATCGAGACTCGAAGCGTTCAGCGACGGCGTGCTGGCCGTCGCGATCACGCTGCTCGTCCTCGATCTGCACGTGACACCCGACTCGAAGCTGTCGCTCGCGCAGCAGCTCGCGGACGAATGGCCCTCCTTCGCCGCCTACGCCCTCAGCTTCTTCGTGATCGGGGTCATCTGGGTCAACCACCACGCGGTGACGGAGCTGGTCGCCCGGGTGGATCGCCGCCTGATGTTCTACAACCTGCTTCTGCTGCTGTTCGTCTCGACGATCCCGTTCACCACCTCCACGCTCGCGTCGTTCCTCGAGCACGACGACCAGGACTCACGGGTCGCCGCGCTGCTGTACGGCGCATCCATGGAGGGGATGGCGATCAGTTTCACCCTGATCCTGGCCCACATCATCCACGGCGGTCTGATGAAGTCACCCGTCACCCGCGAGGAGGGGAGGCGGGCGATCCTCCGGTTCGGGGCCGGAGTCGTCGTCTACCCGCTGATCGTGGTGGTCGGGCTCTTCAGCGCGCCACTCATGCTCGCTCTGTACGCCGTGCTCACCGGCTTCTACATCGTGAACCAGACGCCGGTCATCCCCGAGGCGGCAGCGCAGAAGGGCTCGGACCCGCGGTAGCCGCTCCGGGCCGGGCCGACCACGCAGCGAGTCGCGCCAGCCCCTCGTCGATCGTGACCGTCGGCTCCCAGCCGAGGTCGGCACGAACGCGGCGCTGGTCGAACCAGTGCGCGGTCGAGAGCTGCTCGGCGAGGAACCGGGTCATGGGCGGCTCATCACGGCCCGGGCGGATGCGCCACACGGCCTCGACGGCGGCTCCGGCGGCACGAGCCACAGGCGCCGGCACGCGCCAGGACGGAGCGGGTGCACCGGACGCGATGCAGATTCCCGCGAGTAGCTCCGCGACCGGACGCGGCTCGCCGTTCGTCACCACGTAGGAGTTCCCGTGAACGGCGTCCGCCCGGTCGAGTGCGGCGACCAGTGCGGACACCGCGTTGTCCACGTAGGTCGTGTCGATCAACGCGGCTCCGCTCCCGATCAGGGGCAGCCGCCCCCGCCGTGCGCGATCGGCGATGCGGCCGACGAGCTGCGGATCGCCCGGCCCCCAGACAAGATGCGGCCGGATGACGACCACGGCGAAACCGGGAGCGTCGGCGGCGAGCGCGAGAGCTTCGCCCACGGCCTTCGTGCGCGCGTAGTCTCCGCGCGCCCGGACCGGATCCGCCGGGAGGGTCGGGTCGCCCATCAGGGATGCACCGGCGTGCGCGACGGAAGGCGACGAGACGTGCACGAAGCGGCTCACTCCCGCGTCGCGCGCCTCCGCCAGGATGAGCCGCGTGCCACCCACGTTGACGCGGTCGAAGTCCGCGACCGCTCCCGCCAGGGAGACCTTCGCCGCCAGGTGGACGACGGCGTCGACGCCCGCGAGCGCAGCGCGTACGACCGAGGGATCGGTCACGTCTCCCTGCACGTCCTCGACATCGGGAACTCCCGACGGACGGCGCTGCAGCGTCCGGACCTCGTCGCCCCGCGCTGCGAGCGCCGTCGCGACGGCGCTCCCCAGGAACCCGCTCGCCCCGGTGACGAGGACCTTCACGGTTTCCGGACCCGTTCTCCCCGCAACACACCGTCGGCCCAGGAGGCGAGTGCCGTGCGATCGATCTTCGAGTTGTGGCGGATGTCTGTCGGCAGCGTCGCCACGATCAAGACGGCGGCGAGCGGACGGGGTGATGCCGCGCGCACGGCCGCCGCGAGCGGCGCGGGGGCGAGCCCGGCGCGCCCAGCAGCGTCGAGTTCCAGCACGGCTACGAGCGCCTGCGTCCCGCGCGGGCCGACGCCGACGAGAGCCGCTCGGCGGACCCCGCTGACGCCCTCGATCTGCTGCTCGATGCCGACGGGCGTCACGACACCGTCGGGGGTGACCACGACGTGCGGGAGCCGACCCTCGACCCACAAGCGGCCCTGCTCGTCCAGGTGACCGACATCGCCGGTGCTGTGGCGGCGTGAACCGCCCTCGCTGTGCGCCTTGGCCGTGCGGTCGACCGCCCAGAGCCGGTCGTACCCGTCGCGCAGGTGCGGCGCTTCGACGACGATCTCGCCGGTGACGCCCGGCTCGCTGGTGAGCGAGGCCAGTGGGCGTCCGTCCGCATCCAACGGGCTGATGCGCACCGAGACGCGCTCGACGGGCGTGCCGACGCACACACCGTCGGCCTCCGAATCCTCGGATGCCGCCCGGATGCCCTCCAGTGTGATGTCGGTCATCAGGAGCCCTTCGGTCATCCCGTACGGCGTGTGAGCGGTCGCGGCCGGCATGAGCGCGACGATGCGGTCGAGCAGCCTGGCCGGGACCGGCGCACCGGCCGAAAGCACGGTGCGGATGCGCGCGAGAGCAGCGCGTTGCCCGTCGTCGAGAGCATCGGCCGTCGCGACGACATTCGCGAGCGCGGCCGGGGAGAGGAAGAGCACCGTCGCGTCGGCGGCCCGCGCGGCGTCGGCGACCGCACCCGCGGTGAGCGTGCGCGGGGCGGTGACGTCGCCGACCGGGATGACCGACCGGGCGCCGAGGGCCGGTCCGAGCAGCGCGAAGGGCGCGAATCCGGCGACGATCCCCGTCCCCCCGCCGAGGTCGTAATGACCGGCGAGCGCGTCGCGCAGCGCACTGAGCTGGGCGTGCGTGTAGCGCACGCCTTTCGCGGGACCCGTCGAACCCGACGTGAAGAGCACCGCCGCAAGTGCCGACGGCGCGGGAGTCTCCAGTGGCGCACCGTCGGACGCGGCGATCCTCGCTCGTCCGAGACGGAGGAGATCGCCGAGCGAGCGCTCGACCCTCAGCGAGCGCGCCAGGGCAGGCGAGAGCGTGGCTACCGAGATACGCCGACCGGGCCAGCCGAGCGCCCGGGCGGCAGCGAGGCCGGGCAGCGCACCGACGATGACGGTGGGATGGGCGCCGCGGATCGCGCGGCCGAGCCCCTGCAGCCCCAGACCGGCGTCCGCAACGACCACGACCGCGCCGATCCGCACCGCGGCGTAGAGCACGGCCGTGAGGTCGGCGGACGGCGGAATGAGGAGGCTGATCCGGTCGCCGGGCCGCACGCCGGCGGCCAGCAGGCCGTGCGCCAGTTCGTCGACGCGCCGCGCGAGCCGGGACCAGGGGATGACGCGCGCGTCCCCGGACGGTCCCGCGCCCATGTCGATCAGCGCTGGTGCTTCGCTGTCTGCATTGCTCTCGATCGCGGCCCAGAGCGGGTCGCTCGTCCACTCCGTAGCATCGACTGTCGCCTCGGCAGCGGGCCGAAGGATCCTCTCCCCCAGCCAGTCCAGCACGATCGGTGCGTACTCCACCTCTTCGGCGATCAGGTGGCCCGCGCCCTCGAAGCGGTGGACGTCGGCGTGCGGCATCCGCTCGAGCAGATCCCGCAGGTAGACCTCACCGAACACGGGATCCCGTGGACCCCACAGGAGGAGCGCGGGGACGTCGAGCGCAGCGACACCCGCAGCGATTCGCTCAAGCTCGGCGAAGCTGGGATGCGTCGCATCCACGGGGATGTCGGCGACGAAATCCCGGATGCCCCGGCGCCGTTCGGCCGATATATACGGCGAACGGAATGCGTCGCGGATCTCGCGATCGAGCCTCGGTCGTGCGAGCGACAGCGTGGTCTCGAGGAACGCGGTCGTCGTCTCTGTCGCGAGGTCGAGCATCCCTGGTGCCAGCGCTGCACGGAGCGGGGCCGGGATCAGTCGGTCGTCGGGCTGGTGCACCGCGGTGTTCAGCAGCACCACCCCGGAGAGCAGGTCCGGATGGTCGACCGCCCAGCCGAGGCTCACCGGGCCGCCCCAGTCATGCCCGACGGTGACGACCGGTCCGGCCAGGCCCAGCGCATCGGTGAGCGCTCCGAGATCGGCGACCCGGTCGGCGAGACGGCGGACGCCGCCGGTCCGCTCGGAGAACCCCATCCCCAGCTGGTCGACCGCGATCACCCGCCATGCCGCACGGTCGGAACCGGCCTGGGCGGCGGCGGTCGCCTCGGAGGTCAGCGCGCGCCACAGGTACGACCAGGTGGGGTTGCCGTGCACGCAGAGGAGCGTGCCGACGGGCGTGATGCCCGCCGCATCCAACTCAGAACCCGTGTCGAGCAGGTGCCACTCGGCGCCCGCGGCCGCGACGATGCGCGAGAAGTCGCCGAGTCCGGGCAGGCCGGGCGGCGGGAAGGATGCCCCCACTCTCGCTACCAGGCGATCTCAAGCATCGAGGTGTTGAGTCCCGAGCCCACTCCCATGAGCAGCACCCGGTCTCCGCGGCGCAGCGAAGCAGCCTCCTGGGCCAGGGTGATCGGAATCGAGGCCGGGCCCATGTTCCCGAGCGTGGGGTACGTCAGCGGGATGCGCGAGCGATCCAGCTTCACCGCCTTCACGATCGCGTCGGTGTGCACATCGGAGACCTGATGCATGATGTAGCGGTCCATCTGGCCCCAGTTCCAGTGCTTCCGGGCTTCCCGCCAGGCCGCAGTCACCAGGTCCATGCCGCCCTTCAGCAGCGCCTTCGCGTCCGTGAACATCCCGTCGACGCTGCCGACGCACAGAGCGTTGAACTGCGTTGCGGCCCGGGTGACGCCGCCGAGGATGCGGTGGCCGTCCGGATGCTGATCGGTGCGGCCGATCACGGCAGCCACCGCGCCGGAGCCGAGCGTGAGGCTGGCGAACTCGCTCATGAACTCGGCGCGGCCGATGCCGTCGCGCTGCAATCGCTCGATCGTGTTGACCTGCACCTGGTCCGCATCCTCGCCGTCGACGAGCACGGCATAGTCGATCTGACCCGAGTCCACCATCCCCGCGGCCAGGCTCATCCCGTTGACGAAGCCGAGGCAGGCATTGGTGATGTCGAAGTTGATCGCCGCCGACGACAGGCCGAGGCCGTGATGGATGCGCACCGCGACCGACGGCTCCAGGTGCGGGCGGGTGATCGATGTGTTGATGAGCAGACCGACCTGGTCCGGCCGCACGCCCGCCTCGGCGAGCGCGCGTCGACCCGCGTCGATCGCGGCCGAGTCGAACGTCGTGCCCGCTTCCCAGTTGCGGCGCTCACGCACCCCCGCGACACGTTCGAGCAGTCCCATCGGCAACTTCAGACGCTGGAGCACCGGGACGAGGTGACGCTCGATCTCCGTGGAGGTCGTGACGCGCTGTGCGAGTGTGGTCGCAACCGAGAGCAACGAGACGTTGCTGTGCCGGGTGGTTGCGTTGCCGGGACTATGGGCCATTTCAACACCATAGTTCTGTAAACCGGGATTTGACGGGGGGTTGCACCCAGCGGCCGGATGAGGTCCGCGTCAGACGGACCCGCTGGCAAGTTCCGCGCTGAGCGCGCGAACCGCGTCGCGGGCGTGGCGGTGCGCGGCGCGGAGCCGCGCGTAGGCGGGGGCGTCCGGCGACGGGGTCATCGGCGGGCCGAGGCGCACCATCGCGGCGAGCGCGGCATCCCAGCCGTCGTGCATTCCGGAACCGACTGCGGCGCAAACGGCTGCCCCCAGGCCGGCGGCGTCGTCGAGGGCAGCGCGCCGCACGGTCAGGCCGGAGACATCGGCGACGATCTGCGGCAGGATCCGGGAGCGCGCGCCGCCACCGGTGACGATCACCTCGGTGAAGGTTCGCCCCAGTTCTGCGGCCAGGTCGTCCGCGTTGTCCGCCATTTCGAACGCGATCCCCTCCAGCAGGGCGCGATAGATGTGCGCGCGTCCCTGCGGGCCGGAGAAGCCGAGCAGCGCGCCGCGACGGGAGGGCTCGTCGGTGGGTGCGAGCCAGTCCAGAATCGCTCGGACCCCGTCGCTTCCGGGCGGGAGCACGGCAGCCTCGCAGTCCAGCTCCGCTTCGAGGTCGTACATGGTGTCGTCCCGGACCGCTGCTCCCTGGAGCAGCGAGCGGAACCAGCTGACCGTCCACATCCCGCGGCGGATTCCGGCGCTCTCGGCGAGGTACTGGGACGGGCGTGAACCGAAATTCACCCAGTGCCGCGGGCCCCCGCCCGCCCGGTCGGTCACCGCCATCGACGAGATGTAGGTGCCGAGGGACAGGACGATCTGGTCGGGCCGGAGCAGTCCCGCCCCGAGGGCTTCGACCGCCTTGTCGTTCGCCGTCGCGAAGACCGGGATGCCTGCCGGCAGGCCGGTGGCGGCCGCCGCGGCCGGGGTGACGGAGCCGAGTAGCTCCCCGGGGTCGACGAGGTCGAACAGCATCCCGCGGGGCATCCCGGTCGAATCGAACACGGTCGGGTCGGTGGACCACCGCCACGTCAACTGGTCGATCGGCCAGACGCCCTGATAGTTGGCGGCGGTGTCGACGAACCGGCCGGTCAGACGGTGGGTGATGTAACCCGAGGACGTCGTCAGCCAGGCCACGCGATCGTCGTCGTGGACGTAGGGGCGGCTGACGCGCTCGTCCATCCAGCTGAGCATGGGTTCGGCCAGCTCACCGTCCGCGGTGAGGAGCGCCCGGCAGAACCGGATCGTGCAGAGGCCGACGCCCACGATCCGGGCCGGGTCGCCGGCGAAACGGTCCAGCGCGGTCCGGCAGGCCGCCGCGATGGACGTCCAGATGTCATCGTCGGGATGCACGGCGTGCCCGGGCGAGGGGTGCGCATACGGGAGCAGCCCGACCCGGGCGGAGGCGTGCACAACACCGTGCTCGTCGATGATGAGCACCTTGGTGCTCTGCGAGCCGCTGTCGATGGCGACGACGAACGATGTCACCGGCGGGCGTCTCCTGCACTCAACGGGAGGATCGTGCCGGGGTTCATGATGCCGTTCGGGTCGAGCGCCGCCTTCAGGCGCACCAGCAGCTCGAAGGCGGACCCGTGCTCTTCCGCCGTCCAGTCGGTGCGGTACTTGCCGATGCCGTGATGATGCACCATGGAACCTCCCAGCCGCAGCGCCTCTTCCACGATGATCGCATTGAGCGGCTTGTGATACTGCTCGATCTCGTCCCGCGGCTTGCACCGGATCTCGTAGTCGTACACAAAGTAGAGATTCGTCCCGGTCTGGTAGCTGTGGGACGAGTGCGCGCCGAGCATCGTCAGGTCGCCGGCGCGGTCGAAGCTCGTGCGGATCCGCTCCATCACCGCGGTGTACAGCTCGTTCACCCGCGACCAGTCGACGGAGACCTCGGTGGTGTAGCCGAGGTGACGGGTCTCCAGCATCTGCCGCTTCTCGGCGTCGATCTTGTCCTGCCCCCAGTTGAGGTTGTCGAACCAGTCGCGGATGCGCTGGTCGTCGAGGCGGGTGAAGGTGGGCTCGGTGAACAGCTCCTCGATCGCCGCGGCGGTCGCGTCGGCGATGCGCGCCGGACCTTCGGCGACAAGGATGACCATGTTCCGGCCGTCGAACACGTCGGCGAAATGCTGCCGCGCGTCCTCCGGCGAGTACAGCCGCGCGACGGAGGGACGGTAGCCCTGCGCGACCAGCTCGCGGAGCGCATCCACCCCGTCCCCGAAGTCGTCGGCGAGGAAGCCGAAGAAGCGGTAGTTTTCGGGCTGGAAGCGGAAGACCTTGATCGTCACCTCCGTGATGAAGAAGAGCGCACCCTCGTTGCCGATGACGAGGTGGCGGATGTCGGGTCCGGCAGCACGCCGCGGGACGTTCTTGATCCGCGTCACGGTGCCGTCCGGCAGTACGGCCTCGAGACCGACGACCATGTCCTCGATGCCGCCGTAGAGGGTCGAGAACTGGCCGATCGATCGCGTGGCCGTCAGTCCGCCGTACTGCGCGAGGGGCTTCGACTGAGGCGAGTGGCCCGTGGTCAGCCCCCGCTCCCGGAGGGCGTCCTCCACCCGCTGCAGGGGAACTCCGCACTGCACAGTGACCATCATGTCCGTCTCGTTGACGTCGAGGATGGCGTCCATCCGAGAGCCGTCGAGCACGATGGAGTCGGCGACCACCGTCTCGAGGCCGCCCTCTGTCGCCGTCCGGCCGGTCCGCGGGACGACGGCGACCAGGTTCTCATCCGCGAACCGCAGCACAGCGGCGACCTCCTGCGTCGATCGCGGGTAGGCGATGGCGGCGGGAAAGGGCCCGTCGAAGATGCCGTGGACGGCGGTGTACTTCTTGAACCGGTCGACGCTCGCCTCGCGGAGGGCGGCGTCGTCGGTGTCCACCTGGTCGGCGCCGAGCAGCTGGACGAGCCGCTCGGCGATCTGGTCGCGCGAGAGGGCGGAGCGGGAAGCAGGCATGGATCGGTTCCTTGCGTGTCGAAAGTCGGTTAGGGAGGTGGTTCGGTGAGCGCAGCTGCGGATCAGCGGAGCAGGTAGCCGCCGTCGACGACGAGCGTGTGCCCGGTGACGTAGTCGGCGGCTCGGCTGGCGAGGAAGACGAGCGCCCCCATGAGGTCGGCCGGGTCACCCCAGCGACCGGCCGGGATGTGGTCGACGATCCGCGCGTTCGCTGTCTCGTCCGACCGCGTCCGCTCGGTCAGTGCGGTGGCGAAGTAGCCGGGTGCGATGGCGTTGACCTGAATGCCGTACTCCCCCAACTCGTCGGCGTACGCCTTCGTGAACCCGACGATTCCGGCCTTCGAGGCGGCATACGCGGGCGACTGCTTGCCACCGAGGAACGAGAACAACGAAGCGATGTTGATGATTTTGCCGGAGCGCTGCGGAATCATCGCGGCTGTGGCGGCGTGAGCGAAGTCGAACGCCGCGGTCAGGTTCACTGCGAGCATCGGATCCCACTTGTCCCGGCCGAACTCCGTGACATCGTCGAGCAGGTTGATGCCCGCCGAGTTCACCAGGATGTCCAGCCCGCCGAACGCAGCCACGCACTCGTCGACCATGCGCTGCGGGGTCCCGGGCTCGGTGATGTCGGCCTGGGCGAAGACGTAGCGACGTCCCCGCTCCTCCACCAGGCGCGCGGTCGTACCGTCGTCGTCGGCCAGGCTCGGGACGAAGACGTCTGCACCCGCCGCCGCCAGGGCGACGGTGAACGCCCGGCCAAGGCCGCCGTTACCGCCGGTGACCATGGCGCGCTTTCCCTCGAGCGAGAACAGCGCGGTGCTGAAGTCGGTGAGCTCCACGGGTCAGACCTCCACGTTCGCGAACGGGTCGGCGATGCCGACGTACCGGGTCTCGAGGTACTCCTCGATGCCTTCGAAGCCGCCCTCGCGGCCCAGGCCGGACTGCTTGACGCCACCGAACGGGGCAGCAGGGTTGGACACGACGCCTGCATTGATCCCGAGCATGCCGCTGTCCAGCTCTTCCGCCAGCCGCAGCCCGCGGTTGAGGTCGCGCGTGTACACGAACGCGACCAGGCCGAACTCGGTGGCGTTCGCGAGGCGGATTGCCTCCTCCTCCGACCGGAACGTCGTGATGGGAGCGACAGGGCCGAAGATCTCCTCGCCGAGGATGCGCGCACCCGCGGGTACGCCGGTGAGCACCGTCGGCTCGTAGAAGTAGCCCGCGCCGGGCACGCGTGAGCCGCCGACGGCGATCGTTGCTCCGTCTGCGACGGCCGCCTGCACCAGCGACTCGACCTTGTCGCGCGTGGCCGCATCCACCAGCGGTCCCATGGTGATCCCGTCGTCGGTGCCGCGGCCGACCCGGAAGCCGGCAATGCGCGCGGCGAACGCCTCCGTGAACTCAACGGCGACGGACTCGTGAACCAGGAAGCGGTTGGCTGCAACGCACGCTTCGCCGCCGTTGCGCATCTTGGCCAGGACCGCGCCATCGACGGCAGCGGGGATGTCCGCATCCTCGAAGACGATGAACGGCGCGTTGCCGCCCAGCTCCATCGAGACCCGCAGTACCTGGTCGGCGGAGTCCGCGATGAGCCGGCGCCCCACCTCGGTCGAGCCGGTGAACGACAGCTTGCGCAGCCTGTCGTCTTTGATGAGAGGGCCGGTGACAGCGCCCGCACGCGTGGTCGGGATGACATTGAGCACGCCCGCGGGAAGGCCGGCCTCCTCCAGCACCTCGGTGAGAAGCAGCGCGGTGAGCGGGGTCAGCGCGGCGGGTTTCAGCACCATGGTGCAGCCCGCGGCGATCGCCGGGGCGATCTTGCGCGTCGCCATCGCGAGCGGGAAGTTCCATGGGGTGATGAACAGCGACGGGCCCACCGGTCGCTTCACAACCAGCAGACGATTCGCTCCGTCGGGAGCGGTGGCGTACCGGCCGGAGACGCGGACGGCCTCCTCCGAGAACCAGCGCAGGAATTCGGCGCCGTACGCGACTTCCCCACGTGCCTCCGCGAGCGGCTTGCCCATCTCCAAGGTCATGGCGAGCGCGAACTCGTCTGCGCGCGCCGTGACCAGTTCGAAGGCGCGTCGCAGGATTTCGGCGCGTGCGCGTGGGGCGGTCCGTGCCCAAGCGCGCTGGGCGGCGTGGGCCGCGGCGAGCGCCGCATCCCCGTCCGTGGGAGTCGCGTCGGCGACCCGGGCCAGCACCTGCTCGGTGGCCGGGTCGACCACGTCGAAGGTGCCGCCGGAGGCGGAGTCGCGCCATTCGCCGTCGATGTACAGGCCCGTGGGGATGCGGTCGAGCAGCTCGCGAGCAGTGATCATCGCGCGACCTCCTCGACGGGTGCGGAGGCGAGTCGCAGCGGCGTGCCGATCAGGTCCTCGTACAGCTTGAACGGCGCCATCTCCCCGGCCCGGTCTCCGTACTGCGCGCGGCCCCGACGGAACACCTGGTCGACCAGCGACGACAGCTCGACCGGAACGCCCACCGACCGCGCAAGGTCGACCGACAGCCCGAGGTCCTTGCATGCAAGTGCCAGAGCGAACCCCTCGTCGTAGTCCCCGTCCACCAGGATCGAAAGCACGTCATTCTGCACGAAGTTGCTGTTCGCGGGGCTCGCCACCAGCGAGTCCCGCAGCACCGCCAGATCCACCCCGGCCTTCACGCCGACGGCGAGCACCTCCGCCGTGGCGACCAGGTGCGAGAACCACAGCTGGTTGATCATCAGCTTCACCGCGTAGCCGGCGCCGTGGCCACCGACATGAAGGATGCGCTCCGCATCGCCCATCGCCTCGAACACCGGCCGAAGCCGTTCGACGTCTTCGGCCTCGCCGCCGACGAAGATCTGCAGCGTGCCGTTGGCCGCGCCGACCGACATGCCGCTGACCGGGGCGTCCAGGATGTGCAGGTCGCGGGAGGCGGTCGCCGCACGGATCGCATTCGCGACCTCCGGCACCGATGTGGACATGTCGATCCAGGTGCCTCCGTCGGAGATTCCCTCCAAGATGCCGTTGGGGCCGTTGACAGCGTCGGAGACATGGCGCGGGGTCGGGAGCATCGTGATGACCAGATCGGAGGACGCGGCGATCTCCGCCGCCGTCTCCGCCCAGCGGGCGCCCCCGGCGATGAGCTCGGCCGCCGCCTCCGGTCGCAGGTCCGTAACCACGAGGGGGAAGCCTGCGCGCTGCAGGTTGCGGGTCATCCCGCTGCCCATGCTGCCGAGCCCGATGAAGCCGACGGTGGGGTTCTGTACTGTCATATTCCTTTTTCCTTGGAGGCCGGTGCCCGGGTCGCCGCCGCGGGCGGTCAGGCGGGAGCCGTATAGAAGGGGTTGGCCGGGCGGTGCCGGGCGGCGAGCACGTCGTCGAGCGCGGGAAGGCCCTCCACGCCGTTGCGCAGCGCGTTCGCCGTGGCGGCGCGGTTGTTGCGATACACCGCCTCCGCGTCATCCGCACCCGGGTTCACCCAGACGGCGGCGATGATCACGTCGGTGTCGGCGTTCTCCGCGGGGATCACGCCGTCGGCGACAGCGTCCGCCACCCCGGCAGCCACCCCGGCCTGAGCCGGACCCCAGATCAGGGTGCCGTGCTCGTCGCCGGCCGGTGCCGACTTGGTGACGAACAGGGTGAGCGGCTTCACCGGGAGCGAAGGCGCGAGCACCGCCACGAAGGGGACGTGCCCGGCGCTCGGGGACGCGAGCGCGGAAGCCCAGGCCACCCCCGCGGGCCCGGAGCGCGGACCCGCGACGGTGTTGATGTGGGCGGCGTTCACACCGTCTCCGACGAAGCTCTCGCCGATCCGGAGGTCGTCCGTCATCAGAGCAGGCCCTCGTCCTGCAAGAACTTCTTGGCGACATCGGCCGGCTCGTCGCCGTCCACATCCACCTGGGCGTTGAGCTCCTGCATCTTCTCGGTGGTCAGCTTCGGCGAGACCTTGGCCAGGATGTCGGCGATCGCCGGGTATTTCTTGAGGATGGACTCCTGCATCGAGAACGCGCCCTGGTAGACCGGGAAGAACTTCTTGTCGTCCTTCATGACCGTCAGGCCGAGGGCCTTGATCCGGCCGTCTGTCGCGAAGACCTCGCCGAAGTTGCAGTCCTGGCCCTTCTGCGTCGCCGTATAGATGATGCCGGTGTCGAGCATCTTGACGTTGGAGTCGGGAACGTCCAGGTTGTAGGCCTTCTTCAGCCCGGGCCAGCCGTCATCGCGGGTCGAGAATTCGCTCTCGATGCAGAACGTCTTAGCGTCCGACTTCAGCTTCGCGACGTCGCTCAGTGACGTGACTCCGAGCTTCTTGCCCTCGGCAGACCGGATGGCGAAAGCGTACGTGTTGTTCAGCGGGGCCGGATCGAGCCAGGCGATCCCCTTCGCGGCATCGGCCTTCTTGACGGCGTCGAACTGCTGCTGCGGGTCGGTGATCGGCGCGGTGTTGCCTTGGTAGGTGATCCAGGCCGTTCCGGTGTACTCCCAGTAGCCGACGAACTGCTTGTTCTCGAGCGCCTGGCGAACGTTCGCAGAGCCGACGAGCTTCGTATTGGCCTCCAGCTTCGCGCCGTGTGCGTTGAGCAGGTCGGTGGTGATGTAAGCCAGGATGTACTGCTCTGAGAAGTCCTTGGAGCCGATCTGACCGGTGAGCCCCTTGAGCTCGTCGCCCTTGCTTCCGGCTGCTCCAGCTCCGCTGCTGGAACATCCGGTCATGAGCAGGGCTGCCGCGGCCATGGCGGCTGCGACCGAGAGGTGCCTCTTGGTGAACATGGTTCTCCTTCTGTGTGGGTACTGTGCGGGTGTTTCGGGGGGTGTATCGGGGGTGGGAACGGTGCTCACAGACCGCGTGGACGGACCATGTCTTCTACGAGCCCGGCGAGCCAGTCGATCAGGATGGCGATGGCGGCGACGAGAACGGCGCCGACCAGGAGCACGGGGAACCGCTGGAGCTTGAGGCCGTTGACGATCATGTCGCCGAGGCCCCCCGCGTTGATGAAGGTGGCGACGGTCGCGACGCCGACGCAGAACACCAACGAGGTGCGCAGCCCGGCGAGGATGGTGGGCGACGCGAGCGGCAGCTCGATCTGCCGCAGCACCTGTCCCGGTGTCATGCCCATCCCGCGGGCAGCCTCTTTGGCGTCGGCGTTGACCTGCTCCAGCCCGATGAGCGTGTTGCGCAGCACAGGAAGGAACGAGTATGCGACCAGCGCCACCAGCGCGGTCAGGAAGCCGGTCTGCCAGATGAGGGCGAGCAGGATGACGACCCCGATCGCGGGGGTCGCCTGGCCGATGTTGCCGAGGCCGAGCACCAGCGCACGGAACCACCCCGCCCGCACACGGTGGACGGCGATGCCGGCCGGGATCGCGAGCAGGGCGACCAGCGCCGAGGCGACGACGGTGAGGACGAGGTGCTCACGGATACGGGCGGTGATGTACTCCGGGTTGAGGGTCCGCTGCTCGATCGAGTCGAGTTGCAGCGTGGAGACCCAGAGGAAGACCAGTCCCACCAGGACCACTACGACGACCGGAGCGGCGAGCCTGCGGGCGGCGTTCCCCACGCGCCGCCCGGTACTGACCCGGTTCGTGCTCCAGTCCAGTGCGGCGGTCATCGCGACCCCTCGCGCGGTGCGACGCCCGCGGTGGGAACCCCGAGCACAGCGGAGATCGCCGCGTGATCCAGTGCGCCGACCGCGCTCCCGTCTTCATCCACGACGGTCACCGACGTACTTCCGGTCAGGACGATGAGGTCGAGCGCGTCGCGCAACGACGCCGTCCTGTCGATGCGCGGAGCGCGCTCTTCGACGGTGTTGGTGAGCCGCGCCTCGCTCACCGGGATCAGCGTCAGCCGTTTGATCGCCGCCCCCTGCCCGATGAAGGACGCCACGTAGTCGTTCGCCGGCTGCGCGAGGATGTTCGCGGGAGTGTCGAACTGCTCGATCCGGCTCCGCTCGCTGAGCACGGCGATCCGATCGCCGAGCCTCACGGCCTCGTCGAAGTCGTGCGTGACGAAGATGATCGTCTTGCCGATCTCGGCCTGCAGCCGCAAGAACTCGGCCTGGAGCCGCTCGCGGGTGATCGGATCGGTCGCGCCGAAGGGCTCATCCATGAGCATGACCGGCGGATCCGCGGCGAGAGCCCGCGCGACGCCTGCCCGCTGCTGCTGACCGCCGGAGAGCTGCCGAGGGTAGCGGCCGGCGAACGTCGCCGGATCGAGCTGCACTGTCTGGAGGAGCTCCTCCACACGAGCGGCGATGCGGTCCTTCGACCAGCCGAGCATCCGAGGCACCGTCGCGATGTTCTCTGCGATGGTGCGGTGCGGGAAGAGCCCGATCTGCTGGATGACGTAGCCGACGTGGCGACGGAGCTGGTTCGGGTTCAGCGACAGCACGTCCTTGCCGTCGATCCGGATGCTGCCGGAGGTCGGCTCGATCAGCCTGTTGATCATCTTCATGGTCGTGGTCTTGCCGCAGCCGCTGGGGCCGACGAACATGACGAGCTCGCCCGGCTCCACGCGCATCGAGAAATCTTCGACGGCGGCGACGGGCTGGCCGGGATAGTGCTTGGTCACCCCATCCAGTTCGATGGCGACGCCTGCGGACTGGCGGGAGAGTGCGGAAAGGAACCCGGTGTTGGTGATGTCGGCGGTTCCGGAGGTGTTGGTCAGCTCAGGCACGGAGTCCCCTCGAGGTGGTGTGGCGGGCGATCAGGATGAAGGCGCCGTCGACGAGGAGCGCGAGCACGATGGTCGCGACAGTGCCGGCGACGGCGTAGTTGATGGCGTTCTTGGAGCCGATCGACGACAGCCCCTTGAAGATGTACTGGCCGAGTCCCGGTCCGGCGACGTAGGCCGCGATGGCGGCGATGCCGATGGTCAGCTGTGCGGCCACGCGAACCCCGGTGACGATGACCGGCCACGCGATCGGCAGTTGCGTCGTGAGCATGATGCGGCCGCGGCTCATGCCCATCCCCCGGGCCGACTCGACGACCTCGGACGGCACCTCCCGCAGACCGACCACAGTGTTCCGGATGATCGGGAGGAGCGAATAGAAGACGAGCGCGACGATCGTCGGTCCCCAGCCGAGTCCGAGCAATGGGGACAGGAGGGCCAGGAGCGCGAGTGACGGGATCGTGATGGCGATCCCGGCCGCGGTCAGAGCGGTTGTCCGGGAGACCGGGCGGTTCCAGACCGCGACGCCGATGAGCACGCCGACAGCCATGGCGATGACGAGCGAGATGAGGACGACGACCAGATGCTGGCCGGTGAGGTCGAGGAGGTCGCTCCAGCGTTCGCCGAGGAATTCTGCGAACGATCCGAAGCTGAAGCCTGCGTTCATGCATCGTCCCTTCTCTTCGTTGAGGGGCTGTCGAGTGGTACCCGCACACCATAGAACGCATCGATGCCATTTCGCCAATGCTGGTTGCGTATATGGCAACAGGCTCGTAGGGTGGCCGAATGACGCCTCAGACGGAGCCGCGCAGGAACGCCTCGGGACTGGCCCGCGACATCGAGATCCTGGAACTCCTCGGCGGGCCGGAGGCCATGCAGAACCACGGGCTCGGAGTGCTCCGCATCTCCCAGCTGACCAGCCGGGACAAAGCGGTCGTCTCGCGGACACTGGCCACCCTTGCCGACGCCGGC
Organism: Leifsonia sp. T36S-04; assembly: GCF_042465655.1. Lineage (GTDB taxonomy): Bacteria > Actinomycetota > Actinomycetes > Actinomycetales > Microbacteriaceae > Leifsonia. Next base: position 2,810,698 of record NZ_CP146286.1, read on the forward strand.
ATCCTTGAGCGGGACGAGGCGACGCTCACCTACCGGCTGGGCTCCCGGTTGTACGCGCTCGCCGCCCGGACCACCGAGAGCCGGCTCGTCGCCGAATCCCGGGCTGCCCTCCGGCGGATCGCGCAGTCGACGCGTGAGACCACACACCTCTGCGTGCTCCGCGGCGGAAACGTGCTGACCATCCTGAGCGAGCTCAGCCCCCACGAGTTCCGCGCGACCGGCTGGGAAGGAGTGACAACCGCCGCCTGGCGCACGCCATCCGGCCGGGTTCTGCTGAGCGACTGGGACACGGCTTCGCTCACCCGGTGGTACGCCGAGCACGGCCACGACCTCCCCATCGTCGGCCCCGCCGACCCCATCATGGCGGCCTCCGGATTCTCCGTGCTGCCTGCGCCGCCGGAGGATAAAGCGGTGGTCACCGACTTCGATACGCTCCTCGAAGAGCTGGCCCGCATCCGGTCACGCGGCTTCGCTCTTCTCGACGAAGAATTGGAGCACGGTGTCGTCGGGGCGTCTGCGCCGGTGCACGACCTCAGCGGGCGCATCGTGGCAGCGATCAACGTCAGCGCACCGAAAGCGCGGATCGGGGACCGGCTGGAGGCGCTGGGCCGGTACGTGGCGATGAGCGCAGCCGAGTTGTCCCGAAAGCTGGGCTCCGCTTAGGGGACGGCGACGGTGAGTGCCGTGGATTCGCGCTCGATGATCCGGAACGGGACGGCGATCTCCTCCGCCCCAGATGAATCGGCCCCGTCGATCCGCCGGACCAGCAACTCCACAGCGCGTCGGGCGATGGCGTCGCGGCCCGGGTCGACCGTCGAGAGGGTCGGCATCGAGTAGTTCGTCTCGTCCAGGTCGTCGAACCCGATGATCGCCACGTCCCCCGGCACCCGGAATCCCTCCTCCTGCAGGACGCGCAGGGCGCCGAGCGCCAGTGTGTCGTTGAACGCGACGACGCCGTCGAAGGGGATGTCCCGGCTCAGGAAATCGCGGATCGCCTGGGCCCCGTCGGCGCGGTGCCACGTGCCCGCGGGAAGGATCAGGCGCTCGTCGACGTCGATCCCCGCCGACTGCAGTGCCTCGCGGTAGCCGGCCAGCCGCAGCCCGCCGGATCCGGTCACTTCACCCGGATGGGCGCCCAGCGCGACGATGCGCCGGCGGCCTCGATCCAGCAGGAGAGCCGTTGCGGCGCGCGCGCCCTCCGCATTCTGCATCGTGACGTGGTCCGTGGTTCCGTTGAAGATGCGGTCACCCAGGAGAACCGTCGGCGCCTTCAGGCCGGCGATGATCTCGCGGTCGGACTCGTCCAGGGTCAGGACGCTGTACAGGATGCCGTCGACCGACCGGCCTCCACGGTTACGGAGCACCGACAGCTCGCTCTCGCGATCGTTGCCGAACTGCTCGATCAGCACCGAGAGCCCGTGCTTCGAGGCCTCCCGCATGACCGAGTCGGCCAGCTCCGCGAAGTAGGCGTTGCGCAGCTCGGGGATGAGCAGGCTGATCACGTTCGTCCGGCCGGACCGGAGGCTCCTCGCCGAGAGGTTCGGCGTGTAGTCGAGCTCGGAGATCGCGGCCAGCACCTTCGCTCGAGTGGCGTCGCTGACGTACGGGTAGTCGTTGATGACGTTCGAGACGGTCTTGATGGAAACGCCCGCCAGCCGGCTCACATCGTGCAAGGTCGCGGTCATCGGCCCTCTCTTCTCGCCGTGACCACGCTACAACGTTGTACGGGGCTGAGCCCTCGCCGGTCAGCGGTTGCAGGTGCCGGAGCCGGAGTCCGAATAGTTCGGGGCCGACGCGTCCTGTCCGGGGCCCTGCAGCGCCGGGGCATAGGAGAAGGAGTACCCGTGCTGGCCGAGGCTCAGTTTCATCGTCCCGAATCCCTGGTCGTAGCCGGTCACCACGTTCGGATTCGCGAAGCTGCCGTCGGGGTTCTTCGCCAGGGTGTCGAGCGCCTCGCCTCCGGTGCCGACGATGAACTCGCGGATGCCGTGCTTCGGGTCCGGCTGACCGGCCGGGTTCATGGGCTGGAAGCGCGCGTAGGCGTGCTCGTGACCATTGAGGATGAGAGTCGCGTGGTTGGCGTAGAGCATCGTCCACCACGCGTCTGCGACCTGACCCTCCTGACCGCCTGCTCCCGAGGCAGACGCCGGGACGGTCGCGGTGGATGCGGTGGTCGCCGTGAAGGTCGGCTGGTGCCAGTAGGCGATCGTGCACTGCTTGTGGTTGTGCTTCAGGTCGTCCGCGAGCCAACGGGTCTCCTGTGCGAGAAGTCCGCTGTCGGTGGTCGAGCAGTCGTTCCCGAACGCAGGAGAGTTGCACTCCACATTGAGGGAGACGATGTGCCAGTTGCCCAGATCGTACGAGTACCACCCCTGACTCGAGCTGGTGTCGTCGCCCGCCTGCCCCGCGGGGTTCGGGGTGCCGGACTGGTCGTGCCCGTTGAAATAGGCGAAGTACCCGTTGCCGTTCTGGCCGGCTTCTGCGTCGCCCTTCTTCGTGTACGGGTAGTACTCGTGGTTGCCGGGCGCCGGGCGCTCGAGGAACTTCAGGCCGCCCCACGCCTGCTCGAACGAGCCCTCGAAGTCGCTCAGCTTGCCCACTTGGTACTGCTCGTCGCCGAGCAGCGCGACGGCATCCGGCTTCATCGCGTCCGTCTGCTTCGCCGTGGCGAACTCGGCGTCGTAGCCGCCCAGGCTCGGGCTTCCGCACTTGAGGGCGGCCGGGTTGAGCGCGTTGTCGTCGTCGTCCGGCTCGCATGCGATATCGCCGACGGCCGCCAGCGTGAAGGTCTTGGCATCCTCGTCGTGATGCGGCGACGCATACGGCCATCCGTCCTGAAGGTCCGGGGCGACCACCGCGGCAGCCGTGCCGAACAGTGTCACGGCAATGATCCCGGAAGCGATCAGGAACGTCTTGCGAGTGCGAATGGGCATCGGATCCTCCGTGAGCGCCGGCCCCAGACGGCCGCAACGACAGACAGCAGGTTCGGAGCCCCCGTCGACATCCGGATGAACTCCAAGCGACTCCGAGGTGAAGAGCGGCTGCGGAGGCTCTCAGGATCGGGCGACACGGCACGGCGCGCTCTACGCGTCCTCACGTGACGCGTCGGAAGCGGGCGTGAGCGTGCCGTCGTCGTACGCACCAATCGTGCCCTCGGTTGGAACCGGGAGAACCACATCGAGCCCGCGGCGACGTCGGGGTCGTCGCAGAGCAGAATAAAATCGACGTCACTCTCCAGCTGTTCTGTACCGCGCGCGTTCGACCCGACGAGAGCGACCGCCCGGATGTCGGGCTCCCTGTTCGCCCACTCCGTCACTGCGCCGATCACGCGCGCTGCCTCGCGTCGCCGGCCTTCCGTACTCGTCGTCATCATGCGCGCACCCGCCGCAACGGCGCGTCGAAGTGCACGTCGTGGCGGTAATTCCGCGTGAATACCGACCACGACGTGCACCTCGGCGAATGCCTACGCGTCAGCGTTTGGGCGCGTCCAGGAAAGCCACCACATCGTGATCGCGCCGGCGAGGAGGCCCCACAGCGCCGATCCGATTCCGCCGACGACAATCCCGGACACGACGACGAGGAACGTCACGATCGCCGCAATCCGGTGCCGCGGGTCCTCCAGCGCGCTGACGATGCTGCTGACGAGCGCTCCGAGCACTGCGAGACCGGCGACCGCGGTGACAAGGATCGCGGGGGCCGCACCGATCAGCGCAGTGGCCAAGCCCGCGGCCGCACCGAGCGGGAGGTACAGCAGACCATTCGTGAGGGTCGCGATCCACCTCCGGGATGGATCGGGCGACGCCTCGGGCGATGCCATGATCGCCGCGGTGATCGCACCGAGATTGATCGCATGGCCGCCGAACATCGCCGCACCCGCCGAACCGAGGCCCTGGCCCACCAGCGAGAACCGCGGCGGCGCGACGTAGCCGTAGGTCTGCATCACCACGAACCCGGGCACGTTCTGGCCGGCCATCGTCACCACGAACAGCGGTAGTCCAACGCTCAGGATCGTGAACGGGTCGAAGGTGGGCGCGACGAACACGAGCTGCGGTGAGATCGCGGCCCGACCGATCCACCCGGTTCCGGCGGCCACCAATATGGCCCCGACGGCCACGATCATGGCAGCCGGCACCGCCCACCGCGGCGCGAGCCGGAACAGCACCAGCCAGACGACCACGATCGGGACCGCATACTGCGGCAGCGTGGCGACCGCCTGCACCGGCGCCAGGCAGATGGGCAGCAGCACCCCGGCGAGCAGCGCACTGGCCAGCGGCCTCGGGATGCTCGCGATCGCGCGGCCCAGCCACCGCCACAGCCCGCAGAGCACCATGAGTGCCGCCGACACCAGGAACGCACCGACGGCATCCGAGAACCGGGTGTGGCCGCCGGCCGCGGCCAGCAGAACGGCAGCACCCGGCGTGGACCACGCGATCGCCAGCGGGATGCGCAACCAGAGCGCGGCGACTGTGCTCACGACAGCGATCGCGATGCACACCGCGAACAACCCCGATGAGGCCTCGGCGTCGGTGGCCCCGACCGCGCGCAGCCCGGCGACGACGATGACGAACGACGACGCGAAACCGGAGATGGCAGCGACGAACCCGGCCGAGATCGGCTGAAGCAGGGATGTCGAGGCGATGGAAAAGAGCATATCGGCGGAGAAAGGCCGACCCCCGCCGTACGATGGGTTCGATTTCGCGCGTCGCTGGGGAGGTCGAGGATGAAGTTGCTGCTCACGTCGGGCGGCGTCACGAACGACAGCATCCGGGAGGCGCTGGTCGGGATGCTCGGTAAGCCGATCGCCGAGAGCACGGCCCTGTTCATCCCGACCGCGCAGTGGGGACAGCCCGCGTGCAGCCCGGAGACCGTCTGGAAGTCGATCGCGGGCGACTGGGACGGCGACCCCGGCCTCGTCGGCCTGGGATGGAAGTCCGTCGGAGTGCTGGAGCTGACCGCGCTGCCGAGCCTCGCCGAGGAGCGCTGGATGCCGTGGGTGCGCGAGACCGACGTGCTACTCGTCGACGGCGGCGACGCGAGATACCTCGTCACGTGGATGCAGCAGTCGGGTCTCGCCGCACTGCTCTCCGAGCTCCCCGACACCGTTTGGGTGGGAGTGAGTGCGGGCAGCATGGTGCTGACCCCGCGCGTGGGGGGAGAGTTCCTCGACTGGCAGCCGGACGGACCCGACGAGACCCTCGGCCTCACCGATTTCTCGATCTTCCCGCACCTCGACTACCCCGGCTGGACGGAGAACACGCTCGAAGCCGCCCGGCGCTGGGCGGAGCGCATCCCGGGCCGCTCCTACGCGATCGACGACCAGACGGCGATCTCTGTCGTCGGTGGGCGCGTCGACGTCATCAGCGAGGGTCACTGGGAGCAGTTCGACCGCTGAGCGCCCTTCCTGCCCTCAGTACTCGATGCGCCCCTCCCGGTTGTGGAACTCGCCGGTCGGCCCATCCAGGCCGATCGTGGCGAGCCGTACGGTGGCGTCGGTACCCTGCTCGACGGTCTGGTGCCCGCTGAACCCGTTGAACTCGGTGGCGGTGTAGCCCGGATCGCTCGCGTTCACGCGGAACTCCGGGAGGCTCTTCGCGTACTGCACGGTGAGCGCGATGACCGCGGCCTTCGACGCCGCGTACGGGATGCCGCGCACCGGGTACTCGTCGTGACCGGGCGTTGCGAGCCAGCGCGGCCAGCCGACACCGGAGGCGACGTTCACGATGACCGGGCGGTCCGATTGCCGTAGCAGCGGCAGCGCCGCCTGGGTGACGCGGACCACGCCGAGCACGTTCGTGTCGAGCGTCCGGAGCATGGCCTGCGCATCGAGGTCGTCCACTCCCTGCAACGAGTCGCCGAGCACGCCGGCGTTGTTCACCAGCACATCGAGCGAGCTCAGCGACGCGAGCGCTGCCTCCACACTCGCCTGGTCTGTCACATCCAGGGCGACGGGAATAGCGCCGAGATCGCGCGCGGCGCCCGCTGCGGAGAGGTCGCGCATCCCGGCATAGACCGTGTGTCCCGCATCGATGAGTCGTCTGGTCGCTTCGAGGCCGAGGCCGCGGTTTGCTCCTGTGATGAGTGTCGTCGTCATGGTTCGATCCTGCGCGTCTCCCGTCGCAACGCCCAGGCATCGGTGGTCGGGGGTACCGGCAGTACCAGCATGTGCGCGCCGACCCGCCGTACGATGGCCGCATGAGCGAGTTCGGAGCCGTGCTGAGGTCATGGCGCGACCGCGTCGATCCCGCGGAGGTGGGGCTTCCGGCAGGCCCGGGCCGGCGAACGGCCGGCCTTCGCAGGGAAGAGCTGGCGACGCTCGCCGGCGTCAGCGTCGACTACATCGTGCGGCTCGAGCAGGGCCGTGCCACGAATCCCTCGCCGCAGCTGCTCGGAGCGCTCGCCCGCGCGCTGCGGCTGACCCGTGAGGAACGGGACCACCTCTTCCGCGTCGCCGGAGCGCTCCCGTCGCCCGCCGCGCGCATCCCGCAGCATCTCACCCCGGGGGTCCAGCGCATCCTGGACCGGATCGGGGATGTGCCGCTGGCCGTCTTCACGGCTTCGTGGGACTTCCTCCTGTGGAACCCGCTCTGGGCCGCGCTGCTCAAGGATCCCTCCGAGACGACCGGTTTCGAGCGCAATCTGGTCTGGCGGCACTTCATGCACGGCCACACCACGGTCGAGTTCGACGACATCCATCAGGAGGAGTTCTCGAGCGACCTCGTGGCGGACCTGCGTCAGGCCCACGGCCGGTACCCGGATGACCCGGACCTCGCGCGCCTCATCGCCCGCCTCCGTACGGACTCGCCCGAATTCGAGCGCCGCTGGACCGTCGCGCGCGTCGCCGCCCATCGCTCCAGCCGCAAGACGATGACGCAGACCCTCGTCGGGCCGATCACGGTCGACTGCGACGTGCTGACCGTGCCGGACGGCGACCTGCGGATCGTCGTCTACACGGCCGTTCCCGGCAGCGAGGATGCAGCCAAGCTCGACCTGCTGCGGGTGGCGGGAGTCGAGCGTTTCCCGTCCACCGCAGCCGGAATGCCGCAGCCGCACCGCGCGAGCCGCTAGGCGGCGAGCAGTCCCAGGTCCCGGAGGCTGCGGGCGGTCTCGACGATCGTCTCGACGACAGGCCGCGGGCGGAGGCCGAGTTCGCGCTTGGCACGCTCGTTGTGGATGACGAGCGGTGCCGGTTCTTCGCCGGGCACCTCCTCGGTGGGGACGCGCGAGGCGAGTTCGCCCAACTCGCTGCGCAGCACGTTCGCGACGTCCAGGAACGTCATCGTGGGCCCGTCGGCGAGCACGAGATAGCGCTTGCCTGCGGCCTCCGGCGTGGTCATCGCCGCGAGATGCGCCGACGAGACATCCCGGACGTCCGCCATCCCGAAGCGCTGCCGAGGGACCGTCGTCATCGTTCCGTCGAGCATCCCCGTGAAGACGGCCAAGGAGGAGCGGGCCGATGACGTCAGGGTGGGGCCTGCGATCCAGGTCGGGTTGATGACGGCGAGTTCGAGTCCGCGCCCCTCCGATCCGACGAAATCCCACGCGGCCCGCTCGGCGACCGCCTTCGACAGCGGGTAGGCGGGGAGTCCCGGGGTCTCCGGGTCCGTCCAGTCCGTCTCGTCGTACTCGCGGACCGGCTTCGGCGAGTACCCGACCGCCGCGAAGGACGACGTGAGCACCACCCGTCGCGCACCGGCGTCACGTGCTGCGCGCAGCACCCTGAGCGATCCGTCGCGGGCGGGAACGACGACCTCCTGCGCGTTCGCGGTCTGGATCATCGGCGAAGCAACGTGGTAGACGTCCTCGATGCCGTCGAGCGCGGCGCGCCAGCCGTCGTCAGCTGTGAGCGAGGCGGCCACGAACGACAACCCCGCATCGTCGGCTCCCGTGCGGCGGACCGCTGCGCGGACCTCCTCGCCGCGGTCGAGCGAGCGGATGGTCGTGCGGACGTCGGTGCCGGACGCAAGGAGGTCGGCGATCAGCCGCGTCGCGAGGTAGCCGGTCCCGCCCGTGACGAGAGTGGTGGGTGTGGTGTTCATCGGAAGGACTCCTCGAGGGCCGGAAGGATGGATTCGAGTGCGGATCGCGCGCCGGCTTCGGCGACGTCGTCGGCTCGGTCGCGCGCATCCCAGAGCTCCGCTTTCACCCGCAGGTAGTCGAGGTGGACGCGGAGGGTCGCGATCTGCCGTTCGACGCGGTCGGCGTGGCGCAGCAGGATGTCCCGCTGCTCACCCGCCGCCTCCCTCCCGCGCCGCCTGTTCGCCTGATAGGCGCGCATGTCGTCGATGCCGACGCCCATCGCGCGCAAGCACGCGAGCACCTGCGCCTCGTCCAGGTCCGCTTCTGTGTAGCGGCGGTGTCCGCTGTGCTCGTCGCGGGAGATCGGCCCCAGGAGGCCGACATCCTCGTAGTACCGCAGCGTCGGCTCGCTGAGCCCGCTCTGGCGCGACGCCGCTTGGATGGTCAACGTGGTCATGACGACCATCCCAACAGACTTCAAGCGCTTGAGGTCAAATCCGATCGCCGGGCCGCGAGAACAGGTTCACCAGGTTCCCATCGGGGTCCCGGATGAGCGTCGAGCGGTTCCCCCAGGGCATCGTCGTCGGTGCGAGCACCACGTCGGTGAGCGTCTCCCGCAACCGGGCGAACTCGCCGTCCACGTCATCCACCAGGAACTCGATGATCGCCGTGTCGTTGCTCGCCGGTCTCGGCGCTCGGTCGCCGAGCATGGCCACCGTGGCCGGCGTCCCGATCGCGAGCGTTCCCGTGGGCGTCCGGAACTCGGCGAAGACCGGCGCCGGCCGCACGGCGGGCACGCCCGTCACCGACTCGTAGAAGGAGACGAGCCGGTCGAGGTCGTCGGTGATGATGCGGATGGATGCGAGGTTCATGATGTCCTTTTCCGCCGGGCGCTGTGCCCGACGGGCTCCATCATCGGCGGCGGTGGCGACAGCGTCCTGTCGGTGTTTACGACAAGAGCTCGCGCGGTTCCATCGCCCGGAGCCGCCCTCGCACGATGCCCAGTTCGTCGGGCCGGAGCCGGCGGCGCGGGGGCGTCTCGTCCGTCGGTGCCATGGCCGAGATGCGGTCGCCGCGGAACGCGCGAACGCCGTCGCGCAGCCGGCACCACGCGATGAGGTACCAGTCGCCGTCCTTGCCGATGCACGCCATCGGCTCCACGGCGCGCGACGTCGTCGTCCCGTCGCGATCCGTGTACGTGATCTCGAGCACCCGGCCGGTCCGCAGTGCCTCTCCGAGCGCAGGGAGGAGCGGCGATTCCCGCGGCGCTTCCAGCAGATGCACTCGGGAGGCCAGGTCGGCGGACTCGGCGAAAGTCCGGTCGTCCGTGACGGCGACGAGCTTCCGCAGAGCCGATCGCGCGGCCGCGCTGAACGGGCTCTCGGCAAGCATGCCGAGCGAAACGACGACGGCGAGCGCCTCGTCGACGGTGAGGCCGAGCGGAGGGAGGGTGTGGGTCGCGTCGAGGCAGTAGCCTCCCGTCCGGCCGGGCTCCGCCCAGATCGGCACCCCGCTCTGCTGCAACGCGGACAGGTCGCGCTCGATCGTCCGGGGGCTGACCTCGAAGCGGGCGGCCAGCCAGCGGGCGCTTCGGGGGCGGGGAGCGACGGCTCGCAGCTCCTCGACGAGCGCGTAGAGGCGGTCCGTCCGGTTCACCACTCGACGGTATCAGCGGGGCACTGAGCTCTGAGAGGATGACCACGATGAACGACAAGCGCTTCCCCGCCTCCGTCTTCAGCGTCGGCACCGAGCCGGACGCGCGCTTCAGCCTGGCCAACGAGCGCACCTTCCTCGCGTGGATTCGAACCAGCCTCGCCTTTCTCGCCGGCGGTGTCGCCCTGGAAGCGCTCGGACTCGGCATCCATCCCGGTTTCCGGCTGGCCGCATCCCTCATCCTGCTGATCGCGGGACTGCTGACACCGTTGCAGGCCTGGTTCGGCTGGAAGAGCAGCGAACGGGCACTCCGGATGGGCATGCCGCTCCCGTCCGCGCCCCTCACCCTCGTCCTCGCCGTCGCGGTGGTCGCCGTCGGCGTTCTCGTCTTCGTGGGCGTCCTCGTGCGATGAGCGGCGTCTTCGACCCGGGGCTGCAGCCCGAACGGACCGCCCTCGCCTGGCGTCGCACCGGACTGGCGCTCCTGGGAGGATCGCTCGTCGCCGCGCGCATCCTGCCCGAGACCCTCGGAGCGTGGGCCGTCATCCCCGGCCTGATCGGGGTGGCTGCGGCCGCGGCCCTGCTGGTCGCGATCCAGCGCCGCTACCGACGCCACCACGAGAGTCTCACCCAGGACGGCGACCGCTCCCCCATCGCCGGCGGCCGTCTCATCGCCGCGACGACACTGTTCCTCGTCGCCGCCGCGCTCGTGAGCATTCTCGTGACGGTCGCAATCACCGCCGGCGCCTGACCCGGAGCATGAGCGCCGGGGGGAACGCGTCGCGCGTACTGCATTCGCCCTGAGAGGATGCGATCATGAGCGCTGACAGCACGCTGACGGCGGAGGGCGCCCCTCCGCTCTTCATCCTGGCGATGGACCATCGCGATTCGCTGGCCAAGAAGGTCTACGGGATCGCAGGCGACCCGACGCCGGATGAACGGATCCGCATCGCGGCGGACAAGCTCGCGGTGTTCGAGGGCGCCGCGGCGGCGATAGGCGGCTTGCCTGAGGGACGCCCGGGCGTCCTGGTCGACGAACGGTACGGCGCGGAGGTCGCGAGGTCTGCTCGCCAGGCCGGCTTCACTCTGATCATGCCGATCGAGCGTTCCGGTCAGGATTTCTTCCAGCTCGAATACGGCGGGTTCGACTCGAGCGAGTGGCTCGACCACCTGGCCCGGTTCGGTCCGGATGCGGCGAAGGTGCTGGTCCGCGACAACCCCGGTTTCGATGACGAGAAGCGGCGTCTCCAGCAGGACCACCTCGCCCTGGTGAGCGCCCGCCTCCGTGAGGCCCGAATCCCGTTGATCATCGAGCTGCTCGTCCCCGACGCGTCACCCACTCCCACGGATGACTACGACGACGCGATCCGCCCAGGACTCACCGTGGAGCTGCTGCGCGAATTCCACGCTCACGGGGTGGAACCGGACATCTGGAAGCTGGAGGGCTACAACGCCGCCCTCGACGCCGCCATGGTGGCCGCCGCGGCACGGGAGGGCGGCCGATCGCACGTCGGCTGCATCGTCCTCGGACGCGACTCGGACGAGCCGCACCTGGATCACTGGCTACAGGTCGCCGCGTCCATCGACGGGTTCGTCGGGTACGCCGTGGGCCGCAGCATCTGGGAACAACCGCTCGCCGACGAACTCGCCGGCCGGATCGACGGCAGCGAACTCCAGCGCAGGGTGGGCGAGTCCTACCTCCACTACTCCCACGTCTACGCGGCGGCCCGGCGGGCGACTCTCACGGAGTGAGGACGCGGTCGTGCCCGGTCTCGGTCAGGCGATCTCGGCGATGTCGGCGACGAGGCCGACCAAACCGTAGGCGGTGAGCAGATCGATACCGGGATAGCCGAACGTCCGTGGGCCACGACGTTCCGATCCCGGGATGAGGAGCAGCCGTTCCATCATCTCCGTCAGCCGCACATCCACCTCGAGGTCCACCAGGTCGGGAAACATCGGGCCGCCGGGGACCTGCGTGGATGCGAGCGCGTCAGGTACGGCGGCTTCGATCAGCGAGCAGGCGACGGCGGGATGGACGCTGTCCGCCGCCCGGACGCCGAGGGCTCGCTTCACCGTGACCGTTGCGACGCCCGGCAGGAGGGCCGCGGCTTCTCGAGTTGCGGCGTCATCCCCGGTGACCAGGGCGGTTCTCGCTCCGTGGGAGCTCGCCACGGCCGCGCTCAGGCCGATCTCGCCCAGGACGATGCCGTCGATTCGCACGGCGTCGACGGTTCGGCCGCTGAGGGTATGGGGAAGAACGGCGTCGGCGAGGCCCGCTCGGCCGTGATACCCGATCAGGAGGACCGCATCGACTCCCCGATCGACCCCGGCCACCATGTCCAGCGGGCGGGGAGTTCCGCGGATCAGCCGAGCCCTCGCATCCAGCCTGGCGGGGAGGATGTTCTGGCCCTTCGCGTGCGAATCGCAGACCGTGACCTCGGCGTCCGCGGTTGCCGCGAAGACGCCGCGCACCGCGGCGGACGCTTCGTCGGTCATCAACTCGCGTGCTCGCTCCCAGCCGGGAGTGCCCGGGGCGATGTCCGACCGGTCGACGACACCGGCAACGCCCTCCATGTCGACCGAAACCACTACGCGCATGCCGCCCACCCTAGGCGCCATCCCAGGTGGCCGCTAATGCGCCCGACGCCTCCGGATCGTCCTGCCCGTCCCGACCAAGATGCCGCCGCCGGCGATCAGCAGGAGCGCCCAGGCTGTCGGGCCCGCCTCGTCCGAACCCGTGGCAGGAAGGTCCGAACCGGATCCCTGCCCCGAGGTGTCCGGTGGCGCCGTCGGGCCGGGTGTGGGCGGCACCGGTGCGAGAACCGTGATGGTGACGACGGCGCGTGCGCACAGGTCGGCTCCGGCCGCGGCGCAGATCTCGTAGGTGAACCGGTCGATGCCGGCGAATGCCGGGCCCGGCGTGTAGACGAAGTCGCGGCCCTGGAGGCGGACGCTTCCGTGTCCCGCTGCCACGGCGATGGTCGGATCGAGGACGGTGCCGCGGTCATTGGCCAGCGCCGTGATGGTCACCGCCTGCCCAGCCGGCGTCTCGACGGCGTCGTCCAGGGCGACCGGGACCACCTCCACCGTCACCGTGGCCTGGGTGCACAGGTCGGGTTGGCCCGCGGAGCAGCCGATCACGGTGTAGAAGTCGCGCCCGGCGAATCCCGGGAGCGGCGTGTAGGTGGTCGTGCCCGACGCATCCACCGTCGCCGTTCCGCTCCGCGGCGGGACCCCGGTGACGAGAGTGACCGCGTCCCCTTCCGGATCGGTGATCGCGAGCGCTCCCTGGACTGCGGTGCCGGTCGTCGTGCGCAGGAGGGCATCGTCGATCACCGGCGGCGAGTTCGGCCGCAGGACCGTGATCGTCACTGTGGCCGAATCGCACAGCTGCGGGGCGGTCGGCGAGCACACCGCGAAGACGAACCGGTCGGTGCCCACGAACCCGTTCGCGGGCGTATACGTGGCGACCCCAGTGATCGGGTCGAGGACGACCGTCCCGTGGTCCGGCGGCGTCACCGGAGTCGGCGAAAGGATTGCGCCGGGTGTCGAGTCGCCTGGAACGAGCGGGATCTGCACCGGCTGGTCGCGGAAGGTCTCCGCGAGATCGTCCGACGCGACCGGGAAGATCTCGAACGTCAACGTCGCCTGCGCACACTCCACCGGGACGCCGTTGTCGCAGGCCTGGAACTTCACCGTGTCCACGCCCGTGAACGCGGACTGCCCGCGGTAGGCGAACCCTCCTCCCGGGAGCATGACGATGGTGCCGTTCTGCGGCGAGGTGATGGTCGTGAAGGTGAGCGTCTGATCCGCGTCCGGATCGGTGGCGACCGCGCGACCCAGGAGGATGCGACCGGTGGTGCCCTGCAGGGTCTGATCCGACGCGGTCGGGGGCTGGTTCGGCGGCGGGGACGGCTCCACGATGGTCGACGTGCGCGCGGCCTCGGAGGAGCCGTCGTTGTTGCCCGGATCCGGGTCGGGCGTCCTCGACGTCCCCGCAACGACGTTGAGCAGTGTCGCGCCGGTCGCCGCGTTCACCGTCCCGGTGATGGAGAGCGGCACGAGTGCACCCGGGCCGAGCGAGCCCAGGTCCCAGCTGACCGTCGTCGCTCCGATCACTCCCCCGGCGGAGACCGACGTGGGTGTGAAGCCCGCCGGCAGCGTGTCCACGACCGTGACCGCGTCCGCCGTTCCCGGGCCGAGGTTCGCCGCCTGGATGGCGTAGGTCACCGATCCCCCGGCGAGGACGGTCGCCGGCCCGGTCTTACTGATCTGGAGGTCGGCGGAGGGCCGCACGAGCGAGCATTCCGGCGCCGGGTAGGTCGCCAGGATCGGGCTCGAGACCACTCCGCGGACCAGGTTCCCGACCGTTCCGGTCTGGATGTCGAAGAACTGCCCCGCCGGGGCCGTCGTGTCCACGACGATCGGAGCGCTGGCGGAGTCGCCGACGAACGACCCCTGCATGCTGGTCGCCCCGGTGAATCGGTACTGGCCGAAGCCGGTCACGCGTCCATCGTCGCTGAGCCGAGCGGCCGCCATGGTCCCGCTCGTGCTCTGCGACCAGCCGCCGTTGTTAGTGAACAACCCGTCGACGATCACGACGCCCTCGTTCACCGACCCCTGGCCGCCGTTGCTGAGATCCCCGGATACCTGGACCGCGCATCCGTTCTGAAAGGTCCCGGGTCCGTTGACGGTGAGGGAGCCGGCGACACTCATCGTCCCGGTGTTGGTGAGGGAGCCGTTCACCGTCTCCGCCGCATCCACCACCAACGTTCCCTCGTTGATGAGTTGTACCGCCGAGTTCAGATTCATCGCCCCGGCGACGTGCATGCTCCCCTGGTTGCGGATGTCGCCGGTCCCGGGGGAGAACGAACCACTCACCGTAAACGTGCCGCCGGGCGCCACCTGCACGGTTGCGGAACCGTTGATGTTGAGGCCCGCGAACGTGGCATCGCCCTCGACCTGGAGGTCGAATCCGGACCCCACGGCGATGAAGGGCATCGCCGTGCTGCCGCCCGCGGCGATGACGAGCGACCCTGTCGCATTGTTCATGTAGGGCGGGGTGAGGCTCGCGCCCGGTGCCACACACAGGGTCGCCCCCGACGGCAGCGCGTTCACTCCGCCGGTGAACGAGCCACCCGCCAGCAGGACGGTCTCCCCCGGGGCCACCGTGATCGCGGCCGGGCCGGGGTCGAGGATGCGCGTGGGCGACGCGCACTGGCTGGCGAAGGTCGCCTGAGCCGCGGGCGCATCCAGCGCCAGGAACGCCGGAGCCAGCGCGAGGGCCAGCGCGGCGCACACGATCGCCCGGGACCGCCTGCGGAAGGTCCGGTGTCCGGTCCGACTCGGCATCGTGCCCCCTTGCGCTGGCCACATCGGGTGAGGATAGTCTCGGACATCCGATCGTCCGTGGCAATGGGCGGTCCGCTCGGTTCGCGCGGCGGACGCCGCCATCCCGGTGACTGCCGGTCGGCCACGGCTGACCGCGAACGCTGCGCGGCCGATAGTTCCGGTATGCGCACACCGGCCGCCCTGCTGATCAGCACAGTCGTGCTGACGGCTGCGCTCGTGGGAGCGCCCGCGGTCCCCGCCGCCGGCGCTGACGAGCTCCCCGCCTTCGGCACCCGGCTCTACGTCGACCCCACCAGCGACGCGCAGCGGGCGTACGAGTCGCTGACCGCACAGGGCGACGCGGCCAGGGCCGCGCTCATCGGACGGATCGCGAGCCAGCCGACCGCGGTCTGGCTGGGCGACTGGTACACGCCGACGCTCCTGGTCAGCGTGATCCAGCGCCACCTGCGGGCAGCCGCCGCCCAGGGCGCGACACCGGTGTTCGTCACCTACGCGGTCCCTGACCGCGACTGCGGGGGCTACTCGGCGGGTGGTCTCTCGGCCGACCAGTATCTCGACTGGAACCGTCTGGTGGCGGCCGCGCTGGCGGGGAGTCGGGCTGTCGTGCTCATCGAGCCGGACTCGCTCGCCATGCTGTCCAGTGCGAAGTGCGCCGGCGTCGCCGCGTCGAGACTGCCGCTCCTTGCCGCTGCGGTCGGCATCCTGGCAGGCGCCGGGCTGTCCACCTATCTCGACGGCGGCAACGCCAGATGGCTCACCCCGGACGTGCAGGCCGGCTATCTCCGGACCGCGGGCATCGCCGGTGCTCGTGGTTTCTTCACGAACGTCTCCAACTTCGACGGGACCCAGGCCGAGCGCGACTACGCCGGCAAGGTCTCCTCCCGCGTCGGCTGGAAGCACTTCGTCATCGACGTGTCGCGCAACTGGAACGGCTGGACCGGCACCTGGTGCAACCCGCCCGCCGCGGCCCTCGGCCAGAACCCGCAGATCACCGAGTCGGCCACGGCCAAGCTCGACGCCCTGCTGTGGGTGAAACATCCTGGCGCGAGCGACGGCCCCTGCAACGGCGGCCCTCCGGCCGGCGCCTGGTACGAGAGTGCGGCGGAGGCCCTCGCGCAAGGCCACTAGTCGCCCATCGCACCCAGCCCATCCACGATCCGGCTCAGTGCCTCGGCGGCGGGCTCTGCGAGCCCTTGGTCACGCCGGCGAATCCGTCTCGCACCGCCGCGACGAGATGGCGCACGGCGGGCGAGGGGCGACGGCTCGCGTCCTCCGGGGATGCCGTCGCCACGAGGATCGAGCGCACGAACGACGGGTCGTTGATCGGTCGCAGCACGATGCCGGGGTGCTCGGCGGTTGTCGCGAGATTCGGGATGACCCCCACCACCATTCGAGCGGCCGTCATCCCGAGGAGGACCTGGAAGTCGTCGGTCCGGATCGCGACGTCGATCGCGTGTCCCTCTGCCGCGAACGCGTCGGCGAGGACGCGGTCGATCGCGTCGTCCGCCGAGGTGGCGAACACCCAGCGCTCACCGCGGAGCGACAGCAGGGCGGCGAGATCGATCGCCGGCCGCGATGCGAGCGGATGTCCCGCGGGCAGCGCGAGCATCAGGGGGTCGCGGTACACCTCCATCGCCTCCACGTTCGGGCGGAACGGCAGCTCGTAGCCGGGCACCGTGTAGACGAGCGCGGCGTCGAGAGCACCCCGATTGATCCGGTCGACAAGGTCGGGGACTTCCTCGACCGTCGCGTCGATCTCGATCCCGAGGTCACCGACGGAGGCTGCGACGAACGGCAGGATGGTCGCCGCCGCCGTCGCGAACGTCCCGAACCGCAGCCGCACACGCCCCAGCTCGCTGAACTCGCGGGCGTCACCGATCGCCCGCTCGCTGAGCGTCAGGATCTGCTGCGCGCGATCCAGGAGCAGCATGCCGACAGGGGTCAGCCTGCTGCCGCGGGGCGAGCGCACCAGGAGGGGGGATCCGACCAGCCTCTCCAGGTTCTTCAGGTGGTAGTCGACCGTCGGCTGGCCCCAGCCCAGACGCCGGGCCGCCGCGGTGACCGAGCCCTCGGCGTGCACCGCCTTGAGCGCCTCGAACTGCCGCAGATCTGCCATCGGATGCCCTGTCGTAGTGGTGTGTCGTCGTCGTGAGCCACATACACTCTATGTGGGTCGAGCGGACTTTGGGGGTTCTCGCCGGGCGGCGGCACCCTGACCATGGAGGAATGTCCCTCACGCGTTCGTCGGCAGTCGACCGGTTCCGTCTGCGACCGCCTGCCGCCGACCTCCCACAGTGGGAGACGCCGTACGCCGATGCGTTGGAGCGTCACGCGGCACGCGCACCCCTCTCGCTGATGGTGCCGGGCCACGGAGGGGACGAACTCGGCCTCAGCGCACGCCTCGCCGGGTTCCTCGGTCCGCGGCCACTGGAGCTCGACGTCCCCATGCTGGTGGAGGGCATCGATCTGGGCGACGACTCTCCGCTGAGCCTCGCGCTCGAGCTGGCGGCGGACGCGTGGGGTGCGCGCCGCACCTGGTTCCTGACCGGCGGCGCGTCGCAGGCGAACCGGATCGCCGCGCTCGCGGTACGAGGGCTCGGCGAGAACATCCTGTCCCAGCGGAGCGCGCACTCCAGCTTCAGCGACGGCGTCCTCTCCGCCGGACTGGCGCCCTCGTTCGTCATGCCATCGCTGGATACCATTCACGGCGTCGCGCACGGTGTCTCGCCTGCGTCCCTCCGGGAGGCGCTGACCGCAGCGGCGAGCGCCGGGCACCCGGCAGACGCCGTCTACGTCGTCTCGCCCAGCTACTTCGGATCGGTCGCAGACGTCGCCGGTCTGGCACAGGTGGCGCACGCCCACGGCGCGCCGCTCATCGTCGACGGCGCCTGGGGACCGCACTTCGGCTTCCATCCGGACCTTCCGGAATCGCCGACACGACTGGGCGCCGATCTGGTGGTCTCGAGCACTCACAAGCTGGGCGGCTCCCTCACGCAATCCGCCATGCTTCATCTCGGCGACGGCCCGTTCGCCGATGCGCTCGAACCTCTGATCGAACGGGCGGTCTCGATCACCGCCTCGACCTCCACATCGGCACTGCTGCTGGCGTCGCTCGATATCGCGCGGCACTCCCTCGCCACCGGCGCCGATCTCATCGGCCGGTCGATCGTGGTCGCCGACGCGTTGCGGGAGGCGCTGCGGGCCGACCCGCGGTTCGGCGTGCTCAGCGACGGGTTCGTCACGTTCGACGACATCGTGGGCGTCGACCCGTTGCGCGTCGCGATCGACGTGTCGAGCACTGGGCTCAGCGGTCACTGGTTACGGCAGCGCCTCAGCGACGCCGACGGAATCTTCTTCGAGATGTCGACCGCGACCACCCTGGTCGCGCTCATCGGCGCGGGCAAGACGCCAGACCTGGTCAGGGCGCATGGGGCGCTCATCGCAGCGGTGGACTCGGCGGAGGCCGACGCCGAGCGTTCGGCCGGCGGTGCCCACCCCTTCCCCGCGCTGCCCGCGTCGGGACCCCTTCGCATGCTTCCCCGCGACGCCTTCTTCGCCGGCACCGAGCTCGTGCCGGCCGTCGAAGCGGTCGGACGCGTCTCGGCCGATACACTCGCCGCGTACCCTCCCGGGATACCGAACCTCATCCCCGGCGAGGAGATCACGGCGCAGACCGTTGCCTTCCTCCAGGCGGTCGCCGCTTCCCCGTCCGGCCATGTCCGCGGTGCGGCCGACCCCGGAGTCGTGTGGTTCCGGGTGACGCGACCCGACTGAGAATTCCGAACCCCCACCAATCGAAGGAGACTGGTATGCCCACCATCGCTCAGCAACTGCTGCGCAGAAAACCGACGACGCCCCCACCGGGCACGGGTGAGGCCGTGCTCAGACGCAGCATCGGCCTCTTCTCGCTGACGATGATCGGCGTCGGCGGGACGCTCGGCACGGGAATCTTCTTCATCCTGTCCCAGGCGGTGCCCGTCGCCGGCCCTGCGGTGATCTGGTCGTTCGTCATCGGCGGCGTCGTCGCCGGGCTCACCGCGCTCTGCTACGCCGAGATGGCCGGCGCTGTCCCGGTTTCCGGTTCGACCTACTCCTACGCGTACGCGACGCTGGGCGAAGGTACGGCGATGGCGGTCGGAGCCTGCCTGCTGCTGGAGTACGGCGTCTCCACGGCCGCCGTCGCGGTGGGATGGTCGCAGTACGTCAACCAGCTGCTTCAGAACCTCGTCGGCTGGCAGCTCCCCGTCCAGCTCTCCCAGGCGCCGGAGCAGGGCGGAATCGTCAACGTCCCCGCGGTGATCGTCATCGTGCTCTGCTCGCTGCTTCTCCTGCGCGGAACGCGCGAGTCCACGACGGTCAACAGCATCATGGTCGTCATCAAGATCGCCGTCGTGCTGTTCTTCTGCGCGGTCGCCTTCACGGGCTGGAACAGCGACCACTTCCACAACTTCGCGCCCGCTGGATTCGCGGGCATCGTGGGTGGGGCCGGGATCATCTTCTTCTCGTTCGTCGGCCTCGACGCCGTGTCGACGGCCGGTGAGGAGGCGAAAAACCCCAAACGGAACCTGCCGCTCGCGATCATGTTCGCACTGCTGATCATCATCGTGCTCTATGTCGGCACCAGCCTCGCCGCTCTGGGCGCGCAGAGCCCGGAGAAGTTCGCGAACCAGGATGCGGGACTCGCTGCGATCCTGCAGAACATCATCGGCTCCAGCTGGCCGGGGACCGTCGTCGCTATCGGCGCGATCATCTCCATCTTCTCGGTGACGCTCGTCGTGCTGTACGGGCAGACGCGCATCCTCTTCGCCATGTCGCGTGACGGGATGATCCCGCCGATCTTCGGCAAGGTCAGCCCCCGGTCGATGACTCCGGTGCAGAACACCGTCATCGTCATGATCGCCACGAGCATCCTCGCGGCCGTCGTCCCGATCGACTTCCTGGCCGAGATGACGAGCATCGGTACGCTCGTAGCCTTCCTCGTGGTGTCCCTCGGCGTCATCATCCTGCGCGTGCGGGAGCCGGAGCTGGAGCGCGGCTTCCGCCTCCCTCTCGGCTGGACCATCCCGATCCTGTCGATCGCGGGCTGCATCGCGATCATCACGCAGCTACGCGTGATCACGATCGTCGTGTTCCTGATCTGGACCGCCGTCTTCCTCGTCTTCTACTGGTTCTACGGCCGGAAGCACTCCGCCCTGCAGGCCGGGCATCCGGTCGGCGACGAAGATGCCCCCTACACGAGCAACTTCGCGCAGCCCAGCAAGAGCGAGATCCGCGAGGCGGCCGCACGCAGGAAGGCGAACCGGAGATGAGAATCGTCGTCGGAGTCGACCCCGCACACCGCTCCGCATCCGCGCTGCACCTCGCCGCGATGCTCGCCCGCTCCTCCGGCGCAGAGCTGATCGTGGCCGCCGTCGTCCCACCGGCCTGGCCGACGACGGCGGGGGGAGCCGATGCGGAGTGGCGCGGCTACACCAGGGAGAATGCCGACAGCGCCCTCGACCACGCCGCCGCCGTGCTCGGCGGTTCGAGCGCCGTCGATTATCTCCTGTACGAGGCTCCGTCGGCCAGACGCGGCCTCGTCGAGCTCGCCGAGCAGCGCGAAGCCTCGATGATCGTCGTCGGCTCCGGAGCGGGCGGGCACCCCGGGCGCATCGCCCTGGGCGCCGAGAGCGACACCCTCCTGCACGCGTCTTCGGTCCCCGTCGCGATCGCGCCCGGCGGGTACCGCGCCCAGGAGGACGCGCGCGTGACCCGGGTGACCGCCGCGTACCGGGGCACGGGCGCATCGGCCGGCCTCGTGCTCGGGGCCGCGGGCGTCGCCGCAATGATGGGCGCGGAGCTGCGCGTCGCCTCTTTCGCCGTCGTGCCCCGCGACTCCGGCACGTCGGGCGCCGGTCTCGACGCCGAGCTGCCTGTCGCCGACACCTGGGCGGCGGATATCGAACGGCACGCGGCCGCGGTGGTGCGCCAGGTCACCGAGGTACCGCACGCCCCCACCGTCTCCGGCGTCGCCGTCGGCATGGGCGAGACGTGGGAGTCGGCCATCGCGGACATCGGCTGGGAGCCGGAGGAGGTGCTGGTGGTCGGCTCGAGCACCCTCGGCCCGATCGCCCGGGTGTTCCTCGGCTCGCACGCAACCAAGATCGTCCGCCACTCCCCCGTTCCGGTCATCGTCGTCCCGCACGGAAGAGAGTAGCCATGCCGCACCCGCTCCTCGATCTGTTCCCCGACGGGACGACCGTCGACCCCGACGGCACCCTCGTGATCGCGGGGTGCCGCGTCGACGACCTCGCTCGCGAGTTCGGCACGCCCGCGATCGTCGTCGACGAGGGCTCCCTGCGAGCGCGAGCGCGGGAGTACCGCACAGTGCTCACGTCGCGCTGGCCGAACGCCCGCGTCGTCTTCGCGTCGAAGGCCTTCCCGGCGACCGCCGTGCAGCGGGTCATGGTCGAGGAGGGGCTCGGGCTGGATGTGGCGGGCGGCGGCGAGATCCTCAGCGCCCTGCGCGCGGGAGTGGACCCGGCACTCATCGTCATGCACGGCAACGCCAAGACGACGGAGGAGCTGCGGATCGCGGTCGAGGCCGGTATCGGGCTCGTCGTCGTCGACAACGAGGACGATGTCGACCGGCTCGAGCAGCTGGTTGCGCCGGGCAATCCTCAGGGTGTCCTGGTGCGGGTCATTCCGGGCGTGGTCTCGTCGACGCATCCGCACGTGCAGACCGGGCAGGTGGGCTCGAAGTTCGGGCTCACGGCCGAGGCCGCTCGCGTCGTCATCGACCGGATCGAGGCGAGCCCGCTTCTGGACATGCGCGGTGTACACGCTCATGTCGGTTCACAGATCATGGATCCGGCCGAGCTCGCCGCGGCCGTCGCCCCGCTCGCTGCGCTCGGCGCCTTCCCCGTCTACGACCTCGGCGGCGGCCTCGGCGCCCGGTACACGCTCACCGACCAGCCCGCCTCCATCGCCGAGTACGTCGACGCGCTGCTGGCGGCCGCACGCGAGCATCTGCCCGCCGAGGCGGAGATCATCATCGAGCCCGGCCGCAGCATGGTGAACGGATCGGCGTGCACTCTGTACACCGTCACCACCGTCAAACGTGACGCCCGGAACTTCGTCGCCGTCGACGGCGGAATGGGCGACAACCTGGAGGCCGCCCTCTTCCAGCAGCGCTACGAGGCCGTGCTCGCCGGCCGCATGCACGACGACGACGCGGAGGACGTCGTTGTGGTCGGCCGGCATTGCGAATCCGGCGATGTCCTCATCGATCCGCTCCGGCTTCCCGCCGCGCGGGTCGGGGACCTCCTCGCCCTTCCGGCCACGGGCGCGTACACGCACACCATGGCGAACAACTACAACGGGTACCGTCGACCGCCGGTGGTCTTCGCGCACGACGGCGAGGCGAGGACCGTGATCCGCCGGGAGACGTGGGAGGACCTGTTCGACCGCGACCTGTGAGCGCGCGATCAGGTCACCGTCGTTCCACCCCGGACGCCTTCAGTCCTCTCGCTGCGCGAGCAGCCGCAACTCAGCCCGGAGATCCTCCAGCCGCTCACTCATTCCGACCGGGTCCGGCGGAGCGAACGTCCGGTCGATCCGGAGCTCGATCTCCCGGGAGACCTCGCCCCACGCCTCGCGCCGGGCGCGTTCGACCACCCGCGCGAGGAAGTCCTCGTCCTCGGACCGCCGCCGGAGCGCGTCGGCCGTCGCGTGCGCGACGGCTTCCCTGCGGCGGAGGTTGATCGCGTCGACCGGGCGATAGTCGTGCGAGTGTTCCGGTTCACCCTCGAGCACCGTGGCCAGCCGGTGCTCGACGGTCATTCGCGCCTCCGCGGCATCCGCTTCGTCGGCAACGGCGAGCAGAGCCCTCCGTGCGACCCCCACGAATGAGCTGGAGGTGTATGCCGCGTCCGGCGTGGTCAGCATCTCCGTGACGATGGCGTTGCGGACGGTCATCCGTACTGCGAAGTCGGCGAGGAGCAGCCCCTCTTCGATCGCTCGCTCCGGCGTGACGGGCTGCACCTCGGCGAGACGTGACTCGTCGAACGGGCGCATCGGGACGCGTCGCGGTCGCCGGCGGAAGAGGGGCATGCCGTTCCCTTCCGGCCGCCGGCGTCAGACGCGATCGAGCCAGGTCAGCCGGGAGCCCGGCTCGACGATGTGCTCCGCGAGTTCGGCATTGAACGCGATGCCGTATTCGGCTCGCACATGCGCGGCGAAGGCGTCGGCATCCGCATACTCCTCGTACACGAAGAAGGCGGCGGGGTCATCCGCGAGCCGGTGAGCGATGAAGGCGACATTCCCCGGCTCCTGCCGGACCTTCTCGGCCAGCCCGGCCACGAGGCGCTCCACGGCGTCCTCGTGGCCTGGCCGGGCGGTGAACTCGGCATACAGGGTCTTGGCCTCACCCAACCTTGGCCCCTGTCATGATCGCGACCGCATCCGTCATCGAGTGGGATTGCGGAGTGATCGTGGCCGCACGCTTGCCGAGCCGCTGGATGTGGATCCGGTCGGCGACCTCGAACACGTGAGGCATGTTGTGGCTGATCAGGATCACCGGGATGCCCCTGTCGCGCAGGTTCTTGACCAGCTCCAGGACCTGCTTCGACTCGCGCACCCCCAGGGCCGCCGTCGGCTCGTCGAGGACGACGACCTTGGATCCGAAGGCAGCAGCGCGGGCGACCGCGACCGCCTGCCGCTGACCACCGGAGAGGTTCTCCACCGGGACCGTGACATCCTGCAGCGTCGTGATCCCCAGCGTGGTGAGCTCGTCCTTCGCCTGCGCGCGCATCCGCTTGCTGTCCATGATCCGGAACACCGAACCGAGGATGCCCTTGCGACGCAGTTCGCGGCCGAGGAACAGGTTCGACGCCACGTCCAGAGCGGGTGAGACGGCGAGGTTCTGGTAGACGGTCTCGATGCCGGCCGAGCGTGCGTCCTGCGGGCGCCGGAAGTGGATGGGCTGCCCGTCGAGCAAGATCTCGCCCTCGTCCGGGATCTCCGCGCCGGTGAGGCACTTGATGAGTGTGGACTTGCCGGCCCCGTTGTCCCCGATGACCGCGAGCACCTCACCCGGGTAGAGCTCCAGGCTCACCCCGTCCAGGCCCACGACCCTGCCGAAGGTCTTGACGAGGCGGCGAGCCTGGAGCACCGGGGTGCGCGTCTCCGCGGGGGCCGATGACGGGTTGTCCGTTGCGATGGTCACTTTCGTACCTTCCGAATCCACTGGTCGACCGCGACGGCGACGATGACGAGGATGCCCACTGCGAGCACCTGATAGAGCACATCCAGCCCCGCGACCGCCAGGCCTTCCTCGAACACGCCGACGATCAGGGCACCGAGGAGGGTCCCCCACACCGTTCCCCGGCCGCCGAAGAGGCTGGTTCCGCCGATCACCACAGCGGTGATCGATTCGAGGTTGGTCGAGATGCCGTCGTTCGGCCCGATCCCGTCGACGCGCCCGATCAGCACCCACGCCCCGACCGCCAGGATGGCGCCCGCCGCGAGGTACACGCTGAGGAGCACACGGTTCACCCGGATACCGGCGAGACGGGCCGATTCGGCGTCGTCGCCGACGGCGTAGACATGACGTCCCCAGGCCGTACGGCCGAGGATGGTCGCCACGATCGCGTACAGCACGACCATCACGACTACGCCGTAGGTGATCTGGACCCCGCCGATGTTGAACGTGTTGCCGAGCGAGGTGATCAGTGGCGGCAGGTTCTGCCCCTGCACCGAAGCGCTGTTCGAGTACAGGAGCAGGATGGCGGTGAAGATGCTCAGCGTGCCCAGGGTGACGATGAACGGAGGCAGCTTGAGCCGCGTTACGAGGAGCCCGTTCAGCAAACCGGTTGCGATGCCGACGACAAGGCCCAGCAGCAGGGCGAGTACGGCCGGGACATGGTTGGACGACGCCGTCTGGGCGATGACCAGCCCGGCGAGAGTGGTCGCCGCGCCGACCGAGAGGTCGATTCCGGAGGTGAGGATGATCAGCGTCTGGGCGATGCCGATCGTGCCGACCACAGCGACCTGCTGTGTGATCAGCGACAGGTTGCCGGGGTTGAGGAACCGCGGGTTGATCGCTCCGAAGACGATGATGGAGAGGACGAGCACGATTGCCGGGCTGAGCGCCGGGTAGCGGTGCAGGAGTCCCCGCAGGCGGGTGAGGGGAGTTGTCCGGTGAAGGAACTCTTGGGCGAGGTCCAGCTCCGAGGTGGGCGGACTCGTCTGCGCCGCAGGCTTGGCCTGAGGCGCCGGTCTATTGGCAGTGGGTTGACTCACGATGGTCTCCTGGATTTCTGTTCATCCCGGGCCGAGCCGTAGACCCGGCCCGGGATAGGTCGGCTACTTGCCCCAGCAGATCTTGCTGGCGTCGTCGGGCGTGATGCTCGTGAGGTTCGGCGCGGGAGTGTTGGTCACCAGCCGCGAACCGGTGTTGTAGAAGTCAAGGCCGGATGAGGTCTTCGGCTTCTCTCCGGTCTTCGAGAGTTTGACGATGGACTCCATGCCGAGCGACGCCATCTTCGACGGGTACTGCTGGCTGGTCGCGCCGATGATGCCCGACTTCACCTGGCTGACGCCGGTGCATCCGCCGTCGATCGAGACCAGGATGACGTCCTTGGCCTTGCCTGCCGCCTGGAGCGCCTGGTAGGCGCCGTACGCGGCGGGCTCATTGATCGTGTAGACCACGTTGACGTTGGGGTCCTTGGCGAGGATGGTCTCCATGGCCGTCCGGCCGTCGGCTGCATCGCCGTTCGTCGGCTGGTGGCCGGCGATCGTGTACGTGCCGCCCTGGCCGCCCGTGTAGTTGCCGCTCTTGGCCTCGCTGCCGTTCTTCTTCGTGTCGGGGACGGTGATCCCCATCCCCTTCAGGAACCCCTGGTCGCGATTGAGGTCGACGGAGACGACCTGGGTGTTGAAGAGGTCCAGCATCGCGATGTCGGCGGCCTTGCCGTTCAGCTGGGCGGCGGTCCACTTGCCGATCGCTTCGCCTGCCGCGAAGTTGTCGGTGGCGAAGGTGATGTCGACCGAGGACGGCGGTGTCGGAACCGTGTCGAGGGCGATCACGTACAGGCCGGCCTTGCGGGCCTTGTCGATGGCGTTCTGAACACCAGGTCCGTTCGGGGTGATGAGGATCCCTTTGTCTCCGCGGCCGATGGCCGATTCGATCGCCTGCACCTGAGTGGCGACATCGCCATCCTGCTTGCCTGCCGCCAGGGTGAGGTTGACCCCTGCCTTCTTGGCGTCCGCCTTCGCGGCGTCCTCCATGGACACGAAGTACGGGTTGGTGGTCGTCTTGACGATGAGGGAGACGCCCACCTTGTCAGAGCCGGATCCCGATCCGGAACAGGCCGCCAGCCCGAGAGCGGCCATCGAGGCGATCGCCGTAGCGGCGAGGATGCGCTTGCCGGCGGAGTGATGTGCTGTGAGATTCAACGGTGAACTCCTCTGGGTATATGGATCCGCCGTCGATTGACAACGGTGTCATGGTTAGGTCTAGGGCATGAGGGGCGCTATAGTCAAGCCACATCACTCAATTGGAGACAAGAACGTGACATCGGTGTCAGGCTCCACGCCCGCTCCGCGCGGCTCGGCCAGGCGGTCGACCATGCGCGACGTCGCCACTCTGGCCGGCGTGGGCGTCAAGACCGTCAGCCGCGTCATCAACGGCGAGCCCCACGTGTCCCCCGCGACCATCGAACGCGTCCTGCGAGCCGTCGCCGACCTCAATTTCCAGCCCGACCTGCACGCGGGCAACCTCCGCCGCACCGACCGGCGCACACGCACCATCGGCCTCCTCGTCGGCAGCGTCTCGAACCCGTTCTCCGGCGCTCTTCATCGCGCCGTCGAGGACCGGGCAGCGGCTCGCGGAGTCGCCGTCTTCGCATCCAGCCTCGACGACGACCCCGACCAGGAGGAGCGAGCGGTCGACGCGTTCCTCAAGCGGCGCGTCGACGGCCTCATCCTCACGACCATCAAGCCCAGCCAGGCGTATCTCGTGGCTGAGCAGAAGCACGGCACCCCACTGGTGTTCATCGACCGCGAACCGAGCGGGCTGGAGGCCGACGCGGTCGTCTCGAGCAACGCGCAGGGAGCAGCCGAAGCGACCCGGCATCTCATCGGGCACGGCCACCGGCGCATCGCCTATCTCGGCGACCGGCCGGAGATCCAGACCGCACGCGAACGCAAACGCGGCTTCATGGAAGAACTCGGGCGAGCCGGTATCGCCACAGGAGAGGTCGCCATCGTCGAAGGCCTCGCTGACGAGGCAGAGGCAGAGGCCGCCGTCCTCTTGCTCTTCTCCGCTCCTCACCCGCCGACGGCGATCTTCAGCGCGCAGAACCTGATCACCATGGGAGCCCTCCGTGCGCTGCGGCGCCTCGGGATGCACCGGCTGGTGGCCCTGGTCGGATTCGACGATCTCGAACTCGCCGACCTGCTCGAACCCGGCCTGACGGTGGTAGCGCAGGATGCGTCCAAAATCGGTCATCTGGCCGCCGAGCGGATCTTCGCCCGGCTGGACGGCGCCCTGCCCCAGCCGCAGACCTTCGTCGTGCCGACGAACCTGATACCGCGCGGTTCCGGGGAAATCCGGCCGTCGTGACCACCCCCGCCGTCTGCGTCATCGGAGACGCGCTGATCGACGAACTTCGCTGGCCCAGCGGTGCCGAGGAGCATGTCGGAGGCGCCGGGCTGAACGTCGCGGTCGGGCTGACTCGCCTCCGAGTGAAGGCGTCACTCGTCGCGATGGTGGGTCTGGATCGCGCAGGCGAGGAAATCCGGGCGTTCCTGGCATCGTTCGGCGTTGCGCTCTGCGCCACCGACGTTCCCGTGTCCGCGCGGGCGGTCTCCGACCGGGCTGCCGGGGAGCCTCATTACGTCTTCAACGAAGCAGCGCGCAATCGTCGCGTCTCGTTCGATCCCCGCCAGAGAGCCGAGCTCGACGACGCGTCCCTCGTCGTGGTGAGCTCCTTTTCCCTGGATGATGCCGCCCAGACCGAGCTGCTCGCGGACTCGGTCACCGATTCGCGGATGCGGCTGGTGGTCGACCCTAACCCGCGGGCGGATCTGATCGTCGATGTGGATGCATTCCGGGCCGGCTTCGAGAGCGTCGCCGCGCGCAGCCTCCTCGTGAAGATCGGGGACGAGGACGCCCGCCTCCTCTACGGAGAGCCGCTCGGCGTCGTAGCGCGCCGGCTGCTCGAGCTGGGCCCCTCCGTGGTGCTCGCGACGGAGGGTGCAGCCGGGGCGTCCATCCACTTGGCGTCCGGCTCGACCGTTCATCGCCCCATCCATCCGATGGCAGCACCCGTCGTCGACACCATGGGTGCCGGAGACGCTACCCTTGCTTCCGTCACAGCCACGCTCATCCGCGACGGTCTCCCGGAAGCGCCCGAACAAGCTGCCCGCCTGCTGGACACGGCCATGGCCATCGCTGCTGCCACCTGCCGGGCACCTGGCGCGTTGCTGCGCCTGCCGGAGCAGTAGCTGAACGCTCAGAGGATGGCCGTGAGCGCGCCGCCATCGGCCCGCACCGCCGCGCCGTTCGTCGCGGACGCCCTGGGGCTCGCCAGGTACGCGACCAGGTTGGCGATCTCGTCCGGCTGGATGAAGCGCTGCAGGAGCGACGTCTGGTTGGACTCGCTGAGCGAAGCCTTGAGGTCATCGGCCGCCATCCCCTGCGCCCGCGCGATCGCGTCCACGACCTGAGCCACGCCGTCGGAGTACGTCGGGCCGCCGAGGACGCTGTTCACGGTGACCTCGGTCCCTTTCGTGCGAGGCCGTTCGCCACCGCCAGGGTCGCCGCCTTGGTCATGCCGTAGTGGATCATGCCCTCCGGCACGTTGACGCCCGACTCGCTCGCGATGAAGAGGATGCGACCCCAGCCGCGGGCCAGCATGGCGGGCAGGACGTGACGCGAGAGCCGGACGCCGCTCATCACGTTGACATCGAAGTAGCGCTGCCACTCAGCATCGTCGATGGAGGCGAATGGGGCGACATCGAAGATGCCGACGTTGTTGACCAGGATGTCGACGTCGCCCACGGACGCGATCAGCCGCTCCACCTCGTCTGCGCGAGTGAAGTCTGCCGCCGCGCCGGACACGTGAGCGCCGGGAACCTCGTCGCGCAGTGCGGTGACGGCGGCGTCCACCCGCTCGTCACGCCGCCCGTTGATCACGACATCGGCACCCTCTCGCAGCAGGGCGCGGGCGATGGCGTAGCCGATGCCCTGCGTGGAGCCGCTCACAAAGGCTCGCTTGCCGTCCAGTTGTAGATCCATCCGAGATACTCCCTAACTCGATCAGTGAAATTACTTGATCAGTAAAGTGACGCTAGCAGATTACTTGCTCAGTCAAGTGAACTGGCTACGATGGGTGCATGTCCGAAAGCCCTGCCGACCGCCACCTCGACGCCAGCGAGCTGGACAGCTGGTCCGCGCTCGCGACCCTCCTCGAGTGGCTGCCCCCGGAACTCGACCGCCCCCTTGTCGAGAACGGCGGCCTCACCCACTTCGAGTACGGCATCCTGTACGCCCTCGACAGCGCGCCGGGGTCGGCGCTCCGGCTGCGCGTGCTGGCCGGCTACGCCAACAGCGCGCTCCCCCGGCTCTCCCGGGCGCTCGACCGACTGGAGAAGCGGGACTGGGTGCGACGCGAACCCGACCCGGAGGACGGGCGCTCGACCCTGGCCGTGCTCCGACCGGAGGGCCGCGCGATCCTGCGTCGGATGACGCCGATCCACGAGCGCAACGTCACCACGCTGGTCTTCGACCGCCTGACGCCCGCGCAATCGCGTCAGTTGCGCGACATCAGCCACCGCATCCTCTCAGGCATCCGCGACGACGCCGCCTGGCACCCCGAAGCGGCGCCGAGATGAGAGTCGTGGTCGGAATCCGCCGCGACTAGCGACCACTAGTCGCATCTCGATGGAACAGGTCGGGGGTGTCTTCCCGCCGCGGGCTTGTGCGCGGGCGGTCGGGCCCAGCAGACTTCGGGCCAGCGCGACGCTTCGTCGCGCACTCCGGTTCATCGAACGAAGGAGACCCACCATGCCCCTGACCTCCGCCGAGCGCGCCGAAATCGACGCCGCCAACGCATCCGGACGCATCCCCGTCGTGTTCGTCCACGGACTCTGGCTGCTGTCGAGCAGCTGGCAGCCGTGGCGCGCGCTGTTCGAGGAACAGGGGTTCGCGACGCTCGCGCCCGGCTGGCCCGACGATCCCGAAACGGTGGAGCAGGCCAAGGCAGACCCTGACGCGTTCGCCGGCAAGATGGTCCGGCAGGTGACCGACCACTACGCCGAGGCGATCGACGCGCTCGATCAGGCGCCCGTGGTCATCGGGCACAGCTTCGGCGGCCTGATCGCCCAGAAGCTCGCGGGAGAGGCGAAGAACGCCGTGACCGTGGCGATCGACGCCGCCCAGTTCAAGGGTGTGACGGCGTTGCCCCTGTCCGCGCTCAAATCGGGAGCCCCGGCGCTGCTGAAGTTCACCCACACCAAGCACGGAGTCACGCTCACGTACGAGCAGTTCGCCTACGGCTGGACCAACGCACTCTCCGACGAGGAGGGCCGGGCCCTGTACGAGAAGTACCACGTGCCCGCCTCAGGCGTGCCGATCTTCCAGGCGGCGACCGCGAACTTCAATCCGTTCGCCGAGACGAAGGTGGTCACCGACAACCACGACCGCGGGCCGCTGCTGCTCATCGCCGGAGGGGAGGACCACACCGTTCCGCCGTCGGTGGTCGAGAACGAGTACCGCATCCAGCAGAAGAACCCGGGAGTCACCGAGCTGATCGTCATCCCCGGCCGCGGACACTCGCTGATCATCGACTCGGGCTGGCGCGAGGTCGCAGACGAGGCGCTCGAATTCGTTCAGCGCCACTCCGGGTAAGCCGACGCGAAGACCGGCGCGGGCGGCCCGCGGCGACCCTCAGCTCGCCTGCGACCACTGCTCCAGCAGTCGCGAGAAGTCGCCAGGGTCGACGGAGATCGTGCCCGCATACGGATGATCCATGTCGGCCGTGACGAACATCACGAGGCCGATGAACAGGCCCAGCAGCCCGGCCATCACCAAGTGGAGGCGCACGCTCTTGACGTCGATGCAGGCGATCAGGATGGCGTTGATCAGGGCGCCGACCCAGATCACCAGCCAGAACAGCGGCGGAAGCTGGAGGGTCGCCGCGTCGATACGGACGCGCCGCGCTTCCACGAACTCGTCGAAGGTCGACAGCAGCTGCTGGAGTTGCGCCTGCTCGCGGCCGTTGCCGGGGTTCACGGAGTAGACGATCCGCTCGATGCGGTCCACGGCCGCCAGGCTGGCCGTTGGGACCTCGCCGTCCCGCTGCTGCGGCCAGTCCTCGTCGATCACCGCGCGAGCATACGTGGTGAGCTCGTCCCTCAGCTCGGTGCGCTGCGCCTCCGGCAGACCGGAGGCGTCCCGGTAGAGCGCGCTCAACCGGGAGGCCTCCTCCAGCGTCGCGGCGTGGGTGTCCGAGTAGTTGTTGTAGACGGAGACGGCGACCAGCCCCAGCAGGATGCCGAAGAACACGCCGAACGTTCCGACGACGTAACCCAGCACCCGGTCCCACTGGGCCGCCTCCACCACGGTTCGCCGCACGAACGGCCGCAGCAGCAGGACGACTCCGCAGGAGCCGGCCGCGAACGCGAGGACGAACGCTGGCAGTGTGACGACGTCCGGCAGGTCGTAGAACCAGTTCACCGCCACCTCCTCGCTCGCCTGCGGCGACGCCATCCTAGAGGTACCGATGTGGTTGCGGCAGCGGTCCGTGGTGGATATGCTAAGCGCGCTTAGTATGACAAAAGGAGACATCATGTGGACCACCCAGCATCAGGGCGCGACGGCCGTGGCATCGAATTTCGTATGGGACGCTCTCGCCGCCTTGCATTCGGGAACGCCGCTCGGACCGCAGTCCGACTCGTTCACGCTCCACGGTCCGCTCGCCGTGGGAACGACGCTCACCATCACTCCGCAGGGACAGGACCCGATGGAATCCAAAATCGTCGCCCTCGAGCCGGGCCGTGTCTACGCGGACGAGACTCGCTTCGGCGACCTCGTCCTGACCTTCCGGCACGACCTCATCCCGACGGACGAGGGGGGAACCGCAGTGACCCACTCGCTGACGATCGCTGGGGCCGAAGCGGACGAGGTCGGCCCCGAGCTCGGGCCGCAGATCAGCGCCGATTTCCCGTCAACGATGAACGAACTCCTGGATGCAGCGCGGCGGTTGTCGGAGGGTGACCGCCTGTGAGCCGGCTGCACACCTCGTTCGACGGACCGCAGTCGAGTCCCGGCCTGCTTCTCTGGCGTGTGACGAATGCGTGGCAGCGGGCGATCCGGACAGCTCTCGCGCCCCACGACCTCACCCACGTGCAGTTCGTGCTCCTCGCCATCCTCACCGCGAGCGACCCCGACGAAACGCTGACCCAACGGGACCTGGCCGACCGGGCCTCCACCGACGAGATGATGACCTCCCAGGTGCTGCGCACACTCGAACAGAAGGGACTCGTCCGGCGTCTCCCGCATCCAGACGACCGCAGAGCCCGCGCCATCACCCCCACCCCCGCCGGTGTCGCGCTCGTGAACGACGCGAACGCGGCCGTCGAAACCGCTGACCGCGACTACTTCGCCGTGCTCGGAAGCGCGCTGCCCGAGTTCGTCCACGCGCTCCGGGTCATCGATCGTACCGAGGAGTGAGTGCGTCCTCATACCCCAGGGCCGCGGCCTCGTCTACCGGGGGCGGCAATCCGGTGAATACCGGAAAATATGGATGTGAAGAAACCCGAGACCCCGGTCCCCCTTCTGCTCGGACGGTATCGGCCCAACCAATTGCTCGCGCGCGGTGGCTCGTCGATGGTCTTCCGCGCTCGCGATGAGAACCTCGGCCGCGATGTCGCGGTCAAGCTCTTCGCGTCGGGAAGTCAGGACGACGTCGCGCGGTTCCGCACCGAGGTGAGCGTCCTGGCGGCCCTTCGCCACCACGGTGTCGTCTCGATCCTCGACGCAGGCGTCGACGACTCGGTGCCCAAAGACCCTCGCCCCTTCCTGATCATCGAACTGGTGGACGGCGACACGCTCCGCGCGCTGCTGAAGGCCGCCCCGTTGTCGACCCGGCAGATCGGCGAGGTCGCGTTCGAGGTCGCCGAGACGCTCGAGTACGTCCACGCGCGCGGCGTCATCCATCGCGACGTGACACCGTCGAACATCATGATCGTCGACTACGGAACCCGGTTCTCGCGCCCGCGAGCGAGGTTGACGGACTTCGGCATCGCCATCCACGCGACGCACCCCCAGGAGATCACGGAGGAAACCTTCGGGACCGCCGCCTACCTGAGCCCGGAGCAGGTGCGGGGTGAGGCACTGACTCCGGCATCGGACATCTATTCACTCGGCCTCGTCCTGCTGGAGTGCTTCACGAGAACCGTCGCGTTCCCCGGGACGCCCGTGGAATCCGCGCTTTCCCGGCTCGATCGCGATCCCGCGGTGCCCGACGACATCCCCGAGCCCTGGCGCGCGCTCATCCACTCGATGACACACGCTGACGCGTCGCGCAGGCCGTCTGCTGCCGACGTCGCCACCGCGGCGCGCGAAGCCCTGCGCGCGGACCGGGAACCCGAGCCCGCCTGAGGACGGCCAGCGCTGGGCCGCTACGACGACGGAAGTACGGCACGCCCGCCCGAGCCGCCCTCGAGCTGGGCGCGCACTCGCGGCAGCAGCATCGCCACGGCCTCGGCGATGACGGTGTCGACGTCGTCCGGTGCGAGCCTGCCGGAGACGATCAGCCCGCTGATCCCTTCGAGCGTTCCGGCGAGCACGTACGGCACTGGTCCGACGGGAGCGCCCGGGGTCTCGCCGAGGAGCTCGGCACCGAGTGCGTAGAAGCGCAGAGCCGCGTCGGCATCCGCATCGCCCGGACGCCGCGTGCGGCTGAACATGAGGGCCATCAGCGGCCCGTTCTCCACGGCGAATCGGACGTGCGCGTGCGCGTAGGCATCCAGCCGATCGTGCAGCGACGCGAGGCGCGACGAGTCCTGCAGTTGCCGGGTGAGCTCGTCGAAGCCGTCAGCGGCGAGCGCCCCCAGCAGTGCATCCCGGTCGGTGAAGTGTCGACTCGGTGCAGCGTGACTCACACCGGTTCGCCTGGCCAATTCGCGCAGCGTGACGGCCTCCGGGCCCTTCTCCAGGAGCAGGCGCCGACCTTCGGCGAGCAGGGCATCGCGCAGCGAGCCATGGTGGTAGGTGGAGTCCACAGCCTGATCCTATCGGAATGTAGTCATTGACAACAATGTAGTCGTTGTCTACATTGTTGGGTATGAGCGATTACAGCGCAGCATCCATCCCCGATCTGACGGGGCGAGTCGCGATCGTCACCGGCGCCTCCAGCGGCATCGGTCGGGCGACCGCTTCCGCCCTGGCCCGAGCGGGCGCCCACGTGGTGCTCGCCGTACGCGACGAGAAGAAGGGAGCGTCGGTGGCGGCCGGGATCGCGGGCCGCACCGAGGTGCGTCCGCTCGATCTGGGCGACCTCGCATCCATCCACCGCTTCGCCTCGGACTGGTCGGGACCGGTCGACCTCCTGATCAACAACGCCGGCGTGTATGCCCGGTCGCTCACGCGCACGACGGACGGTTTCGAACAGGACTTCGGGACGAACCACCTGGGCCATTTCGCCCTGACGTCGCTGCTGCTTCCGCACCTCACCGGCCGGGTCGTCACTGTCGCATCACAGGCGGAGCGGATGGGGCGCCTCGACTTCGACGACCTCAACTGGGAGCGCCGCGACTACGATCCCGCGCGGGCCTACAACGACTCCAAGCTGGCCAATCTGCTGTTCACCGCAGAACTCGACCGCCGCCTCCGGGAGCAAGGATCACCCGTGCGCGCGCTCTCCGCGCATCCCGGGCTCGTGACGACGGCCATCTACGACAACCCGACGGCTTCGCGTCGCAACCTGTTCGACCACCTCCTCCCCCACCTCGGGCAAGATGCCGAGTACGGCGCGCTGCCGCTGCTCTACGCAGCGACCGAGGACATCCCGGGCGGCACTTTCGTGGGCCCCCAGCACTTCCTGCACATGCGCGGGGGCGCTCAACCCATCCGGAGATCCACGCGAGCCTCGGACATGGCATCTGCGGCACGACTGTGGCAGGCGTCGGAGGTCCTGACGGGCGTGGTTCAGCCGGGCTGAGCCGAGCCCGAGCCCGAGCCGGAGGTCAGCGCCTGGCAGAGGACGTGCGCGGCTTGTCGCGCCGCGGCGATGATGGCCGCGTCGGCCACGCCGGCGGAAGCTCCCGCCTGCACGGCCGCGTTGATGGAGAGCAATGCCATGCGCAACATGACCACCGCCTCGGGAGTCCGCTCCGGGAGCAGCTCGGCCAGCTCGTCTGCGAGCTGCGTCAGGCCCGCCGCTACGCGCGGCTCGCCGCCCTGGGTCACTCCCGCCAGGAGCAGCGGGTTCGCGGCGAGGAAGCGGATACCGTTCAGCTTCTCCTCGGTGAACGACCCGACCCAGCGCGATACCGCCTCATCGAGAAGAGCGGGCGAGCGCGGCTGTTCGCGGACCCACGCGAGCAGCGCTTCCGCCTCGTCGCCGCGTTGTTCGAGCAGAGACTGCACGATCGCTTCTTTGCCGTCGAAGTAGTAGTAGAGCGAGGCCTTGTTGATCCCGAGCTCATCGGCGATCTGACGCAACGACGTCGCTTCGTACCCCTGCTCGGTGAACAGTCGCAGCGCAACCCGCTGCGCCTCGGCACGGGTCTCCGCGCCACGGCTCCGGGTGCGGCGGCCCTCGGTCTCGGTCATGGAGACCAGTTTACCTACCCGCAGGTAGATAATCTACCTACCGTTAGGTAACCTGGTCCCAGCGAAGAGAGGCAACACGATGACCGAGTACACCGTCGTCCGCGACTACCCCTATCCGATCGACGAGGTGTGGGCGGTCGTGACCGACCCCGAGCAGGTCGCGCAATGGACCACGACCGGACGAGGCGGGAGGCCGGAGGGATTCGCCGCAGTCCCGGGCACCCGATTCCGGTTCGTCGGCAAACCGACGATCGGCTGGGCGGGTGTGGTGTACTGCGAGGTGATCGACGTCGATGCGCCCCGCTCGCTGCGCTACACCTGGAAAGGCGACCAGGACACCGACGACGTCACCGAGGTCACCTACCTCCTGGAACAAACCCCCACGGGCACGCGATTCACCTGGCACCACACCGGATTCACCGGCGTGGGCGGTTTCGCCATGGCGAAACTGCTCGAGAAGGTCCGCACGAAGATGCTCACCGACGGCATCCCGCCCGTCCTCGAGGCCTACCACCGCGCGCGTCGGTGAGCGACGGAACATCCACTGGTAGTCTCGCTATCGGTAGTGCTACTATCGGCACGTGCTCATCTCCGAACTGTCCGAACGCGCGGGAACACCCGCCGCGACGATCAAGTACTACGTGCGTGAAGGCCTGCTGCCCGCAGGCGAGCGGGTCGGCGGCAACCGGACCCTCTACGGGGAGGAGCACGCGCGGCGACTGAAGCTCATCCGGGCCATGCTCGAGGTGGGCAAGCTCTCGGTCGCGGCGGTGAAGACGGTGCTGGAGGCGCTGGACGAGCCAGGTGCACCTGTCGCCCACGCCTTCGACGCGGCGCAGCAGGCGGTCTCGCGCTCGGCCGTTCCCGACGTCGCACCACCCAGCGAACCGGCGCTGGAGCGCGTGGACGACCTGGCCGGCCGCGCGGGCTGGGCCGACTGCGGCGACAACATCGGCCGCGGGATCGCCGCCCAGGTGATCGACGCCTTCGACAACGCCGGGTTCCCCCTCCCCGATGAGTACCTCGATAGCTATGCGGCCGCCGCCCGGCTGCAGGCCGAAGCCGACCTCGCCACGGTCGGCGTCCTCCCGGACCCCGCGCGCATGACCGAACTCGTCGTGGTCGGCACCGTGCTCGGGGACACGCTCGCCCTCGGGCTCCGCCGTATGGCGCAGGCCGTCGTCACGACTGAGAGAAGCACCCCATGAAGTCCGTCTTCGCCTGGCACCGTCCGCTGAAGACGGTCGCCGGGCTCATGCTCGTCAGCAGCGTCGTCTGCCTGGTCGGCCTCCTGGTCGATCCCCGCCAGGTCACCGGCCTGGAGGTCTGGGCCAAGCCACTCAAATTCTCGTTGTCCATCCTGATCTACAGCGTCACCTGGGCGTGGCTGATCGCACATCTCCCCCGCTTCCGCCGGCCCGCGCACATCATCGGGACGATCATCGCCGTCGCTCTGATCGTCGAGCAGGCGCTGATCCTCGCCGCCGCCGCGGCGGGCACGACGAGCCACTTCAACGTCTCCACCCCGCTGGCCCAGGGCATCTGGGCGACGATGGCGGTCTCCATCACCGTGCTCTACGTGTGCACGCTGCTGACGACGATCGCCGTGTTCTTCCTGCGCCTCCCGACACGGTCGACGACGTTCGCGGTACGAGCCGGCGGCGTGATCGCGCTGGTCGGGATGGGGCTCGCCTACCTGATGACCGGACCGACGCCGCAGCAGCTCCACGACTTCCAGGGCATCGCGGGAGCACACACGGTCGGGCTGGCTGACGGCGGCCCCGGCCTCCCGATCCTCGGCTGGAGCACAGTCGGGGGCGACCTGCGCATCCCGCACTTCGTCGGGATGCACGCGCTGCAGCTGCTGCCGCTGTTCGCGATCCTGCTCGGCTGGGCGGGGAGGCACTGGGGGCCGCTCGCCGACGACCGGGTGCGGTTACGGCTCGTGATCGTGGCCACCGCGGTATACGGGGCGACGGTCGCTCTGCTCACGTTCCAAGCACTTGCCGGGCAGTCGATCGTGCGACCCTCCGGGGCGTTCCTCTGGGGCGGATGGGCGCTCGGGATCGCAGGGATCGTCTCCGGACTCGCCGTGCTGGCGACCGTCCGCCGGTCCGCCAGCACCGCGGAGGCGCGCTCGTGAACCCGCGCTGGAACGGTCGCGCGATCGCGTACATCGTGCTCGCCCTGATCGGCCTGGTCGGCACCTGGGCCTTCAACATCTCGGCCGTCCTCGCGCATCGCGACTACCTCGGCGACTGGACGGGAAGCGGGCCGGCCGTGACCTCCCTCACCATCGACATCCTCGTCGCAGCGGTGGCCGCCATCGTCTTCATGGTCGTCGAGTCGCGCCGTATCGGGATGCGGCGGGTCTGGATCTACATCCTGCTCATCCCGCTCGTGGCCCTCGCGTTCGCGTTCCCCCTGTTCCTCGCGATGCGCGAGCGGCACCTGTCCCGGCAAACGGGGGGCGGTGAAGCCGCCGACGAGCGATAGGGCAACGTCCTCGAGAGACACGACCACTCGGGGGCGTGCTGATGTTCCGCTCCTACAATCGGCTCATGCAGTCGCATGATGTGGTCGTGATCGGCGCGGGGCTGGCGGGTCTGCGGTGCGCCGCCGAGCTGGCCGCTCACGGCCGCGACGTGGTCATCCTCGAGGCCGCGGATCGCGTCGGCGGACGCCAGCAGACCGACCGAGTCGACGGCTTCACCCTGGACCGTGGATTCCACGTCCTGAACACCGGCTATCCGGCCGTCCGCGCAGCGGTCGATGTCGGCGGTCTCTCCGTCGCGGCGTTCCCGACCGCCGTCCGCGTGCGCCGCGCGGACGGTTCGACGGCAACCCTCGCGCACCCCCTTCGGCACCCGCGTCTGCTTCCGGCGACGCTCGCCAGCCGATTCGTGACGCCACGGGACCTCGCCGGGCTCGTCCGGTGGCTCGGGCCGATGGTCCTCCGGCCGCGCGCTGCCGTGGCTCGGCCCGACCGCGCAATCCGCCAGGCCTGGGACGAGGCGGGTCTCACCGGTCCGTTGCGCACCGACGTTCTGTCGCCCTTCTTCTCGGGGGTTCTCGCTGACGCGTCGGAGTCGACCTCCGACACGTACGTGCGGCTCCTCGCGCGGTCGTTCCTTCCCGCAGCTGCCGGACTACCCCGAGCCGGCATCGCCGCCCTCCCGAACGCACTCGCCGCGCGCGCTCGTGCGGCAGGAGCCGACGTCCGGCTCAACCGCCCGGTGATCCGGCTCAGGCGACGGGACGGTCGCTGGGAGGTGGATGCGTCCGGCGAAGCAACGCTGGACGCACAGGACGTCGTGGTGGCAGTGGGCGCCGAGGGCCTCGACGGCCTGGTGGATGTGCCCGCCCCCGCGACCAGGGGATTGCAGACGTGGTGGTTCGCGGCCGAAGAGGCCCCGGCGTCCGCCCTCCTGACGCTCGACGCCGCGCGCGACGGTCCGATCGTCAACGCACTGGCGATCTCGGCCACGATCCCCGAGGCAGCGCCCCCAGGGCGACACCTCGTGCAGGCGACCTGCCTGTTGGCCCCAGGGCATGCGGCACACGAGAGTGACGTGCGCGCCCAGCTTGTCCGGTTGTACGGCCGGCCCGCTGAGTCGTGGCAACTGCTCCGGCGCGATGACATCCCGCACGCTCTTCCTGCGCTGCCACCGCCGATGCGTCGGCGGTCCCCTGCCCGTATCGGTCCAGGTCTGCATCTCGCAGGCGACCACACGGAGTCGCCGTCGATCCAGGGTGCGCTGCACTCGGGGCTGCGTGCGGCGAGATCGGTGCTGGCAGAGCGCGGACTCGAGCGTTAGGTCATCCGACGCCGGGATCTCACTCGAGAGGAGCCGGCAGCGCTCGCAGCAGCTCCAGCGCGACCTCGGTGACGCTGCCCGGCTCGGCCCGGTACGTCACCAGCATCATTCCGTCCGTGCCCTCGATGGCCGTCTTCTCGCGCGTGAGCCGCAGCTGCCCGGCGACAGGATGGTTCCACTCGCCGACGCTGGACACCTGTGGCGACGGCTTCTCGGTCGCCCACAGCGCACGGAACCGCGGGCTGCGCACGGCGAGCTCCCCGACCAATGCATGGAGGGCGTCGTCCGCCGGTTCGCGCTCGGCCCTGTCCAGCAGGTGCTGCACCATCGCCCGGGTGACGTCCTCCCAATCGCTGGCCCGGTCCGCGACGGCCACACCGAGGAAGACGGAGAGGATGAGGTTCGAGCCCGTCCGGAAATACGGGGTGACCGCGCCGGCGAGAGCGTTCGCCTCGAGCACGTCCATCAGCCGGCCCTGGACATACGCGGGCGTCTCCATGCGACGAAGCGCCTCGGACACCATCCGCGGGACGACTTCCGCGCCGGTGGCGGAGGAGCCGCGCCATCGCCGTCCGCGGGGAGTCACCGGGTAGCCGTGGGCAGGATCCGCGTCCAGCAGGGCTTTCACCGCCGCCCGGTTCTCTTCCGGCGTGCGCGCCGCATCCAGCCGCTTCACCAGCTCTTCGAGATCCGCGGTGGAGCGGCCACCTGCACGGGACGGCATCGACAGCGGCGA
The DNA here is from genome assembly GCF_042465655.1 of Leifsonia sp. T36S-04. GTDB lineage: Bacteria > Actinomycetota > Actinomycetes > Actinomycetales > Microbacteriaceae > Leifsonia. The sequence continues at coordinate 2,851,094 of NZ_CP146286.1, forward strand.
CATGGTTCTCCTGACGTTCGGCCCCCGGGACACTCTCGGCAGGATCGCGCTGACCGGTAGGAGTCCGACGCGCGCCGTATCGTCAGCTTTCGGGCTGAGCGCTTCGTCCGCCGTCACCGTGTCGGCGAGGGAGGGTCAGGCGACGGAGGTGGCTTCCCGGTAGCGCTCGAGTTCGTAGACCGGGACGCGCACGACGCCGCGGAAGAACACTGTACGGATCTTCCCCTCGGCGATCAGCTGGTGCAGAGCCAACTCAGGGATACCCAGATACATGGCCGCCTTCTGGGGCAGCAACTGGTCCGGCTCGTCCATGGACGGGAACTTAGCAGTCGAATCCGCTCCGCGAATCGGGCAGTCGTGTTGCCCGTAATCCGGCGGGACGGCTCCCCCTCAGGCGAGCGTCTGGGACTCCGCGGCGGCGTGCTCCTCGACGGACCGCGAGTTCGTCAGCGAGAGGGCGCCGAAGCCCGCGATCAGCCCCACAGCCACCGCGAGGATGCCGAAGGTCAGCTGCTCGCCGTCGAAGAACGACGCGACCAGCGTGTGGCTCCACGTGCCGTTCGGCAGCGTGGTGGTCACCAGCACGGCGATGAGCGTTCCGACGACAGCGGTGCCGATGCTCGTACCGACCTCTTGAGCCGCGTCGTTCATCGCAGCGCCCATGGACGTCCGGTTTTCGGGCATCGCCCCGACGAGCGCGACCGCGCAGATCGTCATGACGGTGCGCAGGCCGATCGTCATCACGATCATGGAGAGCGCGATCGCCAGGTAATTCTGCTGCACGCTCCACGCCATCATGCCGAGGCCCGCTGCGAGCAGGAGGGCACCCACGAAGCACGCCATCCGGTGCCCGAAGCGACGCACAAGCCACTCGGTGAGTGGGGTCGCGAAGATCATCGTCAGGATGATCGGGAGGTTTGCAAGGCCCGCGACCAACGGCGTCCACCCCCACGCGTACTGGAAGTGCAGCACCAGAGCGAACATGACGCCGGCCATCGCGAGGGAGGTACCGATCTGAGCGATGGCAGCTCCCCGGACGGTGCCGCGCCGGAACAAGGCGAGGTCGAGCATCGGCGCTGCCGCTCGCCGCTCGCGCACGATGAACAGGACCAGCGACGCCACGGCCCCGAAGGCGACCGCGATGGTGACGGAGGACAGCCATCCGTTCTGCACTCCACTGGTCAGGGTGTAGCAGGCGAGGCCGATCGTCGCGATGCTGAGGAGGGCACCGGGGACGTCGAGCCGGTCCTTCGTGAGGCCCTCGGCCGTGTCCGGCGCGACCCCGAAGTGGACGCCGATGCAGGCGATGAGGGCGATCGGCGCGTTGACGAGCAGCAACCACTGCCAGGAGAGGTGCGCAAGCACGGTGCCGGCGAGGAGCGGCCCGAGGACGAAGCCCGACATGCCGACCACCATCATCAGGGTGATCGCGCGCATCCGCAGCCGGTCGTCGTCGAACAAGCGGAACACGAGGGAGTTGGTGATCGGCGCCATCGCCGCGGCGGCCACACCGAGCAGGGCACGCAGCGCGATGAGCTCGCCCGTGGTGGTGACCAGCAGCACGCCCAGGCTCAGCAGACCGAACAACCCCAGCCCGACCTGCAGCACCCGGCGGCGACCGAAGCGGTCGGCGATCGACCCGGCGGTCAGCAGCAGTCCGCCGAACGTGAGCGAGTACGCGCCCGTGATCCACTGCAGGGAGGTCGTGTCCCCTCCCAGGCTCCGGCCGATCGTCGGGAGCGCGACGGACAGCAGCGTGTTGTCGACCATCTCGACGAAGAACGCGAGGCAGAGCGCAGCGAGGGGCATCCACGCCGCCTTCATGGAGCTGTAGCTGCGGGGCCGGGTAAGGGTTTCTGTGCTCATGGCCACTCCTCTATCGAACAGTGTTCGAGTCTCGAACATCGTTCGATAGGATAGAACAGTGTTCGATAATCCGCAAGCCAGGCTTCTCCTGTGATGGGATGGGTGACATGAGCAGTCCACGGCGAGAGGCTGAACCGCCCGCACGCGGCCGCGCGCCGCAGAAGCGCCCGCGGGCGTCCCACTCGCTCGAGTCCGTTCTGGCCGAGGCGGTGGCGATCCTCGACGAGTCCGGCGCGCAGGGGCTCACCATCCGCGCCCTCGCCTCCCGGCTGGGCGGCGGGGCGGCGAGCGTGTACTGGTACGTGTCGGGGCGGGATGAACTCCTCGACCTCGCGGCCGACTCTGTGCTCGCCGGCGTGCTGGAGGCCGTTGCCGATGTGGCGTCCGAGGATCCCATCGCTGATCTGCGCACCATCGCCCGCACGCTCTTCGACGCCATCGTCGACCGCCCGTGGCTCGGCGTGTACGCGATGCGCGACACCGGACGGCAGATCCACTCACTGCAGCTCTACGAGCGCATCGGCGAAGAGGTCATGCGCCTCGGCCTCACCCCGCAGCAGTCCTTCTACGCCGCCTCGGCGGTGGTCGGCTTCGTGATCGGCACGGCCGCCGACATGGGCCAGGAACTGCCGGACGCTGTCATCTCGGGCGAACTCGACCAGAAGCAGTATCTCGCTCAGGCGACCGAGCAATGGCGCGCGCTCGAGCCCGCGAAGTACCCCTTCATCCACCACATCGTCGACGAATTCGCCGTCCATGACGACCGCGACCAGTTCCGTGCGGGACTGGATCTGCTGCTGGCGGGCCTCGAACTGCAGGCGCGGCGGGCAGCAGACCCGGTCGACTGAAGCGGGCGCCGTCAGCGCGAGAACACCAGCCAGTTGACATTGACGAATTCGTTCGCCGTGCCGGTCCCCGCCCCCACGAACCGCAGATACACGCGGTCGGTACCAGTCGCCGGGAGTGCCAGCCCGGCGGTCCTGGTCACCCAGTTCTGCCACCCTCCGGTCGAGGTGACCGGAATCCGGGCGAGCACCGGACCGGCGGGTGATCCCGTGCGCACCTCGATCGTCCCGGTCGCGGTCGCCCCCGATGCGAGCCGGATCGAGACCGACGTGGCGGCCGTTTCTCCGAAGTCCACGTCGAACCAGCCGGCGAAGTCGCCGTCGGCGAGGTGGGCCAGGGCACGCCCGCACGCCGTGTCTTCGCAGTTCTCGGTCGACGTCCCGCGCTGATCGTCGTAGTAGACGGCGCCGATCGTGTCGTACGCGGACTGGCCGGTCGTGGGATGGAGTCCATAGCCCGCCGAGAAGAGGGCGTTCTGGCCATCACCCGCGTTGATCGGCTGCTGGCCGGCGTCGTGCATCCACGTGACCGGCAGTGCGCCGGTCGCAGGGACGCCGCCGTACAGGATGTCCGCGACCCCCGCGCCTTCGGTGCCCGGCAGCCACGCCTCGACCACGGCGCGGACGGATCCGAGTTGCTCGTCGATGTCGAGCGGGCGTCCGCTGAGCAGCACGAGCGTTACGGGACGCCGGATGCAGAGACGCGATCGATGAGCGCGCGATCCGACGCGCTCAGGCGCATGTCGCCGGTGTCGTCGCCCTCGTACTCCGCGTACGGTTTCTCGCCGACCACGACCACGGCATCGTGATAGCTGTCGTCGATTCCGGACCCGTCGGGCGAATACGTGACCGTGGTACTGGGAGCGACCGCAGCCCGGATGCCGCCCAGGATCGTCGTTCCTGGCTCAATGGGACCGAGCGAGCCCTGCCATCCCATCGTCCAGCCACCGGACTGCCGGCCGATGTCGTCGGCGCCGCTGCCCGCGACGAAGACCTTGCTCGCGCTCCGCGGCAGCGGAAGGAGTCCTCGGTCGTTCTTGAGCACGACCGTCGACTCGGCGACGGCCTGCCGCGCCAGCGCTCGGTGCGCGGCCGACCCGACCTGGCTCGCGAGGGATCGATCGGCGAAGGGGTGCTCGAACAGCCCCTTCTGGAACTTCTTGGTCAGGATGCGCGAGACGGCGTCGTCGATGCGCGCCCGCGACACACGGCCGGCGTGGACCTCCGCCACGAGTTCGGCGTGGAAGTGCGAGTACTCGTCGGGGACCATGACGAGATCGATTCCCGCGTTGACGGCGGTGCGCACGTCGTAGGCCGACAGGGTGCTCTTGTCGCCGTCCAGATAGTCCACGCCGCCGTAGTCGGAGACGAGGATGCCAGAGAAGCCGAGCTCCTTCTTCAGCACGTCGGTCAGCAGGTACTTGTCACCGTGCAGCAGCGAGCCGTTCCAGCTCGAATAGCTCACCATCACCGCCGACACCCCGCGGCGCACTGCTTCGCGGAAGGGAGGCAGATGAATAGCCCGCAGTGCGGCCTCGCTCAGTTGGGTGTTCCCCCGGTCGTCGCCGCCGGTCGTCCCGCCGTCGCCGACGTAGTGCTTGGTCAACGCCAGGATGGAGTCCGGCGCCGACAGCGACGAGCCTTGCTCGCCTGTCACCATGGTCGTCATCGAGGAGACGAGCGCCGGATCCTCGCCGAACGACTCGTACGTGCGACCCCAGCGGTCGTTCCGGACAACTGCGACCGTCGGGGCGAAGTTCATATCGATGCCGAGGGCACTCACCTCCTGTGCGACGGCGTGGCCGATGCGCTGGACGAGCGCCGGGTCATGCGTCGCACCGAGTCCGATGTTGTGCGGGAAGATGGTCGCGCCGTAGACGTTGCCCGCGCCGTGCACGGCATCCATCGCGTAGAGCATCGGGATGCCGAGACGATTGCGCAGGGCGGCCTTCTGGAAGCCGTCGTACATGTTCTCCCAGCCGGCCACCGTATTGCTCGCGGGTGCCGAGGTGCCGGCCGAGAATCCTGCCCCGATCATGCCGCTCGCGAGTCCCTCATCCGACAGCCAGCGGCGCTCGATCAGCGTCATCTGGCCGATCTTCTCGTCGAGTGTCATCCTGCTGAGGAGGTCGGCCACCCGCGTTGCGACGCTCCCGCCCGGATCCTGATAGGGAAGTGGCGCGGCGCTCGCCATTGCCGGAGCGCCGACGATCAGGGCGGCGCCGACGAGGGCGGCCGCCAGGGCGGCGATGGTTCGGGGATGCATCCGGATGTTCACGTTCGACTCCTGACGGATCGACAATCGTGTCCTCAGCGCCTTTGCCGGATTTGGGGGCGACGTTAGCAGCCATGTCCCGCTCCACGTAAGGGGCACGAGCACCTGATGTGCGAACGTCATTGCCCCCGTTGCCGGCCGGGGACAATACTGGCGGACACCGGCTCACTGCCGGCCGTTGGCCAAAAGACACGACGCTATGGAAGCGGAGCTGGCATGAAGAAGTGGTCGGTCGTCATCATCCTCGGCGCCGCCCAATTCGTGATGGTGCTCGATGGAACCGTCATGAACGTGTCCATCTCCACCGTTGTCGCGGACCTCGACACGACGGTCTCAGCAATGCAGGCCGCCATCACGTTCTACACGCTGACGATGGCCTCCGTCATGCTCCTCGGCGCGAAGCTCGGCGACCTGTGGGGGCGCCGTCGCGCGTTCGTGATCGGTTCGATCGTCTATGCGCTCGGGTCGCTGACGACCGCCCTTGCGCCGAACATCGTGGTCCTCTTCCTGGGCTGGTCGGTCGTCGAGGGTCTTGGTGCGGTACTGGTGATCCCGGCGATCGCCGCTCTCGTGGCAGACAACTACACGGCGCACGACCGCATCACGGCATTCGCGATCATCGGCGCCGTCTCGGGGGCCGCCGTGGCAGCGGGCCCGTTGATCGGCGGATTCGTCACCACGTATTTCAGCTGGCGCTACGTCTTCGTCGCCGAGGTCGTCATCATGGCGGTCGTGGTGCTCCTCGCCCGCGCCATCGGCGATCACGCCGGGCGCCGGGCCGAGCGGATCGACCTCTGGAGCGTGCTCCTCTCGGCCGCCGGCCTGACCGCGGTCGTGCTCGGGATGCTGCAGAGCAAGACCTGGGGGTGGATCACTCCCCTCGCCTCCCCGGAAATCAACGGCGTCCCGATCGCGCCGCTCGGAATCTCCCTCAGCGCCTGGCTGATCCTGCTGGGCGGTGTCCTCCTGTGGGGATTCGTCAGGCGGCAACGCCTGCTGGTCGACAGGGGGCGTCCGCCGCTGGTGCATGTGGCGCTCTTCGAGATCCGTCGGCTGCGCAGCGGCCTCAGCGTGCTCGGGGCCCAATACGCGGTAACGGCCGGGCTGTTCTTCATGGTCCCGGTGTACCTGCAGATGACGCTCGGACTGGATGCGCTCCAGACGGGAATCCGGGTCTTCCCGCTCTCGATCTCTCTCATCCTCTTCTCCATCGTGGGGACCCGGCTCTCGGCTATCTGGTCGCCCCGACGGATCGTGGTCGTCGGCCAATGGATCCTCGTCGGCAGCGCCATCCTCCTCCTCGCCGCCGTGTCGCCCGACCTGCAGTCCGTCCTGTTCGGAGTGGGCATGTTCCTGGCCGGTGCCGCTCTCGGTCTTCTCGCCTCGCAACTCGGGGCTGTCAACATGTCGAGCGTCTCCGAGAAGCAGACGAGCGAGGTCGGCGGCCTTCAGGGCGTTTTCCAGAATCTCGGTTCGTCGCTCGGCACGGCGCTGATCGGCTCCATCCTGATCGGCGCGCTGACGACATCGTTCGCCGGTGGGGTCGCCGCCAGCACGCTGCCCGACGAGGTCAAGGCGACGATCAGCGAGCGGACCCAGGGCGGCGTCGCGATCGTCCCGGCCGCGACCGTCACCACGATCGGCACGGAGAACGGTCTCACCAGCGATGAGGCGGCCGAGCTGGCGTCCATCTATACGGATGCCCAGCTGTCGTCGCTCGGAGTCGCGTTCTTCGGCCTGATCGCGATCACCCTGCTCTCGCTCCTACTCTCCCGCGGCCTCCCCACGGAGGTGGCCGGACGCAAGAGAGCCGTCCCGAAGGCCACGTGATCCGCGGATGAGCCCGCGGACGTACGACTCGAGGGCACGCGCCGCCAGATCGAACGGCTCGATGTCCTCCTGAGCACGGCTGAGGATGACGGCCCCCTCGGTCGCCGAGAGGAGCAGGGTCGCCGTCGCGCTGCCGGCCTCCTCCGGAACCCCGCCAGCTACGAGCAGGTCGGCGAGCAGGCCGGTCCAGGCGCGGAACACCGTGGCGGCAGAGGCGAGGAGATCGGACGAGTCGGTCGCAACGGTGACCGCAGCGGCCGAGCACCCGATCCGGAAGCCGCCCTGCACGAGCAGCTGCCGCCACATTCCGAAGAAGGCGGCAGCGACCTCGTCCGCGGGAAGTCCACGAAGTGCCTCGAGGCGCTCGAGCACCCCCTCGGCGGCAAACTCGAGGGCCTGCGACACGAGCTGCGACTTGCCCTCGGGGAAGTGGTAGTAGATCGATCCCCGAGGGGCGCCGGTCAGCGCGAGCACCTCGGAGAAGCTGGTCTCCTGGAGGCCGCGCTCGGCCAGCAGCCGCGCAGCCCCCTCGACCATGCGGCGCTTGGGGCCCTGATCCATGGCGCCTCCTCGTTTCCGCAGCGATTATAGGGCGATCCTTGACTATGACGGCCGTCATACAGAACACTGGTCGCATCCGAATCCACTCTCCGGGAGAAGACACCATGCCGATGATCGATGTGTACGCGACGACGGGAACCTTCGCAGACAAGCACACCCTCGCCCAGACCCTCGCCGAGACTCTGATGGGGATCGAGCAGGTGCCGAACATCCCCCTGTTCCGGCGGAACACAGCCGCTTTCGTCCACGAGCTCCCCGAGGGGGACCTCTCGAACGTCGACGGCGAGTCGAGCTACGTCCGCGTGCAGGTGCTCACCAACGCCGGCGCCCTTGACCGGGACAAGCAGCTCGCCGTCGTGGAGCAGTTCACCGCGCTCGTGGCCGCGGCCGCCGGGGACTCGACCCTGGCCGACCGCACGTGGGTACTCCTCACCGAGGCGATCGAAGGCGGATGGGGGCTGGCCGGTCACGCCCATACCAATGCAGACCTGGTCGCCGCGGCTCGCGCTGAGATCGCGTCGCTGCAGGCGTAGGCGTCCGGCAGAGCCAGCTTCTCCGTGGCGCCGTGACCCCGGGGTTAGAGCACCGTCACGCGGCGACGACAGCCGCTTCCTCGGCCGGGGTCGCGGCCATGGTGTCGTTGGCCGCCCGCCGCCGGCGCACGGTGAGCAGATGGGACACACCGATGAGTGCGAGGCCCGCGGTAGCCCACAGCGCCAGCTTCAGCCCATCGAATCCGAATACCTGACCCGGGAAATAGGTGAGTGCTCGCGCCGCGTCGAGCCAGGCGGCACCGTCCCAGAACGTGTTCAGGCCGGCGAAGAACGAGGGCTGGAGGTCCTGAGGAAAGATGCCGCCGCTACTGGTGACGTTGAGCATCACGAACAGCAGCGTCAGGGCTGGAGTGGTCCACCGTCCGAGGAAAGGGTGCAGCCCGACGCCGATCACCACGATTCCGAACGTGTACAGCGCGGCGAGCAGCCAGATGCTCCACTCGTTGCCGTTCAGGACATGGAACATCGGTCCGGCGACGAGGCAGCCGATCCCCGCGACGACGAGCGCCACGGCGGCCGAGAGAGCGATGCGCCAACCGATCCCGAGCTTGGCGGTCACCGCGGCCAGGGCGATAGCGCTGGAGTAGCCGCCGACGCTGAGCGCGACCATCAAGAAGAACAACCCCTGGCCGGTACCGTCGTCTGCCGGAACCGGTCGGATGTCGTCGATGGTCACGGGGAGGTGCTGCTCATAGGCGATCGGCAAGAAGAGCTTCTCAGCCGCGGACGACTCCGTCTCGGATGATGCCGTTGACACGTAGATCGTCGCGTGATCCGCGGCCACCTCGTACGCCGCCGCCAACGTGTGGTCGGTCAGCCGTCGCTTCGCCTCTGCGGCCGAGGACACGGTCGTGACGTCGAGCTCGGCTGGAGCCTTATCGTTCAGCCCCTGCGCGAACACGTCCGTTGCGGGAGCTTCGCCAACGATCGCGACCGGGATGTCGTGCGGCTGGGGGGCGTGGAACGCCCCCAAGTAGGCGAGGGCCATTCCGGCGGCGAGGAAGAGCGGGATCAGGAGGTGCGAGCCGAACGCCTTCCAGAAGCCGGCGGCGGGCCAGAACCGGGGCCGTGCGATCGTCGACGGGACGGGGGTGATGCGATGCGTGGACATGCTGTTGCGGGAGTCCTCTCGGGAAGTTGCCTCATGCAACATACGGGATTATGTTGCGCTATGCAACTCAAGTACGGGTACACTGCTGCCGTGAATTCCCCCGAGCGAGGCACTTCGATCTCCCGCGTGCAGCACGAGCTCACGACGATGGCGCGCCGAGGCACGGCGCTCATCCGCCGCGAAAACCACTCCCTGTCGGAGGTCGACCGCTCCCTCCTCGCATTCATCGAATCGAACCCGGGGTGTCGCGCAGTCGACATCGCGGCTCATTTCCATCTCAACCGCTCCACTGTCTCTCGACAGCTTGCTGCCCTGAGCGACGACGGGCTGATCGCCCTGAGCCCAGCAGGCAGCGGCCCTGCTCGCGGGATGGCCCTGAACCTGACGGATGAGGGCGACCGCCTGTTGGGGAGCGTCGCAGCTTCCCTCAATGACGCCCTGACCCAGAGACTCCAGCGGTGGTCCCAGACCGACATCGACACCTTCGCGAGCCTCCTGGCGCGTTACAACGAGGAGACCGGACGGTTGTGACCCGGGCGGGTTGTGCGCGCGCGATCATCGGATTGAACCGGCTCTAGGCCTCGGCGGCGGCACCGGCAGGGCCGGGGTCTGCCGCAACTCGAGCAGTGGACAGCTGAAGGGATCTTTGTCACCCAGCCCGACGCGGTTGATGTGGCGGGTGACGATGGCGTACGAGCGTAGGAGTCCGGTCTGGGTGTACGGCACGCCGTGGTCTTCGCAGAACGCGCGGATGGTCGGGGCCGCGCGCCGCAGGTGTGGCCGCGGCATCGACGGGAACAGGTGGTGTTCGATCTGGTAGTTCAGGCCGCCCATCATGAAGTCCAGCACACGGTTGCCTCGAATGTTGCGGCTCATCAGCACCTGCCGCCGAAGGAAGTCGAGCTTCACATCGTGCGGCACCAGCGGCATCCCCTTGTGGTTCGGGGCGAACGACATCCCCATGTAGAAACCGAACAGCCCGAGCTGCACCGCCAAGAACACAGCGGCCTTGCCCGGGGACAGCACCAGGAAGACCAGGGCGAGATAGCCGACGATGCGGACCGCCAGGAACGCGATCTCCACCGGCCTGCGCTTCACGGGCTCCCGGGCGAACACCCGCCTCACGCTCGAGGCGTGCAACGAGACGCCCTCCAGCAGCAGGATGGGAAAGAAGAACCAGCCCTGGTGGCTCATCAGCCACCGAAGCGTGGCGGGTCGCTCTGCTGCTTGGCGGGGGGTGAACGCGATGACCGGCAGGTCGATGTCCGGGTCGGCGCCCTCCTGGTTCGGATTGGCATGATGCCGGGTGTGCTTGTGCTGCCACCAGCCGTAGCTCATCCCGACGAAAAGGTCTCCGATGACCAAGCTGACCCAGTCATTCCACCGGCCTGAGCGGAAGATCTGCCGGTGCGCGGCATCGTGCCCCAGGAAGGCGATCTGCGTGAACAGGAACGCGAAGGCAGCCGCCGTGAGGATCTGCCACCAGCTGTCGCCGATCAGCACGAAGAGGAGCACTGCTGCGGCGGTGACCAACGGGACCAGGACCAGCTTGCTCCAGTAGTACCCGTACCGGCGTCGTAGCAGGCCGGAGTCGCGGATGACCGCGGCGAGTGCCGTGTACTCGCCACCGGCCGGCGGTGGTGGCGGCGGTTTCGGCTGGCTGACAGAGACCTCAGACATGGCGACGCCCGATCTGTTGCTCATGGCGTCAAGGTCAGGGCCGCCGCTTTCCACCAGCGTACGCGCGTGAAGTTCCGCGCTACCCGTGAATCCAGAGCCGGACCTCCGCCACCCATCGTTCCCTCGCCCATACGCGGGTACCGTGACGAGAATGCTGACAGTAATCGTTATCCTTTTGGTCGCGTGGGCGATCCTGGCCGTCGTCGGCTTCGCGATCAAAGGCCTGCTCTGGCTGGCCGTCATCGGGATCATCCTCTTCGTCGGAACCGTGATCTTCGGTTTCGTCCGACGCAACGCCCGCAAGAAGAAGTCCGCCTGAACGACATCACGGACCGCGACTAAGGTGGGTTCATGAGGGCCCAGAGCAAGGAGCGGCAACTCGCCGAAGCGTTCGTCACCCTCGCCGACACGATGGTCGACGACTACGACGTAGTGGACCTCCTCCACACCGTCGTCGAACTGTGCTCCTCCCTGCTCGACGCAACCGATGCCGGCATCCTTCTTCCCAACTCGGCCGGTGAGCTCGAGGTCGCGGCCTCCAGCAGCGAGCGCAGCCATCTCATCGGGTTGCTCCAGCTCGGCGAGGACGAGGGACCCTGTGTCGACGCGTACCGAACGGGCGTCCTCGTCACGGTGGACGACATCGCCGGCAGCTACGCCCGCTGGCCGTCCTTCGCCATCGCTGCCGCAGAATCCGGCTATGCGTCGATGCACGCCATCCCGCTACGGCTGCGGAAGGAGACCATCGGGTCGCTCAACCTGTTCCGCGACCGCACCGGCGGTTTCTCGGAGGACGACGCGGTCACCGCGCGTGCGCTGGCGGATGGAGCGACAATCGGCATCCTGCACGAACGCTCGCTGCGTGAATCCAACATCGCCCGCACCCAGCTGCAGCATGCGCTCGACAGCAGGGTCATCATCGAACAAGCCAAAGGCGTGATCGCCCACACCCAGAACGTGGACATGGACACCGCCTTCCAGCTCATCCGCGCCCGTGCCCGCGACACCCGCACCCGTCTCTCAGAGGTCGCGCGCCACATCGTCGAGCACCCCTTCGACACCGGGGTCGAGCCTGCGTCGGGGCGTCGCCACCCCGACCAGTGAAACGACAGCCCACACGCCTTCGAGCAGGAGGAACCCCCACTGCATAGTGACAGCGGCCTGCGCCGCCAACACACCCGAACCCACCAGGTTCAGGAGCAGGTAGGGGCGCGACTTCGGGTCCAGCCATCCACGCTGACCCGCGATGAAGGCGGCAAGAACTAAGACGGATCCGGCGATCTGAACGGTCTGCTCGAACATGACGGACAACCCTCCAAGGGGCGTCGTCGTGCAGACCGGGTACGGCGCGTCTCGTCCGGGAGCCAGGAATCCCTGGGCTCTGCATCCAGTTTGGCAAAAAATCCTGTGCAGACCCCGTTTTCGGCTACGCTCGGTTTTCTCGGGCCCAGACCTCGCCCCGATCCAGTGGGGTTGTCATGGGCACACTGATCTACGCCGGCGGTAGCACGCGTGTTGAACTCTCCGATCGGGAACTGGCGCACCTGCAGTTCGTGATCACGGGGAAGTTGAGGCGCCGCGAGGGTTTCCTGCTGAGTGTGCACGACTCGGACGGGACACTTCACGTCGTGTGGTTGAGCGCCTCGCTACCGTTGGACTTCGCATACTCGAGTCCGGTGCTGCCTCCGCTGAACCGGGAGTGGCTCGAAGTCTTGACGGTCTGCGCCGGCCACGCAGGTGGCCTCCGACTACTCCCCGAGCCCGCCGAGGGCGCCAAGGATGATGCCCTGGCCACCGCGCAATAAGCACGTCAGCGGTCGGCACCCACGCGTGCATTCCCAGGCCCGCCCCTGCCTCCCCTGGTACTGTCAGTCCGAGCTGTCCTGGACCTAGGCCGCTCGAGCAACGGTGGATCTGCCGCCGGCGCCGGGTCAGGAGGACATCATCTCCCCTTCATCGCTCTCGATTCTCTCGTTGGCGGATCATGTCTGAGCGCGCCTTCACCAATGCTGTGCGCGCGTTATCGCGAGCACTCGATGCCCGATCCAGTCTCTGCACTCCCTTCGTGGACGCGCTCCCCGTCGAGCACGCCGCCGTATCGACGCTGGGGTCGCCATTCGGGTCAGAGACGGTGTGCGCAAGCGACCCGCGGGCGGCGCGGCTCGATGAGCTGCAGATCGACTACGGGATCGGCCCCTGCTGGGACGCCCTTTCGACACGGAAACCGGTATTCGCGGCCGACCTGGATGACGCCAGCAGGTCGGCGTGGCCGGAACTCGGCGAGTCCCTCAAGGACTCCGGCGTGAAGTCCGTGTACGCGTTCCCGCTCGTGGTGGGGCGGTTGGATGTGGGTGCAGTGGATCTGTACGCCACCACTCCTGCAGCGCTCTCCCCCCGGTCGATTGCGCAGGCGTCGACTCTTGCGGACATCGTCGCGACTCAGGTCGTGCGGCGGGCCATCAGTCAGCTCCCCTCATCCGAGGACGACGCGACCGACCATTCGGGGTTCTCCCGGCGCGAGGTCCATCAAGCCACCGGCATGATCATCGCGCAGATGCGGGTCAACCCGGACGATGCCTTGCTGATGTTGCGCGCCCACGCGTTCGCCGCAGGCCGCAGCGTGCGGGAGGTCGCGGCCGATGTCGTGGCCCGCACGCTCTCCTTCGCGCCGGACGACACCCGGGAGGACTAGCCTCACCCCGACGGGAACGCGCGTTTGAACCTCTGGATCTGCAGTGCGGCGGAGACGGCGAAGAGGGGGGCGCCCACGAGAGCACCCACCGCGAAGGAGACCGCCGTCCCGGCACCCGCGGCGCCGATGAAGATCGCGACGCCGGACCCGCCGACGACCGCATTCACCGCGCCGACCATGCTCGCCATCGTTCCCACGACCCACCGCCGCGACGATCGCATGCCGAGCATCTCGTAAGCATCGGAGGCATCATCCCCGGCCGAGACGAAGAACGGGGGCGCGGCAGGGTGTACGCCGGCGTAGTACCGGCGAATGCGCGCCATCGCGCGCAGCGCCCGGAGGTTCTCGATCGCCGTGTCGATGAGACGGGCGATGGTGAACCAGCCGAGCACGAACACGGTCGTCAGCGCAGCCGCGGCGAAGGGCAGGAACAGGTCGGGCGACGCACCCGAGACGAAGCCCAGGGAAACGAGGGCGCTCGACAGCGTCACGAGGTAGAGCGACGACCGGCTGCTGGACTCGCTGATCGACGCATTCGATGCACCCTGCAACACGAAGTACTCGGTGTTGAGGATGCCGAGGAACTGGGCCGCATCCGCCCTCTCGTCACTCACGGTCACACCCTACGGTACGAGCGCACATCGACGGCTCCCTCCTCGCCTGATCGGCGGCCGCGTTCACCGACACGCCCCCGATCGCCGCAGACGAGACGCGGTTACGGTGACACTGATCACGTGCAGCATCTGCGAATCATCGCCCCCGCCCACCTCGTCGACCAGGTGCTCACGACCCTCCAGGACAACGTCGCGACGACCAATATCGTCCGCATCCCGAAGGCCTCCGTCCGCCCCGCCGGCGATCTGGTGCTGTGCGATGTCGCCCGCGAAGGATCAGGTACGCTGCTCGACCAGCTTCAGCAGCTCGGCGTGCAGCATGAGGGTTCGATCTCCGTCGACGACATCGGCATCGAGATCTCGGATGCGGCCAAGCGCGCGAGCCGCGCCGCCCCGGGACATGCCGCGGACGCGGTGGTGTGGCAGGAGATCGAGCAGCGCACTCATGAAGAGACGGGCCTCTCGCCGACCTTCCTGACGTTCATGTCCGTCGCCACCATGATCGCCGCGATCGGCGTGGTCTTCGACGAGCCCATTCTCATCGTCGGCGCGATGGTCGTCGGCCCGGACTTCGGTCCGCTCGCTGCGCTCTCCGTCGGCCTCGTGAGGCGGCGGGGTCGGATGATCACCCAATCCCTCGTCGCTCTCGCCGTCGGATTCGCGGTCGCCATCGTGATCACCATCCTGTTCACGTTCGCGCTCACCGCTCTCCACCTGATGTCACCGGCCGACCTGCTGCGTTCCCGGCCTCTGACGGATTTCATCTGGAGACCGAACGTGCTCAGCTGGGTGATCGGTTTCCTCGCCGGCATCGCCGGCCTCCTGTCCCTGTCGACCGCGAAGTCGGGCGCACTCATCGGAGTGCTGATCTCGGTGACGACGATTCCCGCCGCCGCGAACGCCGCCGTCGCTCTCGCCTACGGGGCCACCGAACAGGCCGTCGGTGCGCTCATCCAGCTGGTCATCAACCTGGCCGCTATCACCGTCGGCGGGGTGGCGACCCTCCTCGTGCAGCGCGTGAACCAGCGACGCCACGCCGCGCAGTCGACCACCGGGAAGCAGCGCGGTACGGTCTGACCGTCCCGGATCGACCCCCGGTCAGATCGCGGACCACCCGCCGTCGGAGGCCAGGACGACGCCGGAGATGTTGGCGGAGTCGTCGCTGAGGAGCCAGGTGATCGCCGCCGCCAGCTGCTCGGGCTGGGCGACCGAGCCGACGTTGGTCTGCATGATCGGCCCGAGGCGCTCGCCGGCGAGCTGGGATTTGAACGTGCCGTCCACGTTGGTGACGACCCCTCCCGGTGCCACGGCGTTGGTGCGCACACCGTTCGGCGCATAGAAGACGCTCGTGCTCTTGGTGAGGCCGATGACGGCGTGCTTGGAGGCGGTGTAGGCAGCGCCCGCGGCCGAGCCGCGTAGACCTGCCTCGGAGGACACGTTGACGATGGAGCCGCTGCCCGCCTCCACCATGAGAGGGAGGACCGCGCGAGTGAGTCGCATGATCGCGGTCACGTTCACGAGGAACACCCGATCCCACGTGGCGTCGTCCACCTCTGCGGCCGGGAGGAAACCGTCCATGATTCCGGCGACGTTGGCGAGAGCATCCACCCGGCCCCCGGCAGCGTCGAGGACCGCGGCGATGGCCTCCTCGGTGGAGATGTCGCCCGCGACGGTCGCGATGTCGAGGTCGGGGTTCTCCTCCGTGAGCCCTGTCAGCCGCTCGGCTGAGATGTCACTCGCGATGACGCGCGCGCCTTCCCGTGCGAGGCGGAGTGCGGTGGCCTTGCCGATTCCGGAGCCGGCCCCGGTCACGATTGCGGTCTTCCCGGCGAAGCGTCCGGTTCCATTGCTGCTCATGGTGCTGTACTCCTTATCGATGACATCGTCGGCGCTCGATCGGGCGTCGCCACCGTTTATAACACTGAGTGTCATAATGACGACTGTGAATTCTCCGGATGCCGCGCCGGCCGCGCCGCGCCGCGGCCGGCCCGCTGACGTCGACCCCGAGAGGGTTGCCCTCGTGGCCCTGCGACACTTCGCGTCGCACGGATACGAGGCCACCACGATGGAGGAGATCGCCGGCCTTGCGGGCATCAGCCGCCGCACCTTGTTCCGGTACTTTCCCTCCAAACCCGATCTGGTGTGGGGCGGGATGGAGGCTGTCGTCGAACGCATGCACCGAGTGCTCGACGCAGCCTCCCCCGACGAGAGCACTCGCGAGGTCATTTCCCGCGCCGTCAGCGAGTCGCTGGATATGGACCAGGAGTCGATGGAGGCGACCCGGCTGCGGCTCAGGTTGATGGCATCCGACCCGGCCCTCATCGCCTTCGGAGTCGTGCGGCTGAGCGCGAACCGCGATGTGCTCGCCGAGTTCGTCGGCCGTACGCTCGGCCGGCCCGTTTCCGACCTGCAGGTCCGCGTCCTCTCGGACGCGATCAGCTCGGCGAACTTCTCAGCGCTCCTCTGGTGGGCGACGAACAGGGACGACGACGATCCCGCGTCGGTAGTCGTGGAGGCCCTGGGCGTAGTGCTGGGAGGGCAGCCGTAGCTCCGATCCCTCACGCGCCGGGTGCCAGCGACCGGGGCGATCAGCGGGTCGTGCGCCTCGAGGTCGACCAGAGCGCCGCCGCGATCAGGAGAGGCTGGAAGGCGAGACGGACGAGCCGCTTGCGATCGGTGTCGAGCCCGAACGCATCCCGGCGATGCCGCCACTGCGAGACGTTGCCGGGGAAGACGGCGGTGAAGAAGGCCGCGGCGACCCAGCCCGTCGTCCTGCGCCATGGCGCAGCCACCAGCGCCGTCCCCAACGCGATCTCGACAGCGCCGGACAGCACGACCGTGGTGTCCTCGTCGATCGGAACGAACTCCGGAACCTGCGCGGAGAACTCGCGACGCGCGAAGGTGAGATGGCTCACTCCGGCGAAGACCAGAGCCGAACCGAGAAGTACGCGGACGAGAGTTCGAAAAAGCGACATGACATCCATCGTGGCCCGCGCCAGCCGGATTTCCCAGGCCGCGACGAGCGGTTCAGAACACGTCCGACCCCTGTTCAGTGGTCCCCTCAGTTCTCTAGCCGGGCTAGCCAATGGTGCCTATGCTGCTGCTATGGCCGACTTGGTGATCTATCTGAGCTACCCGGAACCGGGTGCCGTCATCGAGTGGCTTCAGGCCTTGGGCTTCTCCGTCCGCGTCACGAGCGAGCACGACGGCCGCGTCGTGCACTCCGAGTTGCGGCGCGGTGACGCGGTCGTGATGGTGGCGGGCGACGATGCGGCATACACTCGTCCGCCTCTGGTCGGCGTTTCCACCGGCGTCGGCGCCTACCTGGTCGTCGATCCGGCGGAAGTCGACGAACTTCATGCCGCAGCGGTTCTCCACGGCGCCCAGAGCGTGTTCCCACCCGAGGACACCGAATGGGGCACCCGGCGGGCACGGGTGCTGGATCCCGGAGGCCGGGAGTGGAGCTTCGGCAGCTACCGGCCCGGCCAAGAGTAGCCATACTCGGGCCGAAGCAGACAACGTCGTGGTCGAACTCGCACAGGTCTACATGGCGGATCGCCCCGCATTGCGGAGCTGGCTACTCGAGCACGGTGAGAACTCGCCCGGGATCTGGGTGATCTACCGCAAAGGACCAGATCGCACGATCAGCTATGACGACATCGTGGAAGAAGCGCTCTGCTTCGGGTGGGTGGATAGTCAACCTCGCAAACGAGACGACACTCACGCGATGCTGAGGCTGACACCCCGCAAGAGAACTAGCGGCTGGTCCAAGCTGAACAAGGATCGCGTGGTCTCGTTGCGAGAACGTGGCCTGATGCGACCCGCCGGGGAAGCCGCGATCGCCGCCGCCCAGGCCAACGGAGCCTGGACTTCACTGGACGAAGCTCACTCGCTCCGCGAGCCGCAGGACCTGACCGTGGCTCTGACCGCAGACCCCGACGCGTCGGCCAACTGGGGCCGGTTCCCTCCCTCTGCGCGGAAGGCCATTCTGGAGTGGCTCGCCTCGGCCAAGACCGAGGCGACGAGAAGCAGCCGGATATCGAAAATCGTCTCGGAAGCCCACGAAAACCGGCGCGCGAACCAATGGCGACAACCAGGAGCCTCTACCGCGAGAGCTCGGCCTCCGGAGTGATTGCTCGGGCCCCCGGACGGGGGTAGCCTCCCCAGGGTGAGCGCGCATCGGTGCGAGCTCGGAGGAGTCCGAGAATGATTCGTCGTCGTTTCACTCTGCCCGCAATCGTCACGGCGTTCGCCCTCGCCACCGTCGGACTCAGCGCCACCAGCGCATCCGCCACCGCTGAAGCTTCCGGGTCACCGGGAGCCGTCAGCCACCAGGCCCAGTCGCGGAAGGATTGCGTCGGCACCGCCCGCAACACCACGTCGAAGATCTGGTTCACGATCGCCAACGGCGTGCTCAGCGACGTCTACGCTCCCACCGTCGATGCGACGAACGTGGAGACGATGCAGTTCCTCGTGACCGACGGCTCGACCTTCACCGATCTTCAAACGCGCGACATGACGTACACGGCCACCTCCGACCCCACCGGCATGATGTGCACCGTCACTTCGACGGCGAAGAGCGGCGCTTACCGCCTCGTGACCACGTATCTCACCGACCCCGCCAGGGACAGCGTCGTCGTCCACACCCGGTACGACGCTCTGAAGCCGAGCGCCAAGAAGTACCAGCTCTTCGTGCGCCTGGATGCCAACGCCGGCGGCAACGGCGGCGGTGGTTCGGCGAATGGCGGGGCCGACACCGCGGTCGTCGACACCTCGACCGGCACCCCCGTGCCCGTTTCGTTCGACACCAACACCACGAGTCAGGCCAATCGAACCGCTTACGCCGTGCCCTCCTACGTGGCGCTTCGAGCGGACCAGGCGTTCTCGGCGGTCAGCAGCGGGTTCGTCGGAACGGCCAGCGACTCGATCAGCCAGCTCGACGCCTCCCACTCGCTGACTCCCGTGACGGACACCGCCACCTCCGGGAACGTCGAGCAGACCGCGGGTCTCCGACGCGACCGCAGCGGGAGCGCCACGATCGCGCTCGGCTTCGGAACCAGCCAGGCCGCAGCCGTGGGCACAGCGTCCGCGACCGTCAAGACGAAGGTCGCGGCGCTCAGTGCCGGCTACCTCGCCGGCTGGGTGAAGTACGACGGTTCGCTCAAGCCCCCGATCCTCACCGCACCCGGTCTCGCACCGGGTCAGCGGCTGACGGCCATCAAGAACTACTATCAGTCCGCGAACGTCGTCAAAGCGTCCGAAGACAAGACGTTCCCCGGCGCCATCGTCGCCGGCCTGGACGCGCCGTGGGGACAGTCCATCGCCGCCAACGACCCGAACAACCTGTTCACGAGCGGCTACCGCGAAGTGTTCTCCCG
Organism: Leifsonia sp. T36S-04; assembly: GCF_042465655.1. Lineage (GTDB taxonomy): Bacteria > Actinomycetota > Actinomycetes > Actinomycetales > Microbacteriaceae > Leifsonia. Next base: position 2,870,500 of record NZ_CP146286.1, read on the forward strand.
CGACCTCTACGAGGCCTGGACGGCTCTCTACACCGACGGCGACCTCGCGACGGCACGAGACACCGTGCGCTACTTGCTCACCAAGAGCCAGCAGGCCAACGGCTCCCAGCCACGCAACTCGCTGCTCGACGGCACGAAGGCCGCCGACGCCTTCAACGACCAGTTGGATGAGACGGCCTACCCCATCCTGATGGCCCTGCAATCCGGCCTGGCCGGCGACAACACGCTTTGGCCGCACGTGAAGGCCGCAGCGAACTTCCTCATCAGCCACGGCCCGAGCTTCGGCGTAGAGCGCTGGGAGGAGCAGACCGGATACTCACCGTCCACCATCGCCGCCGAGATCGCCGGTCTGGTCGCCGCTGCAAGTATCGCCGACACTCACGGGGACGCGGCGAGCGCCCGTGTCTGGCGAGCCACCGCCGACCAGTACCAGCGCACGATCACGGCATGGGGCGTCACCACGAATGGGCCGCTCTCGCCCGCCCCGTACTTCATCCGCCTTTCCAAGACCGGGGATCCGAACGCCGCCATCAACTACAACGTCGGCAACGGCGGCCCCACACTCGACCAGCGGGCCGTCGTCGACAACGGCTTCCTCGAGTATGTGCGCCTCGGGATCCTCCCCGCCACTGACCCCGTCATCGCGAACTCGTTGGCGGTGACCGACGCGACCATCCAGCGCCCCACCGCCAGCGGACCGGGCTGGCTGCGGTACAACGGCGATGGGTACGGCGACTGCGTCGCCGGGTCCGGCACCAGCTGCACCATCACCGGAGCACCCTGGACCAACGGCAACGTGGGCACCGGCCACCCGTGGCCCGTGCTGGCCGCGGAGCGCGCCCAGCAGTTCCTCGCGATCGGGCAGGCGAGCGCCGCCTCCTCCGTGCTGGCCTCGATCAACCGAGAGAACTCGGGTCCTGGACTCGTCCCCGAGCAGGTCTGGGACCAGCCGAACCTGCCACGCGCGCCGTACGGCAGCGACCCGGCGACCGCCTCCATCGGCTTCGTGAACGGCCAGGCCGACGGATCCGCCTCTCCCTTGACGTGGGGATCGGCTTCACAGGTCCGCCTCACCGCCGACCTCTCCGCCGGCCGCAGCCTCGAGCAGCCGTCGCAGGTCCGTGACCGCTACGTCGCCCACACCCAAGCCGGCACCCCGCTCACGGTGACCTCCCCCGCCGACGGCACGGCAGCCGGCGCCACGATCACCGTCACGGGTGCCGCCGCTTCTGGCGCGAGCGTCGACATCGCGGATGTTGCGACCGACGGCGACTCCGCCACCACCCTCAGCCACACCACGGCTGCCGCCAACGGATCCTTCTCCGCGACCATCTCGTCCGCTGCCGGCACGAACGTGCTCGTCATCACCTCCACCGCCCCGAACGGCGGCACGGCCCAGACCGTGCGGTCGGTCGTCAACGACGTGGTGAACGGCACCCTGCTGTTCAGTGCAGACGACCCCACCGGCGACGACAACGGCCCAGGCACATACGCCTATCCGACGTCCGGCGACTTCCACCCTGGAGCGTTCGATCTCACCAGATTCCAGGTCTACGACACCGGCTCGACCGTCACCTTCCGCGTGCAGACGGCCGACCTGACCCCCACCTTCGGCTCGACCAACGGAGCCCAGCTGGTGGATGTGTACGTCGCGCAGCCCGGGGCGACATCCACCTCAGCCGCTGCCTCCTATCCCGGGATGAACTACCAGGTGTCTCCCGCCTGGAGTCGCCTCGTCGAAGCCCAGGGCTTCACAGGCAGCAAGATCGTGGATGCCTCCGGAGCCTCGACCGGCACCGTGACCGTCAGCGCGAACCAGGTGTCGCGCTACACCACCTTCAGCGTGACCAAGACCGCCCTGGGCGGCACGCCGGCCGCTGGATGGGCCTTCGCCGTCACGCTCACCGGCCAAGACGGCACCCACGGCGTCGACCAGACCCGCGCCTTCACGAGCACGCCGGGGGCGTACAGCTTCGGCGAGTGCGCGGTCGGCGGCTCGGACCCGCTCTGCACCGCCGACCCGAACACGGTGCCCAAGGTCATGGACACGATCACACCGAGCGGAGTGACGCAGGCGGACGAACTGAACTACGCGGTGCACAACCCCGTGGTGGTGCAGGGCGTGGTGGTTCCCTGAGCGGCCACGCGGGACTTCGAGGCGGCCGAACTCGCGTACATCTGCCTGTCAGTGATTCGGCAGGATGGCCAGATCCGTCAGGTCAGGCTCTGTGGAAGTCCCCGAGTTTCCAGTCGCCTTGGAAGGCTTCCGGCTGTGGCCCGTAGAGGCGGGCGTAGACGAACCAGCCGCGGCCTGGGATCGTCTGGACGAAGTGCCTGTCGCCATCGGGGCGCTCGGGGCCGAACGCGAGTTGTGCGGTGCCGTGCTCTGGAAGGTCGGCGAGTTCGAACAGGCTTCGGAGAGCGGCGTCGTTGTGGGAGGTAGCGATCTGACTGCGGGTGACCGCGTCGTAGACAGTGACCGACCAGAACAGGCCGGCCGGCACCGGCAGGGGGATGTCCAGGGTGTAGGAGGACCCGCCGTCGAGGTATTCGCCCACGGAGTCGCGGGCCGAGAACCAGTAGAGGGAACCGGCACCGGATTGACGCCGGAACATCGCCGGCGAGGTGGCGATGGCCTGGTAGAACCAGGTCTCCCGCGCGGCCACATCCGTGAGCCCGTCGAGGGCGAAGTCTGCGTTTTCTGGCCGCAGGGTCACCCATTCCCACCGGCGGTCTGGCCATACGACCCGGTCGGGACGGCGGTCAGCCAATGACTGCACCCGCAGTTGCGCGTCCGCCTCGACGGCTGCGGCGATGAGGATCGACGCCAGCCGGTCGTCAGGGGTGAATGGCTGGCCGGCTCGGATGCCGAGAGCGGCGAGCTCTGCGAGATAAGCGCGGTCTTCGTCGTGAACGGGCTCGGTGTCGATGTAGTCCTGGAGCAGCCGGAAGTAGTCGAGTGTCCCCTGAACCGAGAGCGGGGTCGTGTCCTGCGGTTTGCCGGTCAGATCCGCCCAGGTGGGCTCCTGCCACCGGCCGTCCGAGTGGAGCGGTGCGACCTGTACTGAACGCAACAGCGCGATCGCAGGGTCGACCTCGCCGTTCTGCGGGATTCCACGCAGACCCACCACCACGCGGGTGCCGCGCGCGCGATGCGCGTACCCCTCGGCAGGGTCGTCCCCCGCGTAGTCATACGGCAGAAATACATGCTGCGCGCCGCGGCCCTCCTCGGGGCCGGCTATACCGAGGTCGGCGATCCAGCTCTGGTCGGTGTTCAGCGCAGCACCGACGATCGGACCAGGCGGCACCGTCACCACGATGGGGCCCTCGGAGAGGTCGAGGAGCACCGGCGCATACGGAGTATCCGAGTTCAAGGTGAAGCCGACCTGTCCCGGTCGAGTGTCCATCGTCCCGAACACCCGATTCGGCACAACCCCACCGGCCTGGGTCCCCGACCAGATCGCCATCCCCGAGACGGCGGGGAAGAAGTGTTTGTACGCCACGATCGCCCGAACGAAGTCGGCCCGATCGTATGCCTCTGATACGGTCGCCGAATCGGGAAATCCCCCATCGAAGCGATATTGTCCCTGGTTCACCTGCCACCCCCAACGGCAGCCCGCCAATGGGCCGTTGCCGGGCAGCCTAGGAGACGCACACGGGCGAACGGAAGTACCGCCTGCGAGCTCACCACGCGCCACCGCGTCTGGTGGCAGCGGCTCGGTCAGGCCGTACGTCATCGAGGTGCTCGGCGCGTCGCCTCGGGACCAACGACCCTATTGCCCGTCTGGCCGGGCGCCGATCCTGATGGGAAACGGAAGGTCCTGGCATGAGCATTCGGTCACATATTCACCGCCTCGCGGCCGCAGCCGCTGTTGCGGGAATCGTCCTGCTGTGCACCGGAAGCGCAGCCGCGTCCCAGCAGCAGGCGGCCTCACCGGAGACCTCGGCCAGCGGACCTCATTTCTACACCGGTACAGCGGTGGACGTTGGCGGCGCTGTCGACGGCGACGTCTATGCCGCCGGGCAGAGCGTCACCGTCAGCGGCGATGTCACCGGCGATGTCATCGCCGCCGCCCAGACGATCGTGATCACCGGAACGGTCGACGGGAACGTGCGACTCGCTGCCCAGGACGTGACGATCAGCGGCACCGTCGCACGTAGCGGCACGATCTTCGCCTCCAATTTCGTGATCGCCGCTCCCGGGGCCGTTCAGAACGACATCGTCGCCGCAGCAGGCTCCATCCGCGTTGTCGGGGAGGTCGGCAGGGACATGCAGGTCAGCGTGGCGAGCCTTACGATCGACGGGACCGTGGGCGGCGACGTGACCTACTCCAGCGATGCGTCCGCACGCATCGCCGACGGGGCAGTCCACGGCACGGTGCACCACATCCGACCGCAGAAGGAGCAATCGAGCAGACCCGAGCTCTCGCCGTGGGCGGTCGCGATCGGCTGGATGCTGGGTCTGCTCTACGCTCTCGTGGCCCTCAGTGTCATCACGGTAGCGGCCGGCCTGCTGGTCCCGCGCACGCTCCAACGCGTCACCGACCAGCTGATGCCGTCGCCCTGGCGCGCACTTCTCGTCGGATTCGTCGCTGCTATCGTTGTGCCGTTCGCTCTGCTGTTCCTGCTCGTCACGATCATCGGGGCCCCGCTCGCCCTCGCGGGGATCCTCATCTGGACCGCGCTGACACTCGCCACCTTCCTGTTCAGCGCTTACTACCTCGGCAGGCTCGTCCTTCGCGGCATGCACCATCCGGCGCTCGTCTCGTTCGTCGGCGGCCTCATCCTGATCGTCGCGCTGCAGATCCCGTGGCTCAACATTCTGGTGTGGCTTGCGATGGTGTTCTTCGGCCTCGGCGCCGAGCTGCTGGAACTGCGCCGGCAGCGACCCTGGGCGATGATGACCGATCCGGTTGTGGCGCGGCCGCTCCCGCCCGCAGATGTGCTGACTCGCGATCAACCCCCGCAGCAGCCGCTGTGATGGCGGGCGGCCGCGTCGCCCTCAGCGGGCTTCGGGCCAGCTCCGGCGCACCGACGCTGAGGATCAGCGCCCGGTGACGGCCGCGTCGCTGGCTGTCGTCGTCGCAGTCGCCCTGCTGGGGCCGCTGCTGTCGGCCCGGGCGGCCTGGCGGATCCCTGTGTTGGTGGGCGAGCTCGCCGGCGGCCTGCTGATCGGCAACACCGGCCTCAGACTCGTCGACCCGGCTGCCCAAGGGTTCCAGTTGCTGGCCACCATCGGTTTCGGGCTGACCATGGTGGTGGTGGGATCGCACATTCCCCTCCGCGATCCGCGCTTGCGTTCCATGGTCGGTGCCCGTGGAATCGCGGGTGCGGCGCTGGCCGGCGCGGCGGCCGCGGCTCTGAGCGCGCTGCTCTCCACCGTCTTCGGCACCCAACACGCGGTGATCTACGCCGTAGTGCTGGCTTCATCGTCCGCGGCCGTCGTCCTGCCGATGCTGGCATCCGTAGGCGTGAATTCCGGCTCGGTCGGCCAGCTGGTGTCGCAGATCGCGGTGGCAGACGTCGTCTGTATCATCGCCCTGCCCTTCGCGGTGGCGCCTCAGCACTCGGCCGCCTCAGCGGTCGGCGCATTGGTGATCGCGGGCCTGGCCGTCGCCTTGGGTGCAGTGCTGTCTCGGCTCGGGCGGACCGATCTGCGGCGGCGGATGCACGAGTACTCGGAGCGGCGACGCTTTGCGCTGGAGCTGCGGTTCAGCATGCTCGTGCTGTTCGTCTTCGCCGCGATCGCCCAGGCGGCGCAGCTGTCCATCATGCTGGCCGGGTTCGCACTGGGCCTGGTGCTTTCGGCTGCCGGCGAACCGCACCGCCTGTCCCGGCAGCTCTTCGGCATGACCGAAGGCTTCTTCGGTCCGTTGTTCTTCGTCTGGCTGGGCGCGTCCCTCGACCTACGTGAGCTCGGCGCGCATCCCGCGATGGCCATCCTCGGTGCAGGGCTCGGAGTCGGCGCCGTGCTGGCGCATGCTGCCTCGCGGGCAGCGGGGCTGCCCTGGTCCCAGGCGATCGCCTCCTCGGGACAGCTGGGTGTGCCGGTCGCCGCTGTTGCGCTGGGCCTTCAATCGGGTGGGTTGCTTCCCGGCGAAGGATCAGCGATCCTGCTCGGCGCTCTGATCAGCGTGGTCGCAGCAGCGCTGGCCGTCCGGGTGATCGCGCGCCACACCCAACCATCCCCTGTGCCGACCACCCGATGACGGGGGTGGAGGGGCCACCACGACCAGGTTGTCCAGCCGGGAGAAGCTCACCATCCCACTACCGTGCGTGTGCTCATGCTCGTTCCTCCTCTTGCTGCACCGATACGCGCGGTGCGTGCCGGTGGTGTTCTGTGTCCGGGCGGACCACCAGCACCGGGCAGGGCGCCTGAGTGGCGCAGTAGAGGCTGACCGAACCGAGGAAGGGCGACGCCAGCCCGCTCAGACCGCGGCTACCCACCACGAGCATGTCCGCACCGCGCGCCGCAGCGGCGAGGACGGTTCCCGGATGTCCGGGCTCCGCCCGCAGGTGCACCCAATCGGGTACCTCGCTGCCGAACTCGCCGGCCACCACATCCTGCAGGGTGCCGTAGGCCGCCACCTTCGGTGAGCGCTCCGGGTCGGGGAAGTAGGCGTCGTACATCGACGTGGAGTACTGCCACGCTGTGATCACCTCGAGGCGGGTGCCCAACGCCGTCGCGAGACGGGCGGCCTCATGAAAAGCCCGACGAGACTCCTCCGAGCCGTCCACCCCGCAGACGATGGGAGGCGATGTCGACTTCGATCTCTCCACGATCCGCTCCTTCCGCTCAGATCTCCTCCGCGTCGCCGGGGAGGACGTAGGAGTACTCCTTCGGCGTCACGAGAACCGGGCACGGCACGTTCAGCAGCACGTCATGGCTCACGGAGCCGAGAACCGCTGCGGTGAAACGTCCACGGCCACGGGTACCGACTACTAGCACAGCCGCCCCACGCCCCCGCTCGATCAAAGCGGCCGCAGGATTCTGCCGCACCACGACAGGGGTGATCGGCACCGCACGAGCAGTCGGGACCTCCTCTATCGCCTCCGGGATAACCGCAGCCTGACGGGCCAGGTAGGCCGGATCCACGTTCTGCTCCTCGTCGAGAGCGCGGTGGAAGATCTCGGGCACATCCCAGGCATGAACGGCCTCGATACTCGCACCAAGCCAGCTGGCCTCCGTGGCCGCCAACGCCAACGCGGAGCGCCCGAACGGCGAACTGTCCACCCCGACGACCACCACATTGCGTTCACCCTCCGGCGCGTCCGGTATCACAGCGACCGTGCACTCCGCCTTCGCCGCCACCCGCAACGGCAGCGACCCGATCCGGGCACCGGTTCCGTCCGTCCGCCTGTCGGTGCCGACCACGAGCAGAGCCGCGCCGTCCGCCGCGCGCAGCAACGCGCCGGCGGGGGTTCCGTCGACCCAGCGGAATTCTGCCCTCACCCCAGGGTCGAGTTCACGAACATGCGCTTCTGCCTGACGGAGCTCCAGCTCCAGCCCGGTCGTCACCTCGACGTGCGGCCCGAACACCGCAGCCCCGAGTCGGGTGTCAAGCGCGGCCACCACGTCCAGGGTCCCACCGCGGCGGCTGACGCGTTGCACGGCCCAGTCCAGCGCCCGCCAGGCGGAAGGAGAGCCGTCGAAGCCGACGACCGTGCGGCCATCGCTCACGAGCGCAGCTCCGCGCGCCCGGTGACCGTTTCCAGTCGGAGTCGGAAGACCGCTGACGCATGACCCGGGCGCCCGAGCTCGCGTCCCTCATCGGCCAGGCGCGGGATGTCCAAGGTGCGCAGCATCCCATTTCTGCGCCCGGGTGCTCCGTGCCGCGGGAGGCGACCGGGGGCCGGAAACGGTCCAGGAGGTAGTCGAGCCCCTCCCGTGCCTCAGGACCGAGCAACTGCTCGAACGTTCCCCACGCGATGACGCTGCGCCACTCGTCCACGCTCACCGCATCGTCCACCTCGAAGCAGATCCGCGGATGCGCTCGCAAGGCGTCCAACTTCCGGCCCGGAGCGCTGTGCGCGTAGACGTCGCCGTCGCGGTACGCATACGAGATCGGAACCACGTACGGGATCGAGTCGTCGATCAGTCCCAACCTCCCGACGGTCTCCTCCGACAGCAGGTCGTCGATCTCGTCACGGGTCATGTCCCTAGGCATCTGCGCTCCTCACATCGCTCCTGCTCTGAGCTTCGCCCGGCGCGGACGATCGCGTTGGGACCTTCGGCCCTTCGCGACACGTCGGCAGTCCGCTTGAGTGGGGACCATGAAGCCGAAACTGCAAGAACGGCACCCCTGGCCGGGCCGTGACCTGTCGCCCACCGGGCGTGCCCTCATCGGAGCGGGTGTCGCATGGAGCCTCGCCTGGAAGGGTGCATCCCTGTGGCGGGCGGCCCGGAATGAGAGCAAGCCATGGTTCGTCACCCTCCTGCTCGCGAACACTCTCGGCGTCCTGGACGCCATCTACCTGTTCGGCGTCAACCGCGCACGCCGAGCGGATGACCGGGTCGAGGCGGCCATCCTGTCCGCCACAGGGGAGCCTGCGCAGCGCGGGCACACCCCGGAGACCTGACCTGGCGCCCAGCCTGCTACGGGCGCAGAAAGTGGTTCTCCACCCCATGAAACAAGCGCCTGAAGCGACGACACCGATCGCAGCGGTGGATGCCGCCAACCTGATACTGGAGCGCGGCCAACCCAATGTCGTGACACTGGCCGGCCTCCTCGCCCCCGGTGGCTTCGTGGACGCAAGCGGCTTCCCGGACATCGCGTCCCTCCGCGATACGCTCGCGATGCGCGTCGGCCGCGTCGCCGCACTCCAGCGCGTCGCCCAGAGAGTGGACGGCGAATGGACCTGGCGGACGGCCGCTCCCAGCCTGACCCACCACGTCCGTTTGGTCGAGCCTGACCTCCTCGCTCAGAGTGCCCGCGATGCCACCGGGTTCGAGCGGACCTGCGCCCGCGTGGTCATGAAACCCCTGGACGCCAACCGTCCGCTCTGGGAGATCCTCCTCGTGCCTCACGCCGCCGAGGACCGGTGCGGACTGATCTTCCGACTGCATCACGCGGTCGCCGACGGTCTGGGGGCCGAGGCCCTGATCGCGTCGCTGGCGGACTCCGCCACGGGCGGGACCACCGCCACTGCACCCGCTCGGCAGAATGTCGACGCCGTCCAGCCCACGAGACGGCCGCGCATTCGGGGACTCGGCGACTTTGCCGCGCAGACGCTCGCCGTCTTCCGCCGGGACGTTCACTCGGACGTCCTTCTCGGGCCCCTCGGCCCGACGCGCGACATAGCGTTCGCGGACGTCGACCTGTCACGTCTGCATGATGCCGCCCGGCGCCTCGGCGGCACCATCAACGACGTGTTCCTGGCAGCCTTCGGCCAGGGAATCCGCGCCTTGCTCATTGCCGCCGGCGAAGCTCCCCCGGCGACGCTTCCCGTCTCGAGTCCTGTACGACTCGAGCGACAGCCTGGAGCGGGGAACGCCACCGGCGTCATGCTCATCGATGTTCCCGTCGGTTCCGCGGACCCACCCGTCGACCTCGAACACTCTGTCGCGCTCGTAGCCGCAGCAACACGCAGGGAAAAGGCCCGCGCGCGCAGCGTCGGAACGTTCCGGTGGATGCGCACCCCACGCGCCGCCCATCTCCTCATGCGTTTCGCGCTCCATCAACGCGCCGTCGGCGCGATCGCCTCCGAAATGACGGGGCCACCCCGGACTCTCCACATCGGTGGCTCCGAGCTGATCGCCGCATGGCCAATCGCACTGCTTTCCGGAAACGTGCGGGCCGGTGTTCTGGCCGTCTCCTATGCGGGTCGCTTGTGCATCAGCGTCCAAACGGACAACTCGCACCTCCCGCCCGCCAACGTCCTCGCGAAGGCCATGAGAGCGGCCTTGGAACGGATGAGTCAATGAGCAGTCACCTGGGCCGATATGAGCAGGTCGGCGAGGTTCTGGCCCGCCATGGTCTCGGATTCCTCGCCGAGATCACGGGCGTCGACCGTTGGTTCGCCCCGCGCCCTGCCGACCATGACCCGGCGACGACACCGGTACGCGTTCGTCTCGCGCTGGAGGACCTCGGACCGACGTTCATCAAGCTGGGCCAGCTCCTGTCCACCCGCTCCGACCTCCTACCGCCGCCCTACCTCACCGAGCTTGCGAAGCTTCAGGACGCAGCGCCAGCGGTGCCCCCTGAGGAGATCCTCACAGCGATCCGAGCAGAACTCGGCGCCGACGTCGAAGAACTATTCGCCGACTTCGATGTTCACCCCCTGGCCTCCGCGTCGATCGGGCAGGCCCACGCCGCGCATTTGGACGACGGCACACCGGTGGTGGTCAAGGTGCGCCGGCCGGGCGTCGTGGCCCAGGTCGAGGAGGACTTGGCGATCGTGCAAATCCTTGCCCGCCAAGCGAGCCGCCGATGGGAACGCGCACGCGACTACGACCTGGAGGGACTTGCACAGGATTTCGCCATCAGCCTCCGCTCCGAATTGGACTACTTGCAGGAAGGGAGAAATGCCGAACGGTTCGCCACGAATTTCGAGGCCGACCCCATGGTGCGCATCCCGCGCATCGTTTGGGAGCGGACGACATCCCGAGTATTGACCCTCGAACGCATGACCGGGATCAAGGTCAACGACATCGAACGCCTTGATGCTGCGGGCATCGACCGCAAGGAGGTCGCCCGCCGCGGCGCGGACATGGTACTCAAGATGATCTTCCACGATGGCTTCTTCCATGCCGATCCGCACCCAGGGAACTTGTTCGTCACCTCTGACGGCAGCATCGCGCTGATCGACTTCGGCATGGTGGGCGAGCTGAACGATGAGCTGAAGCAGGAACTGGCCGATTTCCTGATCGGGTACACACAAGCGAGTCCGTCGTTGCTGGCTTCCGCGCTGTACGCCCTCTCCATCACCAAGGAGGTCGAGGACCGGCCGCGGCTCGAACGATCGCTAGCCGGATGGGTCTCTCAATACGCTGGCCGCCCACTGAGCGAGGTCAACTTCACTCACCTCATCAGCCAGTTGCTTGCCATGCTCCGCGAGCATCATCTCCAACTTCCCCGACAAATGGCCCTGCTGTTCAAGGTGCTGATCATGGTCGAGGGCATGGGTCTCCAGCTGAATCACGAGTTCGCGCTCGGCGAAGTGCTCACCCCGTATGCGCGCCGCCTTGTGGAGAACCGGATCTCCGTCCTTGCAACCACGAAGCGTCTTCTGCGCGCATCCGGCGACGCGGCCGAACTCTTCATCGAGCTTCCCCGACGGCTGCGCCGCATCGTCGAGACGCTGGACTCGTCCGGGATCCAGATCCATTTGCGCGCAGCGGAGCTGGAGCCCCTCGTAGGGCGCGCGGAGCGCATCGGAAACCGGCTGGTCGCCGGCATGATCACGGCCGCACTCATCAACGGTGTCGGCGAACTCGTCGCCGGCAAGCGCACGGGACGACCCTGGATGACCCTGCTCATGACCGCTGGTCTGAGCACCATCGCGTCACTCATCGGCTACCTCATGTGGACCGGCCGGCGCCACGACTGAAATCCGCCCGTTCCTCGCGACGCCGACCGGGACGGTGCTGGTCGGCGGCGAAGGCGGCGGCGCTCGCCTGCAGTCACTCCGCAGACGCAGCGACGAGCTTCGGAAGCTCGACGGACGCGCGCGTGCCTCCGGTCGCAGGCGACGCGAGGGACACGGATCCACCGTTTCGCTCCACGAGTTCGGCGACGATCGCCAACCCGAGGCCGGTCCCCGGGACGGCGGCGCGCTCCATCCCGGGCGCCCGGTAGAACCGTTCAAACGCGTGCGCGAGGGTCTCCTCGCTCATCCCGGGTCCGGTGTCCGCGATTTCCACGGTGAGGGTGGTGTCGGTCGATGACGTTGTCACCGTCACACGACCGCCCTCCGGAGTGAACTTGATCGCATTCGCGATCAGGTTCGTGAGGATGCGGCTGACGTCGCGCGGGTCGGCCCGAGCCGAGCCGCCCTGACCGGTGCAGCTCAGCTCGATGTTCTTCTGTGCCGCGAGCACGCTGGCCTCGCTCATCACCTCGCGCACCTGAGCGTCCACGTCGGCGACGGCCGCTTCGACGGGTCGCCCCCCGCCCCCGCCGAGGGTCAGAAGATCCTCGACCAGCGATGCCAATCGCGCGGCGTTGCGGTTGATGACCTCGACCCACGTCTTCTCCTGCTGACCGAGAGCCTCGGAGTCGGCGAGCAGTTCGCAGAAACCGACGATGCTGGTGATCGGTGTGCGCAGTTCGTGGCTCGTCGTCGCGACGAAATCGTTTCGTTGCCGCTCGAGATCGAGACGCGTCGTGAGCATCGCCTCCTGCTCCCGCTCAGCCGCCAGCGCCGCCGCCTGCATCCGGAGCGTGTCGGTCACGTCGACCAGCTGGACGGCGAAACGGTCGGGCTCGTCGGGGATCCGGTTGGCCGCCACGGTGAGGGTGCGCTCCGCGGACGGCAGGGTGATCGCGGCCCCTCCCCCGACCGCCGATCGAGCGGCCTCGGCGAGGCCGCCCTCCCACCGCGTACGGCTCTCGGTGGGCAGCAGGGCTGCAGCGGTGGGGTTGGACCAGACCACGCGGAGCATCCCCTCGCGGGACTCTTCCGCGATCACCAGACCGATGGATGCCTCGACGGCACTGCCCGAGAGCAGCCGGGAGGTCGCGAGCAGCTGCCGTCCGGTCGCGCGCAGCTCGTACTGAGCTGCCGACAGCACGACCGCGAAGCCGGCGAACGTGACCAGGAACGTCTCCGCCAGGGCTGCTCCCTGGCTGAGGTCCACGTCGCCTCCGTTGAACGGTCCTCCGCCGGCGATCGTGAACGCCAGTATCGCCATCGACGCGAGCAGAGTCTCGACCAGGACCACCCGGATGGGGAAACGGAACGCCGCCCAGGCCAGAACCGGATACGGGAGGAACGCGAGCGGCAGGTGCACGGACGGGCTGAAGACCACGACGACGACGCCCGTCAGGATCGCCGACTGGATCGCCATCTCCACGGCCGTGGCGCGGACCGGGAGCCGTGGAGGCAGCAGGCCGAACGGCGCGATCATGAAGACCGCCGCCGCATGCGATGCGGCGACGAAAGCCGCCGTCGGGAAGAAGGATCCGCCGTCGAAGACCGCGACAGCGATGCCGGCGAGCACCCCGATCGCGACCGCGCCGGCGAGAACGGCGACAGCGAACCTGACGGCGGCATCCAGAGTGCGCAGACGGAACCCGCGACCCCCCAGTTGCCGCAGCACGCCGAGCACGACGATCACCTCGATTGTGTTCGCGACCCCGAAGGCCCCGGCGACCACGAGCGGCCGCCCGGCCACCGCATTGGCCAGGGTGGTGCACACGAGGATCGCGACGAGAGCCCAGATGCGTTCCCTGCTCGACGGCGCCAGCAGGACGAACAGCACCGAGAGGCCCGCGGCGGGCCACCAGATCGCGACCTCACTCCCGGGCGGCGCCACACGGACACCCAGCACCGACGCCCCGAAGATGAGAACCACCGAGAGCAGCCACCCCCACCAGGGGAAGGCGCGGCGCGGCCGGTTCGGCACATCGTCGGCGATGGGCATGTCGGCACGGGCGGTCACTCCTGGAAAGTACCAGTGCCCGGGTGCTCAGCCCGGTACATCCACTACCGCGAGGCGGCGGACTGCATCACCGACTCGCACGCGTCGCTGGGGCGGCGAGCAGGATCGATGCTGTCGATGAGAGCAGCCGAGATCTCCGCCAGTTGCTCGTGCTGAGCGGTGGTCAGGGCGCCGAGGAGCTTCTCGCGGATGAGCTCCAGATGCCCCGGAGCCGCGGCCTCCACGAGCTCGGCGCCCGCGGCGGTGAGCACGGCGTTCGTCGCGCGGCCGTCCTCCTCGCAGGGGACGCGTTCCACGAGACCGCGCGACTCCAGTCGTTTCACGACATGGCTGAGCCGCGACGCCGAGGCGCTGGTCGCCGTGGCGAGGGCACTCATGCGCATCCGCCGACCGGACTCTTCGGCGAGCCGGGAGAGCACGAAGTACTCGTAGTGGGTGGATGCGGTGTCGCGCGACGCGTGGCTGTCGAGAACCGGGGGAAGCACCTGGGTGAGCGCGATCAGGCCCAGCCACGCGGCACGGCGAGTGCCCTCGGTCTCCTCCTCACTCACCATGGATGAATGGTAGCAATTGCTTGACGCTTCAACAAAGCCGGGCTACGGTTAGTTGAAGGTTCAACTATGGCTCGGGCCAGAACGAGGGAGACCATGACTACCGTCACGATCATCGGCAAGGGAAACATGGCGAACGCCATCGGCGGAGTCGTCGCTTCCGGCGGGAGCACGGTCGAGTACGCGGGACGTGAGGGGGACACCGTCACAGGCGACATCGTCGTGCTGGCGGTCCCCTATCCCGAGGTCGACGCAGTCATCGCAACGTACGGCGACGCGCTGGCCGGCAAGACCATCGTGGACATCACCAACCCCCTCGACTTCGCCACGTTCGACGGACTCGTCGTCCCGGCCGACAGCTCGGCCGCGGCCGTGATCGCCGGCAAGATACCCGGGGCGAAGGTCCTGAAGGCGTTCAACACGACCTTGGCGGCCACCTTGACGTCCAAGACCGTCGGCGGGCTGCCGACCACCGTCCTCATCGCGGGCGACGACGACGCGGCCAAGGACGCGCTCGCCGAGCTGATCACCGCCGGAGGTCTCCGCGCGATGGATGCGGGCTCGCTGAAGCGCGCCCGCGAGCTCGAAGCCATCGGCTTCCTGCAGATCAGCCTCGCGGCAAGCGAGCGCATCTCCTGGACCGGGGGCTTCGCCGTCGCGCCCTGATGTCACGGCCCGCTTCGCTCGCGGCCCACAGGGGCATGGCGGTCGAGGAAGGCGTAGACCTCCGTGGGGTCGACGCCCGGGAACGTCCCGGTCGGCAGCGCGGCGAGCAGGGAGGTGGGGGTGCGAGCGGCCGGCCATGCCATCCCCTCCCAGCGTTTGGCGAGCGTGCCGGGCGGGCGGCGGCAGCACGATTCGTCCGGGCAGCGGGAGACGGTGCGGTGCGACGTCTCCCGGCCGCGGAACCACTTGACGTGCGCGAACGGCACGCCGACGCTGACCGAGTAGTCGCCCTCTTTCGCCTTCTCGACTCGTGAGGTGCACCAGAACGTGCCGCTGGGAGTGTCTGTGTACTGGTAGTACGGACTGAACCGGTCGGCCACGTCGAACACCGTCCGCGCGGTCCAGCTTCGGCATACCGGCGTGCCCTCGATCGCGCCGAGCGCATCCGACGGGAAGACAACGGCATCGTTCTCGTACGCCTTGATGATCGTGCCCGACTCGTGCACCTTCATGAAGTGCACCGGGATGCCCAGCCGCGCAGTGGCGAGGTTGGTGAAACGGTGCGCCGCGGTCTCGTATGAGACAGCGAACGCGTCGCGCAGGTCCTCCATCGAGATGCGGCGGAAGTTCTTCGCCTCGGTCAGGAAAGAGACCGCATCCTTCTCGGGCAGCAGGAGCGCCGCCGTCAGGTAGTTGGTCTCGATGCGCTGCCGCAGAAAATCGGCGTAATTTCGCGGCTCGTCGTGTCCGAGCAGGTGCGAGGCGAACGCCTGCAGGATCGGCGAGCGCGAGTCGCGGGACGCCGACTGCTCGGTGGGCAGGTAGATCCGCCCGTTACGCCGGTCGGTCACCGAGCGGGTGGAGTGCGGCAGGTCGCCGACGTAGTGCAGCGAGTATCCGAGGTGGTCGGCCATGTCGGTGACCGTCTGATGCGACACGGGGCCGCCGGTGTGCCCGACGACGGCCAGGAGCTCGGCCGCGATCGCCTCCAGCTCGGGGAAGTGGTTGTCGCGCGCCCGCATGGTCGCGCGGAGTTCCGCGTTCGCCCGCCGTGCCTCCTCCGGCGTCGCCGCGCGCTCACGGTGAAGCCGCTCGACCTCCTGGTGCAGGCCGAGGATCGCCCGCAACGTCGCGTCGGGGACGGTCCGGCTGACCCGCGTCGGCTCGATCCCGAGGGAGGCGAACACGGGCCCGCGCTGCGCCCGCTCGACCGCGATCTCCAACGCGGCGCGCTCGTCCGGCGGCTCCGGGGCGAGCAGGTCGTCGACCGTCGTGCCGAGCGCTGCGGCGATCGCGCGCAACTGCGCGAGCCGCGGTTCGCGGTTGCCGTTCTCGATCGTCGACACCTGCGACGCGGCCCGGTCGATCGCCGCGGCCAGCGCCTCCACGGTCATCCCGCGACCCTGCCGGACCGCGCGGATGCGCCTCCCCAGGGTGAGTGCGTCTGCCTCGGGGCGGTCGTCCTGCACGTCGTCGATGACGGTCATGCTGGCCATGCTGACACCCGCGCGGACTTCTGGCAAACAGAACAACGCCGGTATTTCTGCGAACGAATGCGGCTCACGCCCGCGTCGACGGGCGAAGGATCGAGTCAACCGAACGCGAGACATCGACCGATGGAGGCCACGATGACGACCCAGAACCGCCCCGGCGACACCACGCAGACCGCCGGCGAACTGCAGCTCGAATGGGATGCGGACCCGCGCTGGTCCGGCATCCGCCGCGACTACACCGCTGCCGACGTCGTCGCGCTGCGCGGCCCCGTCCGTGAGGAGCAGACCCTCGCACGCCGCGGCGCCGATCGGCTGTGGGAGCTGATCCAGCGCGCCGGCACCCCTCAAGACCCGCGCTGGGTCGCCGCCCTCGGCGCGCTGACCGGTAACCAGGCCGTCCAGCAGGTGCGCGCTGGACTCGAGGCGATCTACCTCTCCGGCTGGCAGGTCGCCGCGGACGCCAACCTGAGCGGCCAGACCTACCCCGACCAGAGCCTGTATCCGGTGAACTCCGTCCCGGCGGTGGTCCGCCGCATCAACAACGCACTGCTGCGCGCAGGCCAGGTCGAGGGCACCGACGGGTCCGTCACGGACTGGATGGCGCCCATCGTCGCCGACGCCGAAGCCGGCTTCGGCGGCCCCCTGAACGCGTACGAGCTGATGCACGGCATGATCCAGGCCGGCGCCGCCGGAGTGCACTGGGAGGATCAGCTGGCCAGCGAGAAGAAGTGCGGACACATGGGCGGCAAGGTGCTCGTCCCGACCGGCCAGCACATCCGGACCCTCAACGCCGCGCGCCTCGCCGCCGACGTCGCCGGAGTGCCGACGATCATCGTCGCACGAACGGACTCCCTCGCCGCCACCCTGCTGACCAGCGACCACGACGAGCGCGACCGCCCGTTCCTGAGCGGCACGCGGACGGCCGAGGGCTTCTACGAGGTCCGCAACGGGATCGATCCGGTGATCGCCCGCGGGCTCGCCTACGCGCCCTACGCCGACCTGCTCTGGGTCGAGTCCGCCGAGCCCGACCTGGAGCTCGCGCGCCGCTTCGCGGAGGCGGTCCACGCCGAGTTCCCCGGCAAGAAGCTCGCCTACAACTGCTCGCCGTCGTTCAACTGGCGCTCGCACCTCGACGACGACACCATCGCCCGGTTCCAGCGCGAACTGGCGGCCATGGGCTACGCCTTCCAGTTCATCACCCTGGCGGGCTTCCACGCGCTCAACCACTCCATGTTCACGCTCGCCCGGGACTACTCCACTCGGCACATGAGCGCCTACGTCGACCTGCAGGAGGCGGAATTCGCCTCCGAGGCCGACGGCTACACCGCCACCCGCCACCAGCGGGAGGTCGGCACCGGCTACTTCGACCGGATCGCGACCGCGCTCAACCCCGACAGCGCCACGCTCGCCCTGGTCGGCTCCACCGAAGAACACCAGTTCTGAAACGCCGTACCGACAGAAGGAGAAGAACCATGATCGAGATCACCGGTCCCCACAGGGACGGCGACGACCGCATCCTCTCGCCGGAGGCCATCGCCTTCGTCGATCACCTGCACCAGACCTTCGCCGCCCGGCGGCAGGAGCTGCTCGCGGAACGGCGGCAGCACCGCGCCGAGGCCGGCAACGGCCGCGATCCGCGGTTCCTCAGCACCACCGCCGCCGTCCGCGAGGACGCGGGCTGGCGCGTCGCCGGCGCTGGGCCCGGCCTGGAGGACCGCCGCGTCGAGATCACCGGGCCGACGGATCCGAAGATGGCCATCAACGCGCTCAACTCGGGCGCCCGCGTGTGGCTCGCCGACCTGGAGGATGCGACCAGCCCGACCTGGCGCAACATCGTCGGCGGCCAGCAGACGCTGTTCGACGCCGTCCGCGGCAACCTTGACTTCACGAGTCCCGAGGGCAAGGAGTACCGGGTCACCACGCCGTTCGAGCACACCCCCACGATCGTCATGCGTCCCCGGGGCTGGCACCTGGTGGAGAAGCACCTCGCCTTCACCGACCGGGCGGGACGCACCGCGCCGGCCAGCGCATCCCTCACCGACTTCGGGCTGTACTTCTGGCACAACGCCCAGGCGCTGGTGGATGCGGGACGCGGACCGTACTTCTACCTTCCGAAGCTGGAGTCGCACCTCGAGGCACGGCTGTGGAACGACATCTTCGTCTTCGCACAGCAGCGGATCGGGATGCCCGTCGGCACGGTGCGCGCGACCGTCCTGATCGAGACCATCCCGGCCGCGTTCGAGATGGAGGAGATCCTGTTCGAACTGCGCGACCACTGCGCGGGCCTCAACGCCGGACGCTGGGACTACATCTTCTCGATGATCAAGACGTTCCAGGGCCGCGGCCGCCGCTTCGCCTTCGGCGACCGGGACCGCATCACCATGACGGTGCCGTTCATGCGTGCGTACACGGAGCTGCTCGTGGCGACGTGCCACAAGCGCGGCGCGCACGCGATCGGCGGGATGAGTGCCTTCATTCCCAACCGGCGCGACCCGGAGACCACCGCGCGGGCGTTGGCGAAGGTCGCCGAGGACAAGCGGCGCGAGGCCGGCGACGGCTTCGACGGGACGTGGGTCGCGCATCCCGACCTCATCCCGACCGCCCTCGCAGAATTCGACGCGGTCCTCGGCGACCGGCCGAATCAGGTCTCGCGGCAGCGCGACGACGTTTCCGTGACAGCGGACGACCTCCTGGACGTCGGGGGAACGGAGGCGACGGTGACGGACGCGGGCGTGCGCTCGAACGTCTCGGTGGCACTCCGCTACATCGAGGCCTGGCTGCGCGGCACCGGCGCCGTCGCGATCGACGGGCTGATGGAGGACGCGGCGACGGCCGAGATCTCGCGCTCACTGCTGCGCCAGTGGGTCGACAACCGGGTGGTGACCGTCGAGGGCTCGGCGGTCGACGCAGCGGCGGTCGAACGCATCCTGGACGAGGAGCTCTCGCGGCTCGACTCGGAGGGCTCACGATTCGTCGATGCGGCGGGGCTGCTTCGGGAGGTCGTCCTCGGGGAGGACTTCTCGACGTTCCTCACCATTCCGGCCTACGCGCGCTACCTGGTGGATGCGGCTGAGCCGGACGACGCGGACGCCGAGCGGTTGGCGCTGGCGGGCTGAGGCGCGGCCCGGTCAGGAGGGTGTCAGAGACGCGCTCGAATTCGTCAGGCGGATCGACCGGTCCTCGCCCCATCGCTCAGGATGCGCGACGCGGCACGGCGCCCCGACTCGAAGGCCGCGGTGACGGTCGCGGGGTCGTCCATCCAGGTCGCCTCGCCGGCGATGTGCAGCACGCCGCCTCCGACCGGCTGGGCGAGGTCCTCGTGGTCGCGCCGCCGCGCACCCACGGGCAGGTACGCGTACGAGCCGCGCGAATACGGGTCCAGCTGCCAGCGCGTCACCACGCTGCCGGACGGATCCGGCACCGCGACCCCGAAGAGCTGGCGAAGCGCGGCCATCACCGACGCCACGACCTGATCCTCGGACCAGAGAGCAGTCTGTTCCGCGCATTCCGCTGCGGCGAACGTCAGCAGGGTCGGCGTCCCGTCGGGACCGGTGATGTCGTACCAGGAGTGCCACCAGTGCGCCGCTTGACCCTGCCGCCGGACGGCGTACACCCCACCAGGCCAGAACCTTCGCGGGAAACGGAGTACCACTTTCTCGAAGCGGTTCATCTCCAGCCGGCCGATCGCGCTCGCGACCGGATCGGGAAGCGGCGGGTCGAACACAATCTCGCCGGACTTCAACACACCGACGGGAGCGGTGACGACGACATGACTTGCCGACACCACCGAATCAGAGGTCGTCACCTCCGCTCCCCGATCCGACCAAGAGATACGCGACACGGCACGGCCGAGCCGGATGTCGAGCCCTCCGGCGAGCGCTCGGGTGAACTGGTCGTAGCCGTCCGGGAACACCACCTCGTCGCCTGCAATGGCGTCATCATCCAGCCCGTGCGCGTCCAGGTCCTCCGCCGGGACACCATACTGTTCCTCGGCTCGATGCCCCAGGAACTCCCGCACCCGCTGCTCGCGTTCCCGCGGCCACGACAGCGCCGCCAGGGCCCGGTCGACCGCAGTCGCGTACGGGATACCCGTGCCCAGGTCCGCGATCACACGCTCCAGCCGGCCAGACGCCGTCGAAACGTCGGCGACGAAGTCGTCCACCTCCTCCGTGGTCAGCCGCGCGCCCTCCGGCGAGAAGTAGGCGATCGGTCGTCCCCCGGGCTGATAGCTCCCGACGGTGAACTCGCGCGTGACGATGCCGTGCCGCTGAACCGCATCCCACACGGGGTTGTCATGGATGCCGTGGATCCACGACGCGCCGAGGTCGAGGGCGGTCCCGTACCGTCGGTCCGTCCACACGCGCCCGCCGATGCGGTCCCGCGCCTCGAGAACGCAGACACTCCAGCCGGCGGAGCCGAGCATCTCCGCCGCGGCGAGGCCGGCGACACCCGCACCAACGACAACCACATCCACCCGCTCGGCACCCACACCGTCATTCTCCCCGAGAACTCCCGAGGATCAGCTGCAATGCCTCCGGGCACGAGGAAGGCCTTTAGTCCCGCCCAGCCATGCGGAGGAGGTGCGACGATGTCGCGAGCGCGGGTGATCCTGCGCCGACGAGCGGAGGTCGAATGAGCGGCGCATCGACGAGTTCGGACAGGTCGCAGGACAAGGGTCTCAAGGGTGGCGCGCTGGGCCTGCTCTCCAGCGTCGTCGTGGGTGTGGCGTCGACGGCACCGGCGTACAGCCTGGCGGCCAGCCTGGGATTCATCGTGGTCGGCGGCACTCTCGCCGCAGGTGTCAAGGCACCAGGAATCGTGCTGCTGGCCTTCGTCCCGATGTACCTCATCGCGGTGGCGTATCAGGAGCTGAACAAGGCGGAGCCCGACTGCGGCACGACCTTCACGTGGGCCACGCGCGCGTTCGGACCGATCACCGGATGGATGGGCGGCTGGGGCATCATCGTCGCTGACGTCATCGTCATGGCGAACCTGGCGCAGATCGCGGGGCAATACTCGTACACCTTCATCGGCGGTTTCGGGCTGCCCGGCGTCGCAGCGTTGGCGAACAACGACGTCGCCGTCACGATCGCCGGCCTCGTATGGATCGCGGTGATGACCTGGATCTGCTACCGCGGCATCGAAGTCTCCGCCCGGGTGCAGTATGTCCTGCTCGGCTTCGAGGTCGTCATCCTCATCTTCTTCGCCGCATTCGCACTGGTGAAGGTCTACACCGGGAATGCGGAGCCGTATTCGCTGATCCCGCAATGGTCATGGTTCAACCCCTTCACCCTCGACTTCGGCCAGACGATCGCGCCCGCATTGCTGACGGCGATCTTCATCTATTGGGGCTGGGACACCGCGGTCTCCGTGAACGAGGAGACGCGCGACCCCGGAAAGACACCAGGGCGCGCGGCCATCATCTCCACACTGCTGCTCCTCGCCACCTACGCCATCGTCACGGTCGCGGCCGTCGCGTTCGCCGGGGTCGGGACGAAGGGCATCGGTCTGAGCAACCCCGACAATTCCTCGGACGTCTTCTCGGCGATCGGTCCGACGCTGTTCGGCGGCGGCCCGGTCGGCACGATCCTGATGACGCTGCTCGGCTTCTCGATTCTGACCTCGGCCTCCGCGTCCACGCAGACCACGATCCTCCCGACCGCTCGGACCGCGCTGTCGATGGCCGTGTACAAGGCGATCCCGGAGAGGTTCGCGCGCATCCACCCCCGGTTCCTCACTCCCACCTGGTCCACGATCGGGATGGGTCTGGTGTCCGCGTTGTTCTATCTGGTCTTCACGGCGATCAGTGTGAGCCTGCTCAACGCCCTGATCGGCTCGATCGGGCTGATGATCGCCTTCTACTACGGGCTCACCGGATTCGCGTGCGTCTGGTTCTACCGGCACACCATCTTCACCAGCTTCCGCCACGCGATCATGCGCGGGCTGTTCCCGCTGGCGGGCGGGCTGATGCTCCTGGCGGTCTTCGTCTACGGTGTCTACAACTTCTCGCAGCCCGACTGGCTCACGGACGCGAACGGCAAGAACGTCACCATCTTCGGCATCGGCGCGGAGGCGGTCGTGGGAGTCGGCGGCCTGCTGGTCGGCGTGGTGCTCCTGGTCGTGTGGCGCCTGATCCGTCCTGACTTCTTCCAGGGACGGACCCTCCCCCGACGCTCCGACGATCTGGTCCTCTCCCCTGAAGGAACCGAGGCCGTGTTCGGGCTCCCGGACTCGCGCATCCCGGCGACCGTCATCGCGCCCGACCTTTCCAATCTGCCGCCCGGCCAGCGGGCGGTGAACGCCGAGACCCTCGAACCCGTCGAGGAGCCGTCTGAGCTTCCGCCCTCCGGCCCTGACCTGCCCCGCGAGCCGCGGGACTGACCCGCGCGGCGTCGTCACCCTCACCGGCGACGGCGAGCCCGTCGCCACCAAGAAGGCGGTGGAACGGCTCCACCTCTCAGGCGCCGAGCAGCACCAACACGTGGTGGGTGACATACACCGGCCACACGAGCGCCTGCAGCAGCCCGAGGACCACGCCCCAGAATGACCCGTCCGAGACCGAGACGAAGTAGATCGCCGCCCCGATGTAGGCCAGCAGGAACACGAACCCCCATGGGCCTGCACTCTGCACGATCCGGGCGTTCCTCTCACGCGACATCGCGCACCTCCGCTCGTCTCCACGCGTCGGATCCATCATCCTTGCCTGCTACGCAGAACTGCGGGACTTTGGGCCTCCGGGGCGGGCGACCGCAGGAAAAAGGGTCCGATCAGTTGCGGGTGGATGCATCGACCTCCCTTATGACCCGGCCGAAGTGACGGCCTGCTTCTCATCCCACCGCCCCCGCGGGACTTTCACCCCGCAACGACGGCCGCGCCCGGCCTACCGTCGAATCGATGCAGAAGGGAAGCCGATCACATCGTTCTTCGAAGCGACCGCCGTGAACTTCCGGGAAGTATGCGACCTCCAGGGGCGTCGCGGGACGGCCGGAGTTCTGGTGGTTTGCCCTCTTCACATACCTTGTGGTCGCGGCCCGACATATCGACGAGCCGTCCCGGGTCGGCCCGCTTTGGAGGTCCACGGGCAAGACGGTCAGCCTCCCTACATGGTCAAGTGGGACGACGAGCGCACCACGATCGTCGTCCCCGGCCCGGACGCGCACACCGAGCGCCCGTGAAGATCAGACACATAGTCACCGTCATGGCGAGGAGGGTCTTGCCGGGTGTGCGGCAGGACCCTCCAAACGGACATGACGGTGACACTCGCCCGGTCTCCTATCGACGCCCGGGATCTCCGGGGCATCGATAGGGCGGGTGTCTCATGCCGACACCTTCGGCGCTTCCGCCGCGCTCGTGTCGTTCATCTGCTCGAAAGCGGACTCGAGCGCGTCGTTCTCGGCGTCCTTCTCGTCTGTGACGCCAGTCTTGACGATCTTCTTCTCCGCGTTCGTGAGAAGAGCGCCGATGTCCAGCCCCTTCGGGTCGACGGCGATGATCAAGAGGCCGGCCTGCCCTGACGACAGCGTTGCCCCCATCTCCTCGACTGTGTCCTTGGGGACATTGCGATAGAAGTGCCCGATGAGACCGCCGGCTCCGGCGAGCGCGCCCGCACTCGTGAGCGCTCCCGCACCGGCAGCACCGGCAGCGAGCGTGGTGATTCCGAGCGGTGGGACCAGCACGAGAAGGGAGGCGCCCACAATGGCTCCGCCCCACGCGAGGTGCTTGGCGGTCGAGTCGTGGCGATCCACGACTAGTCTGCCGTCCTCATCCTTTGCGATCACGGCGATGGCGAGATGATCGAGCTCGCCCTGATGCTTGGCACCTCGAATCACTTCATAGTCCTCCACCGCAGCGTCCCGTGAAGCGTAGGTGGCCACGGCGACCGTCGTCGGTTTTGTAGACATGATTATCTCCTCCCACAGATGTGACGCCGAAAGGCTACGGCCGCAGCCGATCGGCCGCCCGGGCCGAAAGTCCCCCGCCGTAGGGCTTCTCGAACGGTGCCCGACCCAATCCGCGGTCGTAGGCCATTGGTCCTGACTGCGCGAGGTCATGCGGACGTAGGCTCACATCGAGCAACCATCCAGCGGCGGTCGAGGAGGTCAGCCATGATCGCGTCCGAGCCACAGGTCTCGCAGTGGGTCCCACTCTGGGCGCCGCACTACGGTGCCCCGTTCGGCGAGGCGTTCGTGCGGTACTGGAAGAAGTACGCACGCTTCGATGGCAGGGCGAGCCGCAGCGAGTACTGGTGGTGGGCCCTCGCCGACGCTGTCATCGTGCTCACCCTCTTTGCGACCGTCTGGATCGGTACGCTGATCGGCTCGTCCGTGGACGCGGAGGGGAGCTTCACACCGGGCCCCGGCGTCGCATTCGGGGTGTTGCTGCTCGTCGGCTGGTGGCTGGCGACGGTGATCCCCGGGCTCGCGCTCGCTGCACGGCGCCTTCACGATGCCGATCTGAGCGGCCTGTTCCTGCTGCTCCTGCTCATTCCGAGCCTCGGAGGGCTGGTGATCCTGATCATGACGCTGCTCCCACCCAACCCGCTCGGAGCCCGTTACGATCGCCCGGACGAGTCGACAATGTCACCGGCGGTCTTCGGGCAGAACCCTCGGTGATCATCGTTCATCTCGTGCTCAGCGCTGCCTGGCGGTCCCGCCCTCACTGCGAGGATCCCCTCGCCTGGATCAGAACCACGAGAGCATCATGTCTAGCTGAGTTCCCGGACACCTCATATGCGTCAGTCAGCTGAACCTGTGGGTGACAAACTCGTCCGAAGGCAGGCGATGCTGGCTGGCCAGTCCCTCGGCACGGTCCTACGAGCGAAGTGAATGCGGGGAGGTCTATGCGGGGCCGCGTCTCTCGAAGAAACGAAAAGCCGCCGGAACCTTGAGATTCCGGGGGTCTTGTAGCGGGAGCGGGACTCGAACCCGCGACACCACGATTAGGTTCCAGTGGATGACTTACACCTGAGTAGGACTAGCGCGGGTTGATTTTCCGGGCGATCCGATAGCAATGGCCGTCATAGAGTTGCGCTGAATACGCTTCAATGTGCGGGGTAAGTGCGGGGTGCCGAGGGTATGGCGGTACGCGACGCCGTCGGCCGAAGCGCGGAGGTGGAGGGACTCAACCCGGACAGCGCGCCTCTCCGGAGGCCACGCGGGTACACACACCCGCCTAAATCAGCGTCAGTGAGGTCCTAGCCCTCAACCCCAGAGGTCTTCTACCGCCGCCTTATCATCCGCCGTCTGTGCAGCGGTGACCGAACGGCGCGCTTTCCCAACCGCGTCGAGCGACGCCGATAGCTCGATGAACCATGCATCCTGGTAGAACTCCTGAGGAAGCGTCTGCCCCACCCGAAACCCCACGTTCTTCAGGGGCACCAACAACTCGTCGGCCTTCTTATAGAACCACTTGAAGAGGGCGGAGTGCACATGACGCGGCTCCACGCGGGAGTACCGATCCTCACTTATCGGCCACTCGATATCCTCCGCAGCAACGGAACGGGTTAGGTCCGGTTGCTCGTGTGCAATGCGCTTGGCGACTCCGTCGGCCTTGCTTGGCAAGTGTTCGGCGATTCTGTCGAGGACTTCCTGCTCTTGCAAAGCGACAGCAGTCTCAGCTTCCAGTAACTGATCACGGGCGGCAGTCAGGGCCTCTTCTGTCTCTTGGCTCACTCGAACAGAATACGGGCGGCCGGTGACAATCCAACGCCTAGCCTTAGTCACTCACGAACGAGCCGGGCCTCCGCAGCCACTTACTTCTTCTCGAGCGGTGCTGCACACGGCCGAACGGAAGCGCGATTGCATGCTCACATCGAGTGATGAGTTGCAATCACACGGCCTGGCGATGGGATTTACTGGTGCGCTCTGGGTTTGACCGGAGACACGACGCGGTCTCCGTTAGCATGCGTAGCGTGAGCGTCACCATCATTGAGGGGTCAGCCGAGAAGCCGGTAGCCGCAGCGGAATTAGTACGCGTCGTCCGCGCGACAGCGGGTATCAACGGGGAATTCACTACGGGATATCCGGTGATTGCCGGTGACGAGAGCGCTTTCGCGGTGGACGGGTTACTCATATCTCCTGAGATCGGCGTTCTCGCCTTCGACCTGGTGGAGGGGAATGATCTCGGTGACTTCGAGGAGCGGCAGGACGAACTGGTTAGAGTTCTGCGCGCCCGACTCTCAATACATCGGGAACTAACAAGGCGAAAGGAATTCCTGCCGAAGCTGAACGTCATAACGTTCGCGCCCGGGGCCACCGAGGATCTCGCCGATCGCTTGACGACGGAGGATTACCCAGTAGCAGCGACCGAGGACCAACTTCTAGCCGAGATTGGGCAGCTTCCCACCAACGCCGACCAAGCTCTCATTTTTGAGCAGCTGCTCTCCGCCGTGCAGAACATCATCTCGATGAAACGCAACCGCACCACCAGAGCACCTCAAAAGTCAGACTCTCGCGGCGCCAAATTGCAAGGGCTCGAGGCATCGATTGCCACTCTTGACACGTTGCAGAGTAGAGCCGTCGTCGAAGGGATTGACGGCGTGCAGAGAATCAGGGGCCTCGCCGGCAGCGGTAAGACGGTGGTTCTAGCGCTCAAAGCGGCCTTCCTCCACACGAAGTATCCTGATTGGACTATCGCAGTAACGTTCAACACTCGTTCACTGAAGGAGCAGTTTCGTCGGCTGATCACGACCTTCTGCTTCGACTCGACCGGCGAAGAGCCCGATTGGTCGCGACTTCGCATACTGAACGCTTGGGGAGGGTCTGACCCATCGAGGGGAGGAATCTATTCTGAATTTTGCGAGTTGAGCGGGGTCGACTACTACAACTACGGCGAAGCCTCACGACTATGGGGATCTTCCGGTGCTTTTCCTGGAGTGTGCCGAGTCGCCCTGAGAGACGCCGAGTCAGTGACCGAAGCATATGATGCGATCCTCGTGGACGAGGCTCAGGATCTGCCGGCTGACTTCTTGCGCATGTGCTACTTGATGTTGAAGCAGCCTAAGCGCCTCGTTTACGCGTATGACGAACTTCAGAACCTCAACGGGCGAGGGCTTCCATCCCCTGAAGAAATATTCGGACGGCACGTCGATGGCTCGCCCGTAGTTGAATTCGAAAGTGCAGAGGGCGCCCGCCGAGACATAGTGCTCGAGAAGTGTTATCGCAACTCGGGACCGGTATTGGTAACTGCCCACGCACTGGGGTTCGGCATCTACCGCCAACCGCCTCGCGGTCAGGAGACGGGTCTTGTTCAGTTATTCGAGCATGCAAATCTCTGGCAGGACATCGGTTACAAGGTTGTTCAGGGGCCGCTCGAAGAGAACGTCGACGTAGTCTTGGCCCGCACAGCGCAGTCGAGCCCACGGTTTCTAGAGGAGCACTCCGCCCTCGAGGACTTGATTCAGTTCAAGTCGTTCAAGACCGCCGACGAGCAAAACGCTTGGGTAGCCGAGCAGGTGCGCGTGAACCTCGAGGAGGATGAGCTTCGGCACGACGACATAGTCGTCGTGAATCCGAACGGCATCACTGCTCGCGCCAACCTAGCGCCCATTCGCGGCGCGCTCCTCGAGAAGGGCATTCCTAACCATCTCGCTGGGGTCGACACATCAGCTGATGTGTTTTTCAATAACGACACCGATTCTGTAACCTTCACGGGCATTTATCGCGCGAAGGGCAACGAAGCCGGCATGGTTTACGTGGTTAACGCGCAGGAGGGCGTGGACGCTCAATACAACCTATCCACGATTCGCAACCGACTCTTCACGGCAATAACCCGCAGCAAAGCCTGGGTGCGTGTAGTGGGGGTCGGACCAGAAATGGACAAGCTCGTCGCCGAGTTCGAGGCGGCGAAGGCGAATCGCTTCAGCCTCCATTTCAGATATCCGACAGCCGCCGAACGTGAAAAACTGACGATGTTGCATCGCGATGTTTCTCCGGAGCTTGCCGACACAATCAGGGAGAGGAAGCGTTCGGTCCAAGAGCTGTTGGCAGACCTAGAGCAGGCCCGAATCTTCCCCGAGGATCTTGATGCGGACCTCCGGGCAGAGCTAATCGCGCGATTGCGTATCAATGACGAGCCGTGAGCCAACGCCGAGCGAAGTCCGAGACGGCATCCGGACTCTTACGCTCGACCTGGTGAAGTCGGGGTTGGTTGACGACCAAGAGCTGCCCGTTCTGAGGAACTCCGGCAACATGACGAAAGTCACCACTCCCAACCCGCCGTCGAGCAATGTGATTCGCGCGGATTCGTACGACAAGCTCTACACCGAACAAGTTGGCGACCGGGCATTCAACTTCGTCATGGCGGACAAGGCATTGGTCCACATGGCATACGAGTGGGAGGGGCGGCGACTCGTGCGGCACCGGTTGGTCTTCTTGCCGTCGCCGCATTTTGTGGAGTTTCAGAACGACCCGGACTTTTACATGCGGGAGCATCTTTACGCTGATGTGGTCGGCGTCCAGGGCGTTGCGGTGCCGCTTCGGTTCGACTTCGATGTTCGATCGGACGTTGCAACGGGATTGCGACATCCTCCCGCGCACCTTACCTTGGGCCAGTACCCTCATTGCCGGATCCCGGTCTCCGCCCCGGTCACGCCGTGGGTGTTCGTGGATTTCCTGATCCGCCACTTCTACGAGACGCCCGACATGCCACCTTTGGGCATCCGCACCGTACTTGACCGCCGCTTCGACCAAACTAGTACCGTGGACTTTTCGGAGCTAGTGCACGTTCTTTCGCCCGGCAGTCGGGCTTGATCAGACTCCGCCTCGCGATCCGGTGCTACGACCAAATCTTTCTTTCGGACTCAGTATGAGCCGTGTGCTCGTATCGACCCGACGCGAGCCCCTTGCCGTTCTGGAAAAACCGCGGGAATCCGCCATATCTTCAGGTACCCGACTGAGCACGGTCGCTTTCAGGCGAACTCGATTGTGTCCAGAATGTGTCCAGATTCGACAGCACTTCGAAGCGCACACGGCACACCGCCTGCCGGGCTGAGAACCGCACCCCGCCACGCCCCTGACTGACATCGGCGTCAGCGTGTTCGAGGGCGCGCCCACGCGTGGGAAAGGCCGCGGGAACGCGCACGGTTTCTGCTCGATCGAGCGAGTACGTGGGATAATTGCGGTATCGCAACTAAGGAGGCGGTCACGATGAGTGAGCGCGACGATCTGGAAGGCCGCTACACGCAAGCAGAGCCTCAGACGGCTGAGTCCCGTAAGGTCCACGGCCAGTACAGCGAGGAATCCGGTGCCGGCCCTGAGGCGGGTTTCGTGGGAACCTACGTCGGAGCCGAGCGAGACGGAAGCGGGCCGATGGTGCGCAGCTCGACCCAGAGAAGCGGCAATTATCCCAAGGCCGAACACTCGAAGTCTGGTGAGGAACAGGCGACGGGCAGCTAGCGAAGCGAGGCGCCGGCCTGTTCGAAACCTCACCGTCCTGCGGCCGCCACAGACGACGTGGCGACCGTCAGCAGACGCGCCCGCTCCAGAATGTCGGCCGCGGAAGACGAGTCGACGCCGGTTCGCTGCGCGCATCCGGCCGCATATCCGGCGAGATACGCCGAGAGGGGCGCAGCCGGTCGGACGACGTTTTAGGCGGCATCGCGGGCCAGGTGATCGGATCCCTTCTCGGGCCGCCCGAAGGTCGTGATCGAGATCGGGACGGACGCGAGCGTTGACCCGATCGTGGCCCAGGCGGTTTCCGCGCTCCACGTGCGGCCGGACCCGTCGACGGTACTGCCCCGACAGCGACGGCGCCCGCTCCGGGAGCCACGCCGTCTGCCCGGCTCGTCGCAACGTTGGTCGCGGAGGCCAGCGGGCGGCGAGTTGGCCCGGACTGCTATTGCCCGGACGTCCACTCGTTCGAGTTCACGCTCGTCGACCGCTGAGCCGGCTGCCGGCTATTTCCGTGATCGAGGAGGCGCTGCGCTGTCCCGGATCACGATCGACGGGCGCTCCGAGGAGAATTTCCGCACGGCCCGGCCCGCCATCAATCCCTCCAGGAGCCCGTACGCGCGTGAACCGAGCCCGGCGAAATCCTGATCGACCGTGGTGAGCGGAGGCGTCCACATGCGAGCGAGGGGGTGGTCGTCGAAGCCGACGACACTCACATCGGCGGGCACCGCACGGCCTCGTTCCGTCAGGCCCCGGATCACCCCCATGGCGATCTCGTCGTTTCCGCAGAAGACCGCGGTGACCCCGGCGTTCTCGGCGAGCCGGAGGCCGATTTCGCGGCCGGATTCCGGCTCCCAGCTCGCGTCGAGCGGCTCCGGGGCCACGGCGCCGCGCAGCTTGAGCGCCCGGCGCCACCCGGTGGTGCGGCCATCTTCTTTCCGCGAAGGGGGAACCCGGACGTGGTGCACGGTCTCGTGCCCGAGGTCGAGGAGGTAGTCGACGAGTTCTTGCGCCGCGTCCGCTTCGTTGAGCACGGCTTGCGGTACACCGGTCTCGCGCACCCCTGAGATCGAGACGGTGGGGATCGACTTCGGCACCCGGTGCAGCGCGGCCACACCGGGCGGGTCGAACTTCAGCACGACGATGCCGGCGATGGGCTGGTTCAGCACGAGGGAGACGGCACGATCGACCGCCTCTTCGTCTGCGGACTCCACAACAGTGATCGTCACCGTGAACCCGGCGGCCCTGGCGCTCTCTTCGATGCCGCGGATGGTCTCGGCATAACCGTACTGCGAGGTGTTTCCCGCCAGCACCGCGATCAGTCGCGGCTGCCGGGCGACCAGGGCACGGGCAGTGACCGACGGGCGGAAGTCGAGCTTCTCGATCGCGTCGAGCACGCGCTGACGCTTCTCGTCCGAGACCTTAGCCGCTCCCGTGAGCACTCGGGAGACCGTCGGCACCGACACCCCGGCTTCGCGCGCGACGTCCCCGATAACGGGAGGCTTCGGCGCTGTGCTGGACATCGTCCTCAGCATAGCGACACGCTTTCTGGACACGTCATTTCACTGCACCACTGGTGATGCCAGAGATGATCTTTCGCTGCATCACGGCGAACGTGATGAGCAGCGGCAGGCTCATGAGGATGATGTACGCGAAGATCAGGTGCCAGTTCTGGAGGTAGAGGCCGGAGCTCGCGACCTGGTACAGGTTCAGCGGCAAGGTGTCGAGACGGCCTCCCACGACGAACAGCGCGTAGAAGACGTCGTTCCAGATGTAGAGGCAGATCAGGATAGTCGCCGTCGCAAGCGTCGGTCCGAGCAGCGGCAGAATGACGCGGAAGAACACCCGGAGCGGGCCGGCGCCGTCGACGCGTGCCGCCTCCTCCAGCTCGACCGGGATGGTCCGAACGAACCCGGTGACAAAGAAGATCACCGTGGAGAGGTACATCCCCATGTACACCCCAATCATGCCCGTGGCCGTCCCGGCCAGGCCCAGCTGACGGAGCAGGAGGACGATCGTGACGACGGCCGGCGGCAGGACGATGCCGCTGATCCCGAGCGCGTAGACGAAGGCGATCGGCTTGCTTCTACGACGGCCGAGGATCCACGATGCCATCGCCCCGAGGAGGAGGACACCGAACACCGAGGGGACCATGATCAGGAGACTGCCAAAGAAGGCGGGCAGCATCCGGCCCTGGTCGAAGACCGTGGCGAAGTTCTCGAACAACTGCCAATGGCTCGGCAGGGCGAGGCTCGGATTGAGCGCTTCGGCCTGATCCTTGCCGGCGGTCACGACGACGAGCCAGAACGGCACGCCGAGGAGGAACACCACCAGGAGGATGGCGACGATCGGCTGGATGACGCGAGCCGGGGTCAGAGTCTTGCGGCGTCGGCGCGATGCAGTGATGGAACTCACAGGACGTCCTCCCTCTTGCGCAGGAAGTAGATGACGGGGAAGGCCAGGATCGTGACCATCAGGAACAAGGTCAGGCTCATCGTGGTCGCCTGCGCGAACAGACCCTGCCCGAAGGTGCGGAAGATGAAGATGTTGAGCAGCTCAGTCGTGCCACCGGGGCCACCGCCCGTCGTCGCCTGCACGATGTCGAAGCCGTTCATCGAGCCGAGCAGCGCGGTGGCGACGTTGAAGGTGACGGCGGGCGCCAGGAGAGGGAATCGGATGGTCCGGAAGGTCGTCCACCAGTTGGCACCGTCGAGGCGCGCCGCTTCGAGGATGTCCTCGTTGATCGTCTTGAGCCCGGCGAGGTAGATGAGCATCGAGAGGCCCATCCATTTCCAGGCGTGGATGAGGGCCACGACGAGGATGGTCCAGGTAGTGCTGCCGAGCCACGCGATCGTGATGTGCTGGCCAGTGAAGAACCCGAGGATCTGATTGAGCGCGCCTTCGGGCTTCAGCATGGCCTGGAAGATGTAGCCGACGGCCAGGGCGGACATGACTACCGGCACAAAGAAGGCGACACGGGCGAACCTGTTGATGCGCGTGTCGCGTTCCAGGATGAGCGCCAGGATCAGCCCGAACAGGTTCTGGAAGATCGCGACGAGCACGGCGTAGACCAGCGTGATCCGCAGGTCGTTGAGCAGGCTTCCGTTGGTGAAGAGATCGGCGAAGTTGTCGAACCCGACGAACGCAATGTCGCTGTGGAAGCTCGACCAGTTCGTGAACGCGTAGACGAAGTTGAAGATCGTCGGCACGAAGAAGAACACGACCAGGACCACGAGCGCCGGCACGAGGAACCAGGCCGGGTGATCCTGGCGACGGCGTTGCCGGGGCGGTCGCTCGGGCTTCACTCTCGGGCGCGCCGCGGGGGCGGCCGCGCGGGTGAGCTGTGCAGTCATCGGGTTTGCCTTTCTGTGCTGCGGTGGGCGGCGGCGATTCGGCCGCCGCCCACCGCCGAAGAGCTAGAAGCCCTTCACTCCCTGGGCTTTCGCCAGCTGGGCGAACTGGTCCTGGGTGGCCTGCGCAACCTGCACCGGGGTCTTGGTGCCCTGGATCATGTCGGCGAGGTTGAGGAACAGGTCCGGGTTCGCCACGGCGAGGGCCTGCATCGAGCCGACGGAGCTGTCGAGCGAGGCGGCGACATCCTTCAGCGCGGTCGGAACATCGGCCGGGGTGTCGACGCCCTTGATGAGGGAGACCGTGGAGGCGGACGTCACGAAGTCCTTGTAGCCGTCACCGAGCCAGTAGGAGAGGAACTGACGCGCAGCGGCTTCCTTCTTGCTGTCACCGGTCTTGAAGGCGACCAGCGCGTTCGACTGGTCCGGGATGTAGGTGCCGACGTTGCCCTTCGGCGAGATCGGGAAGAACCCGATCTTCTTGTTCAGCTCGTCGGTGTTGGAGGTCGCCTGCAGCTCGCCGAAGAACGAGTTGACCTGCATCGCCATCGCGGCCTTGCCGCCGAGGAGGGCGTTGCCCTGGTCGACGAAGGTGGCCGTCTTGATGTCGGAGTTGAACAGCCCATCCTGGATGAGCTTCTGGTAGGTGTTGATCGTGTCCTGGATGGTCGGGTCGGTGAACTTCTCCTGGTTGGCGTTCACCTTGTCCCAGAGCCCGTCCTTGGCGGCGTCGGCGAGCTGAGCCTGCACCCACCACTGGGTCGCCCACTTGTCGCCACCCATCTCGTAGAACGGGTCGACGCCCTTCGTCTTCAGCTGCTGGGCCAGAGTGATGAACTCGTCCCAGTTCTTCGGCGTGGAGGTGACACCGTTGGCGGCGAAGACCTCTTTGTTGTAGTACACGCCGATGACGGCGGGAGTCGTGACCAGCGCGGCGTACCGCGTCTTGTCCAGGATGCCCGTCATGTCGGCGAGGTTGCCGGTGTAGTTCTTCACCCACGGTGCTCCCTCGAGCGACTGCAGGTTCTGCTTGGCGTTCAGGGCGGTGAGCTGGGAGGCGGTCGGCTGCCAGAACGCGAGGTCCGGCTTGTCACCGGTCGCGACCTTGGTCTGAACGCCCTGCTCGTACGGGTCGGGGATGGTGACGACCTTGACCTTCGCGCCGGTCAGCTTCTCGAAACCCGAGATGACGCTGTCGGCGGTCTTGTTCGAGTTCTGCGCGGCCCAGATGGTGAGGTTCACGCCGTCGAGCTTCGTGTCCTGTGCCGGCCAGCTGACCGTCGTGCTGGTGTCTCCACCGGCACCGGGGTCGCTGCATCCGGTGAGGATGAGCGCTGCGGCTGCCGCGACGACGGCGGCGCCTTTCCAAGCGATCTTCATTGAACTGCTCTCCTTGTGTGACGTAGCGACCATAGACGCTACTGGGTTCGTGGTGCAGGGGGTGTCAGGGCCGTCGATCGACGGCCTCGACTCGGAACACGCGCGCCCCGACCTCGCCGGTCGGGTTGGTGACGCTGAGGGTTCCGGCTTCCGAGTCCCAGTGGACGGGCCACTCGGGGTTGGCACTCGGGAAGATGGTGGTGATGCGCACATCGGCGCCGGCGAGCCGGCCCAGGTCGAGCACAGCGCCGTCGGACTCCGGGTCCCGGTTCCAGACGGTGACGAGATGTGCGGTCGGCGCCGCGAGCGCGAGTGCGGTCCACGGTCCTTCCCACGTCGGGAGGCCGAGCGGCCACGCGGGGGTCGCCTGCGCGATCTCGGGTGCGATGCGCTTGGCCGTCGCGACGGCCTCCCGCACCAGCCCGAGCTGGTTCTCATCCATCCGGTTGAGGTAGCCGGAGACGTAGAACCGTCCGAGCAGGCCGGTGGCGAGGCAGAACGCCACTTCCTCCTGCGACATCTCCGGCTGGGGGTAGGCCCAGCTCGCCGCTTGCTCGGGCAAGATGGCCGCCGGGGCCGCTGCGGCGATCGGCGGGTATTTCAAGAAATCCTGCTGGTCCGAGGTGGACTGCATCTGCATCCGGGAGAGCAGCGCGAAGTCGGACCGCATGGCGCCGGATCCGCAGTTCTCGAGCACCAGTCTGGGGTGCCGGTCGAGCACGCCGTCGATCCAGTCGAGATGCGCCCGGTTGTGGGCGAGCAGTCCCGCTCCGACGCTGTCCGCGTCGAGGTCAGTGCCTGGCCCAGGATCGATGTTGTAGTCGAGCTTGAAGAAGCCGATTCCGAAATCGGCCACGAGCCGGTCGACGACACTGTCGAGGTGACCGCGCGCTGCGGGGTGACGCAGGTCGAGGTGGTAACGGCCGTGCTCGACGACGCGCTTGCCGTTGCGCTTCAGAAAGGCCGCGTCGGGGAGCACAGCGGCCATCGGGCTTTTGACGCCGATGACCTCCGGCTCCAGCCAGAGCCCCGGGACCATTCCCGCACGCGTGATGGCGTCGACGACCTCGCTCAGACCGCCGGGGAACCGTGTCACGGACGGCCGCCACTCGCCGACGGTGTCCCACCAGTCGCCGCTGTCGTCATACCAGCCTGCGTCGATGCAGAAGATCTCGGAGCCTGCCGCGGCCGCCGCGTCGATGAGCGGCAGGAGCTTCTCGGTGGTCGGGTCGCCGTTGAGCGTGTTCATGTAGTCGTTGAACACGACCGGCATCGCCGCGTTGTCCGGGTGCGGTCTCCGGGTGAGCCGTCGGTAGGCGGTGAGCTCGGCGAAGGCCGCGGTGGGGTCGGCGGCGAGCGTGACGGCGACCGGGACGGTGACGAAGGTGTCGCCCGGCTCCAGCACCTCCACCCATTGGTGGTCGATGTCGGTCGGGCCGGACAGCGCCAGGTAGCCGCTCGCGGTGTCCTCGCCGATCTCCCAGCGCCACGCACCGTTGTGCTCGATCTGCCACGCCCAGGCGGCGCCCAGCCGGGAGGACGACACCGCCGCGACCGGGAGGTGCTTGCCCGTCGACCACGTGCCGTTCGAGACGACGGAGAACTCGCCGCGGGGGTTGTGGTTCGTCAGGTGCTGTTCGAGGCGGGGGAACCGGACGCCGTTCAGCGGCTCCGTGATCCATCGCCCCTCCCCCAGCCAGTCGCTGAGCGCGTGGTGCACCGACCAGTCGCGGATGTCCGCCGTCGGGTCGCCGCCGAGGTAGAGGGCGAGCGAGGGGATGCTGCGCAGCACGACCGCGTCGCGACCTCGGTTGGTCACGGTCGCTTCGGCCCGGACGACAGCGCTTCCGTCGTTCAGGATGAGGTCCAGGCTGGCGTGGAGTCCCGTGGTCTCGTGGGTCGCTTCGACGCTGAGCACCCGTCGCCCGCCATCGACCCGCTCGGAGTGCCCCGCGTAGCGCAGCTCGTGGCCGATCGACGTGTGCACGAGCCGGTCGCTCGCGAGAGCGTGTCCATGACAGACCGTGAGGATGTCGACGAGAGGGAGCCCGGCAGGCATGTCGAGTCTGACCGCACCGGCGGCGACGGCGGCGATGCGGGGAGCGGACTCCGCCGTCCACTCGATGTCGATCGTCAGGGTGTCGTTCCCCCAGTGCAGGCGATCGCTCATCGGTCCTCTTCTTCGCGGATGGTGGTGGTCGGTGTCGGTGTCGGTGTCGACGGATTCATGATAACGGTTTCAGGTTTGAGCGCAAGTCAATTTTGAAATCGGTATCACGTGGAGTCGTCCGGGGAAGGATGCCCCCTTGCGCTCGATTACGATAACGCTATCATGATAGCGGTTTCAAGCATCACCGTTCGGGCGGTGCGGCCGATCACACGCGTACGAAGGAGTACTGGATTGCTCGACGACCAATCACAGACCAGGCGACGATTCGCCCTGGCCGGCCTCTCCACGACGATGGTGGCAGCGCTCTGCGTCACCCTCGGAGCGATCGCGGCGGCACCCGCCGCAGCTGCGACGACCACCGACACCCTGGGCGTCGACCTCTCGCACACCACGGGCGCGTTCCGCGGCGGATCGACCGGCACGCTCTACGGACTCGGCGATGACGGCGTCCCCAGCCAGGCCGTGCTGGATGGCGCCCGCATCACCAATACGTCGCAGAAGCCGCCCCAGGGGGCGCAGCATCCGAACGGCGACGCCCTCGATGTCGAGAAGAACTTCTTCGCGTCCGGCGGGAAGGACCTGTACGTCTACGTGCAGGACGAGTACCCCGACTGGGCGTACAACGGCGGAAAGCGCCCCGGCGACGCGAACAACGACGGCGAGTGGGACTACCTGCCGATCCTCCGCGCCGCCGTCGAGAAGGTGGCGACACAGTCCACCCACCCGGAGGACTACATCTTCATCCCGTTCAACGAGCCCGATGCCGGCAACTGGTACCCGAACTGGTCGACCCAGAAGACTCAGTTCCTCGCCGACTGGACGGCGGCGTACAACACCATCGAGGCCGTGTATCAGACACACGGCCTCGGTCACGCCAAGATCGGCGGACCGGGCGACTCGTCGTGGCACGCGGACCGCAGCACCGACCTCCTCACCTACGCCAAGGCCCACGACGAGCTCCCGGATGTCTTCATCTGGCACGAGCTGGGCACCAACAACCTCGCCACGTTCCGCAGCAACGTGACCGCCTACCGGCAGATCCTCGCCAACCTCGGCATCTCCGACATCCCGGTCAACACCACCGAGTTCGGCATGCTGCGCGACATGGGCGTTCCCGGCCAGCTCGTGCAGTGGCTGTCGATGTTCGAAGACGAGAAGGTGGACGCGCAGACCGCTTACTGGAACTACGCGGGCAACCTCTCCGACAACTCCTCCCGCAACAACGGTGCCAACGGCGGTTGGTGGATGTTCAAGTGGTACGGCGACCTCCAGGGCTCCTCGACCGTCGCCGTGACCCCGCCGCAGCTGAACACCCCCGACACGCTGCAAGCGATCGGCGCGGTCGACCCCGCTAACAAGAAGGCCACCGTCCTGCTGGGCGGCGGCACCCACGACGTCGCCGTCAACGTGAAGGGCATCGACACGTCCGTCTTCGGCTCGTCCGTCGACGTGACGGTGCGGGCCGACCGGCTCAACGGGGCGGAAGGTGCCTCGCTGCAGCCGCCGGTCGTCGTGTCCTCGCGCATCGCCGTGAAGAACGGCGCGATCTCGGTGACCGTGCCGAACAACGACCGCTACTCGGCCTACCAGGTGGAGATCACTCCCTCGCTCGCCGCGCGTCAGTCGGTGGCGACCGATCTCGTCAGCAGCGTCGAAGCCGAGAACACGACTCTCGCCAACGCGACCGCCTACACCCAGGACCCGTCGCGCGAGTGGTCGTTCATGGCCTCCGGCGGCAAGGATGTCGGATCGTTCAACAAGGCCGGCTCGTCAGCGACCTGGAACGTCACCGTCCCGCGCACCGGCACCTACCGGCTTTCGGTGCTCGCCGGGGCGAACCTCGCTCCCGGTCAGCACGCCCTGTTCGTCGACGGGACCTACTCGCAGCTGATCAAGTACTCGGCCGACCTCTCCTGGACGTACCGCGGCACCACCGACGTCACAGTCGCACTGACGGCCGGCACGCACGCGCTCTCGATCCGCGCGAGCAAGGACGGCTCGACCGTGCTCCCCGGCGCCGACATCACGCTCGACCGGTTCGACCTCTACGACGTGACCGACGGGGAGAAGGCGGTCTACCCGGCCCTCGACGCACGCCTCGGCTCCGGTGCGACGCTGTCGTACGCACAGCCGACGGCCGGGTCGGCGGCGCTCAGCGGGGCGGCCACGGCCACGTTCTTCGAGGCCACGGCCGAGACCGGCTACTACGACATCACCACCCGCTTCACGACCACGGCGGTATCCACGCCGAGCCTGACCGTGAACGGCCGTGCTGTCACGCTCCCCGGCGCCACCGGGGCCGGGTCGTGGGCGTCCGTCGCCCGCGTCTACCTCCCCCAGGGTGTCAATGAGCTGACGGTCACGGCGGCGGACGGCGCTCTCGTCCAGGACGTGACGACCCTGCGCGGCAGTGCGCAGAAGGCTGCGGAGGCGGACACGGCGAACGTCGTGCGGTCCGAGGCGGAGACACTCCCCCGGTCCGGCACCGCCGTCGTCCAGACGGTCGGAGCCGGTTCGAACGGTTCGGCGGATGCGTCGGGCGTGGTGAAGGACGTCGGCTACCTCGGCAACGGCGCGGGCAACACCCTGACAGTGCCGCGGCCGGCCGGATTCGCTCCGGGCGCCTACCAGCTCGTGCTCGGTGCGACAAACGCGGACAAGGCCTCGGCGATCAACTACAACCCGCAGGTGATCAGTCGATTCATCGACGTGACGGAGGCGGGCGGCCAGAGCGTGCGGGCGAGCGTGCGCCACAACTACTCGTGGGTCAGCTTCTGGGACAAGACCGTCCCGTTGACACTCACGACGACGTCCGGAGCGCTCACGCTGGGGAACGCGACCGCCTACGCGCCCAATATCGACACCGTGACGCTGGCGAAGTTCGTCGCCGGCACTCCCGTCACGGCGCGCACGACGGTCGCCCTCGCTGTGAATGCGAAGGCTCAGTGCATCAACGGCACGGCCGATATCGCGGTCTACGCGCTGAACAACGCGGGCCTGAACGCCGACATCCGGCTGACCACGCCCGCGGGCGACAAGAAGTTCACGGCCGTGGCGGCCGGCAACGCGGCATACAACCTGTTCGACTCGGGCCAGCGCTCGATCGCGGCAGGGACCGCCACCATCGCGGGGTACACCTGGACCGACGGATTCGGAGGAGCGTACTCGACCTACCAGGCAAGCTACGGAGCCGTCGACTGCGGTTGACCCTCCGCGACAATACGCCGGGCCGGGGTCACCGATGGTGGCCCCGGCCCGGCGTAGCGTTCTAGGAGGCCAGGATGTCGGCGCGCGCGGGGCCGGAGCAATCATCGCCGAGGACGCTGGCCTCGGCTTTGAACGCACGGATCAGGTGATCGTGATCCTGATCTTCACTCAGCGCGGACGCACAACCGCGGCCAAGCAGAGCGTCTTCGCGGAGATCGCGCGCCGGCTCGGCGAGCTAGGCGCCGGCAGCGCACGCGAATCAACTGTTCGATTCGACCAGGTGGGGCCCGTCCAGCTAAGCGCATGGCCATTGCTCGAAGAACTCGAGCTTCACCTACAAACAAAACCTAGGCCGATGCGGCCCTCGAACGCTGGCTGGCTACGACACTTTCACAGACGTCACTCGCCTTGTGATTCGGATCGATCGCTCTCACAACTGCGGTCGAGATCTCTGCCAGCTGGGCGATCTGCTCTTCGGTGAGAGCGTCCATTACTGTTGAGCGCACGGTTGCCAGGTGCCCTGGAGCAGCATTGGTGACGTACGCCGCACCCATCTCGGTGAGCACCACGTTGATGGCGCGTCCGTCCTCCGCGCAGGCCTCCCTGCGGATGAGCTCGCGCGCCTCGAGGCGTTTCACGACATGGCTGAGTCTGGAGAGCGAGGAATTTGTCGCAGCCGCGAGCGCGCTCATCCGCATGCGCAATTCCTGGGCCTCGGAAAGACGTGAAAGTGCGAAGAATTCGAAGTGAGTGAGGGCGGAATCGCGGCTGAGCTGTGAATCTAGGACACCAGGAAGCAGTTGAACAAGCGCAACCAGCCCGAGCCACGCATCCTTCTGCTGGTCTCCAAGGTCCGTCGTCTCAGCCACGCATATATCGTACTCGATCTAGTTGACACTTCAACTAAACGGTCGTATTTTGGTTGAACCATCAACTAAATCGGAGCGCGACGCTCCGAACGGAAGGACGCCTCACATGACGACGGTCAGCATCATCGGAAACGGCAACATGGCCAAGGCAATCGGCGGCATCGTCGCAGCCGGCGGGAACACCGCGGAGTACATCGGCCGCGGAGAGGGCACGCTTAACGGCGATATCGTCGTGCTGGCCATCCCATACCCCGAGGTCGATGGGGTCATCGCGTCCCACGGGCCGGCCCTCGCCGGAAAGATCGTCGTCGACATCACCAACCCGCTGAATTTCGAGACCTTCGACGATCTGGTCGTGCCCGCCGAAAGCTCGGCGGCCGCTTTGATCGCTGCGAAGGTTCCGGACGCGAAGGTTCTGAAGGCGTTCAACACCACGTTCGCCGCAACGCTGGCGAGTAAGACTGTCGGTGCGGGCCAGACCACAGTTCTGATCGCCGGGGATGACTCCGACGCCAAGGCCTCCCTTTCCGAGATCATCATCGCCGGCGGAGTCGGCGCGGTC
Source organism: Leifsonia sp. T36S-04 (assembly GCF_042465655.1). GTDB lineage: Bacteria > Actinomycetota > Actinomycetes > Actinomycetales > Microbacteriaceae > Leifsonia. Next base: position 2,911,739 of record NZ_CP146286.1, read on the forward strand.
GATGCTGGGTCCCTCAAGCGCGCACGGGAGCTCGAGGCGCTGGGATTCCTGCAGCTCACCCTCGCCGTGGGCGAGAAGATCAGCTGGACCGGAGGCTTCGGACTCAACGTCTGAAGTCCGCCCGTGGGGCGAGGCGCGCTAGATTGTGCGCGCCGCTCCACGGGCCATTGCCAGAACCATGCGCCGCCGCAGGCCCTGGCGACCTCAGTCTGGGCGCCTCGGCACTGACCTCGCGACTCAATGGCGCCCCGATGACACTCTCTCTAGCCAGGCTTATGTGGGCCGTCGCTCAACATCCTGCGATCGCTGGGCGTTATCCGTGGCCCACATGGGGAGAACATCCTCCCGGCGCCGGCTTGTCGATGTCTACCGTACGCCTCAAGATCTCGACGCGACAGAAAGCTGACTCGGGAACGATGCTCTCACCGGGCCATACGGCCAACCGTGCGTTGGTCGGGTCGGTGGGGCCCTCGCGCTTCCGCGTGACAGCCGGCTGAGCAGGTAGCGGCGACCTGCTCAGCCGGCAGCTCGAACAGCTGGCAACCTTGGCCAGCCCACCAGGTGACGCCTCGCGCTACTTCGAGACCGCCCACGCTCCGTTCATCGTGGTGGGAAGCAAGTTGCGCGAGTTCCACTTCGCCACGTAGACCTGGCCGTTGTAGACGGCGCGGTCACCCGCGTTGAAGATGCGGGACGGCGTCCACACGGCGGTGCCGTCGGCCGTCTTCGCGATCTCCTGCCAGGCTCCGGTGGTCGTGCTGCCCGGGACCTCGCCGCGCGCGTACCAGGTGGCCAGGTAGACGGCGCCCTGGTAGACCACCTGGTCGCCGGCGCCGAAGACGCGGGAGGCGGTCCATTGCGTCTGGCCGTCGGTCGTGAGGGCGATCTGCTGCCAGGCTCCGGTGTTGGAGGCGCCCGGAGTCTCGCCCTTGCTGTACCAGAGCGCCGTGTAGACCTGTCCGTTGAAGCTGACGGTGTCGCCTGCGCCGTACACGGCGGTCGGGCTCCACGCGTTGGCGAGCGTCACGGTCACTGTAGTCGGGATGCTCGCGGCGGCGAGCGAGTCGTTCCCCTGGTAGCCGACGGTCAGCGCGTGGGTTCCCCCGGCGAGCCCCGCGGGCAGGGCGATGGTCGCCGAACCACCCGACAGGGTGGCCGAGCCGAGTGCGGTCGCGCCCTCGGTCACCGTCACCGTTCCGGATGCGGCGGCCGCGGGGGAGGCGACCGTCACCGTGAGCTTCACCGCGGTGCCCCAGGTGGTGGTCACCGCGGGGGCGGTGATCGTGGGCGCGGCCTTCGCGACGGAGAACGTGCGGGTGACCGGATCCGCCGCAGTGTGCTGGTCGTCGCCGCTTTGCGCCGCCGTGATCGAGCACGTGCCGACTCCGTTCACGTGGACGGTCGAGCCGGTGACCGTGCACGGGCCGGAGGCGGTCAAGGCGACAGTCAGACCCGAGTCGGACGACGCGGCGACCGCGAAGTCGGCGTCGCCGAGCGTGTGATCGGGAACCGCGTCGAACGCGATGGCCTGCGCCACCTTGTCGGCGATCGTCACGGCGTCCCAGATCAACGGGGAGTCGTCGAACGCGACGGCGATCGAGACGGCGCCGACGCCGAGGGACGCGGGAAGGGCGACCGAGCCCTTCTCGTCCGCGCCGAAGGCGACGACGCCGAGGTCGGTCACCGCGCCGCCGGCCGCGACGGCGTAGGCGTGCCCGGAGACGTTCGCGTGCGATGCGACGCCCGCCGGGTCCGCCGTCGCACCGTCTAGCGCGAGTGTGGATCCGGGGACCGCCGTGCCGACACCGACCAGCGCCGTCGACTGCCGCGCCGCGGTGAGGTCGGCTGCGACCGGCGCCTGCTGGACGAGCTTCCAGTCCTCGGAGAGGTCGCCTGCCGCGACGGCCGCAGCGACCGTGGCCGAGCCGTTGGCCGTCGCACCGCTGACGTACAGCGCGGTGTTCTTCACGGACTGGAGCTTGACGTAGCCGTCGGTCGAGGGGATGAGGTTCCACAGCTTGTCGGTGCCGCCGTCGTCCACCCACTGGGTGAGCTTCGCGCCCGCGACCGCGCTGCCCTGCCAGATGCCGACCGCGCGGCCTCCCGCCTTGTTGAGCAGGGTGACGGTGGAGCCCTTGTGCACGACGTGCCAGCGCTGGGTGTCGTTCGCCGGGTTGTCGGCCCAGGTGATCAGGTCGGGCACGTCGCCGGTGAAGTTGGCGTCCTGCGTCTTGTTCGCGTCGGTGCTGAGGGACTGGCCCGTCTTGCGGTTGACGAGCGTGTAGTACGCGCCGTCGGAGTTGCCGAGGTCGACCTCTCCGAAGTGCACGGGACCGATGCTGCCGTTGCCCCAGGTCGCCTGAAGGATCTCGATGCGGCCGGTGCCCTGCACGTACTGCAGGTCGCGGCTGTAGCCCGCGGCGACGGAAGTCTTGTACTCCTTCCACGCGCCGGTGCTGCTGCCGGATGCGTTCACCCAGACGTCGGAGCTGCCGGCGGCGTTATAGGCGAGGCGTCCGTCGGGCAGGCGGATCAGCACGGGGCTGCCGCCCTGCGCGAGCTTGCCGGAGGTGGTCACCGGGAGGGACGAGATCGGGGTGCCGGCGGCGTTGCCGTCCGCGAAGAAGCGCAGCGGGTCGTCCGCGATCTTGTAGCGGATGTTGTCGCCGCCTCCCCAGTACTCGTAGGTCAGCATCCATTTGCCGTCCGTCGTCGGCACGATGTTCGTCATACCGGGGCGTCCGCCGCCGATCTCGGTCTTTCCGCCGGTGGTGGTGGTCAGGCCGGACACGTCCACGACCGGCTGGCTCCACGCGCCGACGCCGTCCCAGGTCTTGTGCGCGAGGATCTGCCCGCCCGAGTCGGCCGCCGTGGCGTTGGCGGGGTCGATGATCGGGACACCGGTGGTGGCGTCGTAGCCCAGGTAGTCGTTCTCGTCGGAGTAGTAGGCGACCAGCTTGCCCTGGTACATCATCAGGTAGGGCTCCCACACCGGGTCCTGCGCCTGGTTCGGGCCTGTCGCGATGATGCCGGCGACGCTCCAGGTCGCGCCTTGGTCGGTGCTCGAGTAGAGCGCGATCGCGACGTCCTGGCGATTGCCGTTGCCGTTCGGGTTCGGCGCGATGTCGTCACCGGAGACGACATCCGCCAGCAGCAGGGTCCCGGCCTTCAGCGCGCCCAGGTCCTGCGGAAGCGTGTAGAAGTACGGGTTGGTCCAGTTGCTGGTGTACTTCGCGTATGCGGGGTCGCTGCTGAGGTATGCCGGCGCCTTCAGGTCGGTGAGCTTCTGCCAGGAGGTGCCGAAGTCGTCGCTCTTGTAGAGCGGGAGGGTCTGACCGACGACCTGGGACTCGTCGTCCTCGAAACCGGCGACCAGGCGGCCGCTCGGCAGCTGCGTCGACTTCGGGTAGAGCACGCAGGGGCTCTTGTTGCACGAGGCCGTCGCCGTCGCCTGGTAGAGGTTGCTCTGGACCGGTTGGTATGCGCTCGCGCTCGTCGTCCCGATCAGCGAGAGGCCGAGGACGGCCCCGATCGCTGTGGTCGAGGCGAGCGCGTTTCGCAGCATTCGTCGCATCGTTGCGGCTCCTTCGATTGGTGGGGATTTCGCCGCTGGCCAGTCTGGATGCGGCCCGGCCGCTTCACAACGAATGCGAAAACCTTTCGCCGCTGAACGCGGGATCCGCTGGAATGGACCCCTTCGGAACGTTTACCGGCACACTGGTGCGAAAAGTTTTCCAATCGGGCCGATTTGTTTGCGCGCGGTTTCGCGACCGACTTAGCGTCGAGCGACAACCACCGAGCAGGCGGCACACCGCCGCCGAGAACTGCACTCACCCGAAGTGAAAGTGAGCCAACGATGACTCGTAGTACACACCCGCGCCGCCGCCGCGTCCGCGCCGCATCGATCGCCGCGGCGACCGCGACCGCCCTCGTCGCCCTGACCGCCTGTTCGTCGGGCAGCGGGAGCGCCAGCGGCCCCGCCACCCTCTGGGCGCTCACCGGCGACCAGACCGGCGTGGTCGAGCCCGCCGTCAAGGACTGGAACGCCGCGAACCCCGATCAGAAGATCAGCGCGCAGTTCTTCGCGAACGACGCGTACAAGACGAAGATCAAGACCGCCGTGGGCGCCGGATCCGCGCCGACCATCATCTACAGCTGGGCAGGCGGAACCCTGCAGAACTACGTCGACGCGACGAAGGTCGTCGACCTCACGAGCGACACCGCCTCGATCAAGGACAAGTTCAACGAGTCGGTCTGGAACCTCGGCGTCATCGACGGCAAGACCTACGCCGTCCCGATGGACCCCTCGTACCCCGTGCTGCTTTACTTCAACAAGGATGTGCTGGACAAGGCGGGCGTGGACGCCCCCACGACGTGGGACGACCTCCTCGCCGACATTCCGAAGATCAAGGCCGCCGGCGTCCTTCCCTTCGCGCTCGCGGGCGGCAGCAAGTGGCCCGAGCTGATGTGGGAGGAGTACCTGGTCGACCGGGTCGCCGGACCGGGCGCCTTCCAGGCAGTGGTCGACGGCAAGAAGGACGCGTGGAGCGACCCCGGCATCATCAAGGCCAACGAGATGCTCCAGCAGCTGGTCGACGCGGGCGCCTTCGGCGACGACTTCAACTCCGTCGTCGCGGACAGCAACGCGGATGTGGCGCTGCTCTACACGGGCAAGGCCGCCATGCTGCTGCAGGGCGCGTGGGCGTACGGCGCCTTCCAGACCAGCGCGGCCGACTTCACGAAGTCGGGCCTCGGCTACACAAACTTCCCGTCGGTCGACGGCGGCAAGGGCGACCCGGCCAACATCGTGGGCAACGTCTCCGGCTACTTCTCGGTGTCCGCGACGGCCACAGACTCGCAGAAGAAGGATGCGATCGACTTCCTCACCAAGGAGGTCTTCAACGACGCATACACGAAGCGGCTGCTCGACAACGGCCAGGTGCCGCCGATCAAGGGCGTCTCCAGCCTGATCGAGGGCGGGACGGACAGCTTCGTCGGGCAGACGGCGTCGCTCATCGATGCCGCCCCGAACTTCCAGATGTCGTGGGACCAGGCACTGCCCTCCGCCCAGGCGACCGCGCTGCTGACGAACCTGGACAAGCTGTTCAGCAAGCAGAGCACGCCGAAGCAGTTCTCCGACGCGATGAACGAGACGATCGGCAAATAGCTCCATGTCGTCAAGCACCATCACGGCCGGTGGGGCGCGCGTGCGCTCCACCGGCCCGTCCGGCTGGTACATCGTCCCCGCGCTCGCCGTGTTCGTCCTGTTCGCTTTCGTGCCGCTCGTGGTCGCCCTCTGGCTCAGCTTCACCAGCTGGGACGCGATCTCCGCGCCGACGTTCGTGGGAGCCGACAACTGGGTGCAGGCGCTCAGTGCCAACGGCACCTGGCATTCGCTCTGGCTCACCCTCGAGGTCGTCGTCTTCTCGTGGATCATCCAGACGCCCATCAGCTTGCTGCTCGGCGTCTTCGTCGCCGGTCACCAGCGCTACCGCGCCGTGCTCGCCGCGATCTACTTCCTCCCACTGATCCTCTCGTCGGCGGCGATCGGGATCGCGTTCAAGGCGATCCTCGACCCGAACTTCGGGCTCGCCGACTCGCTCGGCATCCCGTGGCTGAAGCAGAACTGGCTCGGGGATCCCACGCTGATCCTCTTCATGGTCGTCTTCGTCATCGCGTGGCAGTTCGTGCCGCTGCACACGTTGCTCTACCAGGGCGGCGCGCGGCAGATCCCGGCCAGCCTCTACGAGGCCGCGCAGATCGACGGGGCGTCGCGCATGCAGCAGTTCTTCTCGATCACGCTGCCGCAGCTGAAGTTCACGATCATCACCTCGTCGACGCTGATGATCACCGGATCGCTCACGTACTTCGACGTGGTGTTCATCCTGACCGGGGGCGTCCCGTCGGATGCGATCAACATCCTCCCGATCAACATGTACGTCACCGGCTTCTCGGCGAGTCAATTCGGCATGGCGAGCGTGCTGGCGATCATCCTCGCGGTGATCGGACTGGTCGTCTCGCTGGTGCTGACGAAGTTCAGCGGGTTCAACCGGATGTCCAGCCAACAGGAAGGCGCATGATGAGCGCACTCACCAGGACCGCTGCGGGCGACGTCCCACGCACCGGGACGGTCGAACCGGCGAAGCGCCGACGGGGACGCAGACCGAACATCGCCGGTGCGGTGGGCGGCTACGTCTGGCTGGCGGTGATCATCCTCCCGATCTACTACATCGTGATCACGAGCATCCGGCCGCAGGACGGGTTCTACTCGTCGAACCAGCTGCTGCCGCCGACCGACCCGACCCTCGACCAGTACGCGCTCGTGCTCCACAGCGACTTCTTCCTCTACCTGGCCAACAGCGTCCTGGTGACGATCGCGAGCGTCGCGGTGACCGTGGCGATCAGCCTGGGCGCGGCCTACGCCATCGTCCGCTCGAACACCCGCTTCACCCGGTTCGGGTTCTCGATCTTCCTGCTCGGGCTGGCCGTCCCGCTGCAGGCGACGATCATCCCGCTGTTCTACATGATGAGCAAGGTGGGCCTGTACGACTCGCTCCTCGCGCTGATCCTGCCTTCGATCGGATTCGCGATCCCGCTCACCGTGCTGGTGCTGAGCAACTTCCTGCGCGACCTGCCCAACGAGCTGTTCGAGTCGATGCGCGTCGACGGCGCCACCAATTGGCGGATGCTGATCTCGCTGGTGGTGCCGCTCTCACGTCCGGCCCTGATCACCGTGATCATCTACGACGCCCTCACGGTCTGGAACGGCTTCCTCTTCCCGCTCGTGCTCACCCAGAGCCCGGACAAGCGGACCCTCCCGCTCTCGCTGTGGACGTTCCAAGGCCAGTTCAGCGTCAACATCCCCGCCACTCTCGCGGCCGTCGTGCTCTCGACCCTCCCGATCTTCGCGCTCTACCTGGTCGGCCGACGCCAGCTGGTGGCGGGCATCACGGCGGGATTCGGCAAATGAGCCCGGTGGAGGCGACGGTCGGCGCCGGGCACCGCACCACGTTGACGGCGGTCGCGCGCGCCGCCGGCGTCTCGATCGGGACGGTCTCCAAGGTCGTCAACGGGCGCACCGGCGTCGGCACCGACACCCGCAAGCGCGTGCAGGAGGCGATCGGCGACCTCGGCTACGTGAGCATCGGCGAACGGCAGCAGAGCTCGCTCAACCGCGGCGAGATCAGCGTCGAGCTGCTACTGGACTCCAAGGACATCGCGAACCCCTACATCTCCACCTTCCTGCAGGGGGTCATGGATGCGGCCGGGACCTTCGACGTCGGGGTGACGCTCCGCAACCTGACCGGTGTGGAGCGCCGCGACCCGGTGCGCTGGGCGCAGAAGCTCGCGCGGGCCGGGCGCAGCGGCGTGATCGAGTTGACCAGCGGCTACTCCGCCCAGCGCGCCAAGGCCCTTCGCGCGGTGGGCCTGCAGATGGTCCTCGTCGACCCCATCGACGTGCCCCGCACCTCCATCCCGAGCATCGGCGCCACCAACTGGCAGGGCGCGTACACGGCGACGCGGCACCTGCTCGAACTCGGGCACGAACGGATCGCGTACATCGGTGGACCGGATGGCGCCGCGTGCGATGTCGCCCGCGCGCATGGCTGGGCGGCGGCGATGGCGGAGTCCGGTCTGACCGTGGACGCCACCGCCGTGCCGCGCGGCGGATACACCTTCGACCACGGCCTCGCCGCGGCGACCGAGATCCTGGCCGCGGCGGACCGCCCGACCGCCGTCTTCGCCGGAAGCGACGTCTCGGCCACCGGAGTGCTCGAGGCGGCCCGCCGGGCCGGGCTCTCCGTGCCGGGCGATCTCAGCGTGGTCGGCTTCGACGACACCCACATCGCCTCCATCTCCACGCCGCCGCTGACGGCCGTGCACCAGCCCATCGCCGACATCGGCCGGACCGCGTTGTCGACCCTGCTGCGCCTCGCGCGCGGCGAGACGCTCGTGACGAAGCGAATCGAGCTCTCGACCGAGCTCGTCGTGCGGTCGTCCACCGCGCGCCCGCCGCGGACGGTCCGTCCGGCCGTCTTCGCCTCCCTCTCGAACGGAACACCATGACCATCGCCGACCAGTCCACCGAGCTGTGGCGCGACCCCGCGCGGTCGCCGCGCGAGCGGGCGGCCGCCCTCCTGAACCTGATGACCCTGCGCGAGAAGCTGCAGCAGCTCGGCAGCACCTGGCCGGACGCCGAGGGTGCCGGCGGAGACGTCGCCCCGATGCAGGACACGCTGCTGAAGGCGGAGCCGTTCGAGCAGGCGGTCCGCGACGGCCTCGGCCAGATCACCCGCCCGTTCGGCACCGCGCCCATCACCGTGCGCGACGGCAGGCGCAAGCTGGTCGACCTCCAGACCCAGGTCGTCGCCGCCAACCGGTTCGGCATCCCGGCGATCGTGCACGAGGAGTGTCTGACCGGGTTCACGGCGTGGTCGGCGACCGTCTACCCGACACCGCTCGCCTGGGCGGCCACGAATGATCCAGACCTCGTGGAGGAAATGGCGGCCGCCATCGGAGAGGACATGCGCGCCCTCGGCATCCACCAAGGCCTCTCCCCGGTGCTCGACGTGGTCCGCGACTACCGCTGGGGCCGCGTGGAGGAGACTCTCGGCGAAGACCCGAACCTGGTCGGCGAGCTCGCCACAGCGTACGTCACCGGGCTCCAGTCGACGGGACTGATCGCCACCCTCAAGCATTTCGCCGGCTACAGCGCGTCGCGCGGTGCCCGCAACCACGCGCCGGTCTCGATGGGCCCGCGCGAGTTCGCCGACGTCGTGCTGCCGCCGTTCGCACGCGCCGTGATCGACGGTGGTGCACGGTCAGTGATGAACTCGTACGCCGATATCGATGGGCTCCCGCCCGCGGCGGACCGCCGGCTGCTCACGGATCTGCTCCGCGGCGAGTGGGGATTCGAGGGGACGGTCGTCTCGGACTACTGGGCGGTGCCGTTCCTGCAGTCCACCCATCGCGTTGCCGCGTCGCTCACCGAGGCGGGTATCCAGTCACTCACGGCCGGGATGGACGTCGAGCTGCCGCACACCCTCGGCTTCGGCGACGACCTGCTGGCGGCCGTGGCCGACGGACGCCTCGATGCGTCGGCGATCGACGAGGCCGCCGGCCGGGTGCTTCGCCACAAGGCAGAACTCGGGCTGCTCGACACCGACTGGACGCCGACGACGGACGGCCTCGAGGATCACGACCTCGACTCGCCGCGCAACCGCTCCATCGCCAGGCGCCTGGCGGAGGAGTCGGTGATCCTGCTCCAGAACGATCGGGGCGTGCTCCCGCTCGCATCCCCACCCACGATCGCGGTGATCGGGCCCGGCGCCGACGACACCGGGTGCCTCTTCGGCTGCTACTCGTTCCCCAACCACGTCGTCTCCGGTCATCCCGACGTCGGCATCGGGATCGTCGCGCCGACGATCCTCGACGGGATCCGGGTGGAGTTCCCCGACAGCGACATCCGCTACGAGCAGGGAACGTCGATCTCCGGATCGGACCTCACCGGGATCCCCGCCGCCGAGGCCGCCGCCGCAGCTGCGGACGTGACTATCCTGGTCGTCGGCGACCGCTCCGGGATGTTCGGCCACGGCACCTCGGGCGAGGGCTGCGACGTGACCACGCTCGAGCTCCCCGGCGTGCAGCGGCAGCTGGTCGACGCCGTCCTCGACGCCGGCCGCACCGTCGTGCTGCTTGTCGTATCCGGCCGTCCCTATGCGATCGGCGACGCGGCGCACCGCGCGGCGGCCGCCGCGCAGGTGTTCTTCCCCGGGGAGGAGGGCGCCTCCGCGATCGCGGGGGTGCTCTCGGGCCGGGTGGAGCCCTCCGGGCGTCTTCCCGTGCAGATTCCGGGAGCGGCGGCGTCTCAGCCGGGTACCTACCTGGCAGCGCCGCTCGCTCTCCGCAGCGACGGCGTGAGCAACATCGACCCGACTCCGGCCTACCCCTTCGGGCACGGGCTGTCGTACTCCGCGCTCGCGATCGAGAGCACCGTCGCCGACCGCGCCACGGTCGGGACCGGCGGCGAGGTCCGCATCACGGCGACCATCGCCAACGTCGGCGACCGCGCAGCCTGGCACGTTCCGCAGCTGTATGTGAGCGATCCCGTCGCCTCGGTGACGCGTCCGGTGCGCGCCCGGCTGGCCGCGCGGCGCGTCCACCTCGAACCTGGGCAACGCGCCCGAGTGACTTTCACCGTCCACACCGACCTGATCGGCTACACGGGAGCAGACCTGAGGCACCGGGTGGAAGCCGGCGAGCTGATCTTCACCGTCGCACAAAACGGGGCCGATCCCGGCGCGGCCGTCACGGTTGTGGTCACGGGCGAGACCCGGCTCACGACCGCGGCGCGGAATCGCACAGTACCGGTCGAAGTGACGCGGACGGCGTGACAAGGACACTAGCTGCATAGCCTCCGGCCCTCACATCACAAGCCCTGCCAAGACCAGCATGTGGCTAGCGCCCCTCTCTGTCCACCAGTCTTCCAACAGGGGCATTGTTCGAGCGACTACCAGCGGTATGCCGAGGCCGGATGACTCGCATGGATGCGCGCATCGCCTCCGCCGAAGCTGTCGCGAAGGGTTCCTGCCGGTGCGTCATCGCGATAGATTCCCCGTTCCACGAGTCGCGGAACGATGTGTTCGGCGAAGTCTTCGAGCGAGCCGGGCGAGACGAAGCTGCGAAGCACGAGCCCGTCGACCCCCGATGCCCCGCGTAGGCCTCGATGAGGTCCGCGACCTGGTCGGGCGTGCCGATGAACACATTCGGGCTGTCCGCGCCGAGAGTGCGCAGCGAAGCTCTGATCTCACCTGCGGTTGGGGCTGCGCCCGGTACGTCATGCTGGACGCGACTGCCGTCGCTCGGGCCGATGCGTTCATCGTCGGCGTACTTCGAGAGGTCGATGCCCGACCAGCCGGCGTACTCGGCAATTCGTGACTCGAACCCTCGTTCGTGGAAATGCTGGAGCCGATCGAACTTTTCCTGCACAGCGATGGCTGTCGGCGCCGTAACGACGGAGAATGCGCCAAGGAAGCTGATAGAGGACGGGTCGCGCCCAAGATCTGCGGCCTGATCGCGCACATCATCGATGCCGGCCTTCATCACCGCGGCGGGCTGGCTGCCAGCGAAGAGCACCTCGGAGTTGCGCGCAGCGAACTGCTTCCCTCTGGCGGACCAGCCGGCCTGGAAGATCATCGGTGTCCGCTGCGGTGACGGCGGCGAGAGGTGTGGTCCCTTGACCCGGAATTGCTCGCCGATGTGGTCGATCGTGCGTACCCGGTCAGCGTGCGCGAAGGTCCCCGACGCACGATCTCCCACAAAGGACCCGTCGCCCCAGCTGCCCTCCCACAGTTTGAAGGACACCTCAAGGAACTCGTCCGCGCGGTCGTATCGCGCGTCGTGGTCTAGCATGCCGTCCAGCCCGAAGTTCGCGGCGGCATTCGGCAAGTACGAGGTGACGACGTTCCAACCAAGTCGCCCGTCGGATAGATGATCAAGAGTGCTGAATCGTCGTGCCAGGGCGAAAGGATGCTCATACGTCGTCGATGCAGTGAGCACCACACCGAGGTGACGGGTCGCCGCGAGGATGGCCGGCGCGATCACGAACGGATCGTGAGCTGGTAGCTCCTTGCCCGACTCGATCGAAACCTTCGCCGATCCTTCGTAGGTTCCCCGTGCAGCTCGACGCCGACATGGGCGGAACCTTCGTACTCCAGATCGACCTCGGCCGGCGCGGGGGAGTGGACGACCCGCACGACACCGCAGGAATCGACCCCGACGACCCCCGCTGGTGGGTGGACATCGAAGGAGGAGAACGCACCTTCATCTCCGACCTCGGACTCGACGCGAACCCGCAGGCGGTCGCCGACTGGATCGCCACCACCGCGCACCAGCAGCAGTGCCCCGCCGCCGTCGACCCAGGTATGCGCCGCCGCAACGCGATCGTCGCCGCATCCCACACCACGCACACCAACCAGACTCCGACTGCGGCCGCACCTGCCGCGAGCACGCCGCCCCCTCGAGCGGGATATGTTCGTCGGCTTTTGGGAGGTCGGTGAGCTTGATGCCGACGCGCGCGTAGCGGACGCCGTCCCTGAGCTGTGGGAGGAGCGCGTGTGCGGCTTTCGTGAGTTGGACAGAGTCGGCGGCAAGGGAGGGTAGTCTCGCGACGATCTGGGGCTGTAGGGATCGTTTAGACGCCGTCGCTCCTGTCAGGTGAGTTCCCCGTAAGCAGAGATCCTGGCAAGCGTAGTGAGGAGGTTCGCGACCTGCCCGTGCCGGCCCAAGCGTGTCGCCGCCCGTTGTGACAGAACAACCGTGGGACACCCTCGCAGACAGCACTCCGAGCGGCTACGCCGTAGCCTTCGGATCCTGACCATGCAGCCCTGATTCGGCGGCGGCCGGCGTGATCGCCTACTCGTCGACGACGTCGACGGTGACCTCGATGTTGCCGCGAACCGCTTTCGAGTACGGACACGCGGCGTGAGCGATGCGGGCGATCTCTTCTGCTTCGGCAAGGGTTTGGCCAGGGATCACGACTTCCAAGTGCACGGACAGGTCGACTCCTCCGGCACCATCCGGGGTGAGGTCGACGCGGGCGCCCACGGATGAACCCGTTACATCGAGCTTCTGCATGCGCGCGGCGCCAAGGATGGCGGAGTGGAAGCAGGCGGCGTATCCCGCGGCGAACAGCTGCTCCGGGTTGTACCCGGTTCCCGGGCCGCCCAAGGCTTGGGGTGCCCGCATGTCGAAATCGACTACTCCGTCGGTCGTTCGTACATGGCCGTCTCGGCCTCCGCCGGTGGAGAGGGCTTCGACGGTGTAGATGGGCTCGGGCATGAGACTCTTTCGTGGTACTTAAGTACGGGTCTTTGTGGTGATCAGCGTCGGCGCCTCTGGAACCGGGGGTCTTTGGTGAGGGCAGCGTTCTTTAGATCTTGCGGTCGGCGGCGTCCAGCCAAACGGTGATGCGTTGAATTGCCTCGTGAAATTCCGGTTGTCGAGGGCGGTCGAGGAAACCGTGCCAGGATCCTTCGATAACTGAGCTGTCCACGGCGACGTCGGCTGCCGTGAGCTCTTCAGCGAAAAGCTCTCCGGACGCGCGAAGCGTGTCATGGTCGGCGTCGATCATCAGCGTCGCCGGCAGGCCGTGGAGATCGTGGCCTCCGGGGAACGCATGTGGATCTTGGAGAGCCGGGACGGTGCCGGCGTAGTTCCGGTTCATCTTGGCGGTTCGGCCCGGCGTGAACTGAACGAGGCTTCGTAGACCGTTGGTTCGTGATCGCAGTTCGGTCGATCGCGGCGGCAGCGCCGCGTGAAAAGTTCCGTAGGCCAAAACCAGCCCGGCGGGGGGTTCCAGCCCGGTGTCGCGCATCCGCAGTGCGGCGGCGGCGGATAGGCATGCGCCGGCACTTGCGCCGCCTAAGAACGCGTGCCCGTCGCGGGAGGCTGCTTGTACGAGCGTGAACGCTTCGAGGACGTCATCGAGGGGGAGCGGAAACCGAATTCCGGGCAGCGGTCCTCGGAGTGGGCGGAGGACGTTCCACATCTTCACCAGCCGGTAGTCGACGGTGTAGACGGTGCGTCCGGTTTTTGCGAGTGCGCACGCGACGGCGTGCGATTCGAGCTGGTTGAGTCCTCCGCTGACGAACGCGCCCCCGTGCACCCACAGCAGCGGGTGACCCGATGGGGGAAGGTCCGACTGGTACCGGCGCAGCGGAACGGGCGTCTCAGAACTCGCCGAAGTCAGATCGGTGACGTCCAGCCCGCGAGCCAATTCGTCGCGGTACTGCTGCGCTTTCATTCGGAGCGCATTTCGGGGCTCCCCAGCACTCGCTCCGAGAATGCCTGCCACAGCGACCACATGTCGAGTGAGGGGTCGCGCAGCCAGGTCAGCTGAAGACCATCCATGTAGGAGAGCACCTCGAGAGCGGTTTGCTCGCCTGGGTGTCCTTCGTCTTCTAGCAGTGGTGCGAGCGTGGCGATGCTTCGGCGTAGCCGCTCGGCGAACCAGTCGTGTGCGGGGTGTGCGGGGTCGAGCGCCTCGGTGGAGAGCACCGTGAACAGGCGGGTGAATTCGGGCTCGGCGATGTTGCGCCGGACCACGTTGTTGAGGATGTCGTGCACGTCGGTGTCGGGCAGGTGTTGGAGCGCAGCGGTCAACGTCTCGGAGAGAGTTTGATCTCTGGCGCTGAGGATGTCGACAAGCAGCTGCTCCTTGGAAACGACGTGATGCAGGACGCCTGCTCGAGTCATTCCGGCCTCTTCGGCCAACGCGAGGATCGAGAACCGGTTGTACCCGACCCTCGCGATAAGCGATGTGGCGAGTTCGACCAGCTGGCCGCGGCGAGCGTCGGCGGTTAGTCGGGTTCGTGGCGAGGACCTCACCCGCTCCAGTGTGCCAGCGACTTGCATCTGTCTTCTTGCCTCCATACACTCACACTACCTACAGTGGTGTAGATAAGAAAGACTCAGACATCAGCGACGATGAAGGAACCCGATGACGTTCAACATCCCCGACCCTGAACCACCCATTACGCAGCCTGTTGCGGGGGTCGAACCCGCACCTCGAACGTCACCCATCTACGTCGATAAGCGTCCGTTGCGCCGATACATCCTCTGGTTCACGGTCGCGACCGCCGCCTTCACCACCATCTGGGGTTCGACCACCGGGATCCTGCTCCCTAACCACATCCAGATGATCGAGTTCGGCAACTGGTTTGTGGGAGCTGATGCCGGAACCAACTTGCAGCAGCTGACGCAGCTGAAAGCGTCCGTCGATGCGGGCACGGTCGTCCCGTCCGCTGATCAGCAGCGTCTGCTGGGCATTCTGGGTCAGTTCGAGGCGTCGCGCGCCGCCGCCCTCGGATTCGTCATCTCGCTTTCGACCATTGCGACGATGTTGATTCAGCCGCTGGTGGGCGTGTTCTCGGACCGCACCCGTTCCCGGCTGGGCCGCCGCGCCCCGTGGATGCTGTACGGCGCGATCATTGGCGCTGTGGCCCTCGTCGGGCTCCGGTTTTCTCCCACCATCACCCTGGTCGCCGTCTTCTGGATGATCGCGCAAGCAGTTCTCAATGGTGCGCTGACTCCGATGACCGCCACGGTCGCCGATCGGATCGCGGAGAACAAACGCGGCACCGTCTCATCGATGGCAGGCCTGGGCAACATCATCGGCGGCATCGTCGGCGCCATCCTCGCTGGCGCGCTGTTCAGCACGCTCGGACTGAACATCTACATCCTCTGGGGGATTCTGGTCGTCCTCGCGGTGATCATGTTCGTGTGGCGCAACCCGGACAAATCCACCAAAGAGATGAAGATCCCCCCGTTTAAATGGGGCGCGTTCTTCCGCGGGTTCGTCGTGCCTCTCCGTGCCGCGGACTTCCGGTGGGTGTGGATCGCGCGCGTGCTCCTGGTCTTCGGGTACACCGTGTCCTCCGCGCTGTCGCTGTACATGTTGCAGAGCTACGTGCAACCCGGCCTCAGCGCTGAGGAGGCAACATCGATCGCGCCGCTGTTCGCAATCGCCGGACTGCCGTTCACCGTCATCGCCGTGATCTTTGCCGGCCGGATCTCCGACAGAGTCGGCCGCCGCAAACCCTTCATCATTGTCGCGTCCCTGCTGATGGCCGTGTCCATGGCGGTCCCGCTCATCTCCCCGACCGTCCCAGCCCTCTTCATTCAGGGCGTGCTCGGGGCGCTGGCGTTCGGCATCTTCCTCCCCGTCGACCAGGCGCTGTTCATCGACGTGCTGCCCGACCAAGAAGCCGCCGGCCGTGATCTGGGCATCGCCGCCGTCGCCACCAATCTCGGGCAGGCCCTGGGCCCGGTGCTCGCCGCGCAGGTTGTGGTCCTCACCGGCGGATACCAGATGGTGTGGGCATCGGCCCTGATCCTGGTCCTGGTCGCCGCGTTCGCGATCATCCCCGTCAAGGGCGCCCGATGAGTCCTGTCCCTCCCACACACGAACGGAACACCCCGGTGAGCACATCTCCCATCGATAACCTCTCCATCGAAGAGAAGGCCGGCCTCGGCAGCGGCGGCTCATTCTGGCGGACGCGCGAGGCCGGAACAGTGACCTCGTTCATGCTCACAGACGGACCGCACGGTCTTCGCAAGCAGGGCGGATCTGCCGACCACCTAGGCCTTGCTGAAAGCATCCCGGCGACGTGCTTCCCTCCCGCCGTCGCCATGGCACAGTCCTGGAACCCTGACCTGGTGACCCGAGTCGCCCAAGCTCTCGGAACGGAATGCCAAGCCGAACAAGTCGGCGTTCTGCTTGGCCCCGGCATCAACATCAAGCGCGACCCGCGCGGCGGCCGCAACTTCGAGTACTACTCCGAAGACCCGCACCTCAGCGGCGCGCTCGGCACCGCATGGGTAGCAGGGATCCAGAGTCAGGGCGTCGGGGCCTCGGTGAAGCACTTCGCCGCCAACAACGCCGAGACGGACCGGTTGCGTTCCAGCTCCGACGTCGACGAGCGCACCCTGCGAGAGATCTACCTGCGCGCATTCCAGCGGGTGGTGCAGCACGCCCAGCCGTGGACGGTCATGTCCTCCTACAACAAGATCAACGGGGTCTACACCTCGCAGGATCCGTGGCTGCTGACCGATGTGTTGCGCACCGAGTGGGGATTCAGCGGGGCAGTCGTCAGCGACTGGGGCGGTGTGGAGGACCGGGTCGCTGCTGTCGCGGCTGGGCTTGACCTGCAGATGCCCGGCGACGGTGGCCGCGAAGATGCCAAAGTTGTGGAGGCCGTGGCGCGCGGTGACCTCGACATCGCCGCAGTGGATCGGGCGGCAGGCAACGTCGCTGCCCTCGCGGCGAAGATCGATGCGGCCCGCCAGCCCATCGACGCATTCGATGTCGATGCACACCACCAGCTGGCTCGAGAAGCGGCGGCCCAGGCGATCGTGCTGCTCAAGAACGAAGCCGCGACCCTGCCGATCGCCGCGACCGACTCGATCGCGATCATCGGGGCGTTCGCGACCACACCCCGCTACCAGGGCGGGGGGAGCTCACACGTCAATCCCACGAAGGTCGATGTCCCGCTGAACGAGATCCGCGGTCACACGGACGCGGACGTTGTCTTTGCCCACGGCTTCACGGTCGACGGCAGCGGAGATGACGAGGCACTGCGGGAGGAAGCGGTCACTGCGGCGTCGAACGCGGATGTCGCGATCCTGTTCCTCGGACTCGACGACGCTCAGGAATCCGAAGGTTTCGACCGGGAGCACATCGAACTGCCGACCGAGCAGCTCACGCTCGCCCGCGCCGTGGCCGCCGCGCAGCCCCGCACGATCGCGGTCCTTGCGCACGGTGGCGTGGTGCGGCTCAACGAACTGGCTGACATCGTGCCGGCGATCCTGGACGGGGCACTGTTGGGTCAAGGACTCGGAGCGGCCATTGCGGACGTGCTCTTCGGGGTCGTTAACCCGTCGGGCAAAATCGCCGAGACCGTGCCGGTTCGTCTTGCCGACGTTCCGGCGTACCTGAACTTCCCCGGGTCCAACTCCCACGTCCTGTACGGGGAGGGCATCTTCGTCGGATACCGGTGGTACGACGCCCGCGACCTGGACGTCACCTTCCCGTTCGGGCACGGCCTCTCCTACACCCGATTCGCCTACTCAAACCTCACCGTCACCGCCGGCGACGAAGGAATCGAGGCGTCGGTCACGGTCACCAACAGCGGCGACCGTGCCGGCCGCGAAATCGTTCAGTTCTATATCGGGCTTGCCGGATCAAACACCACCCGTCCCGCCCGCGAACTCAAAGGGTTCGGGTCGGTCACCCTGGAGCCCGGCAGCAGCGACACGGTCTCGGTCACGATCAGCCGCGACGATCTGGCCTATTGGGAGACCCGCACCGGCGCATGGGCGGTCGAACCGGGCACATATAGCGTGTCAGCGGCTGCCTCCAGCCGTGACATCCGTCTCACGGAGACCGTCGAGGTCGCAGGCGACCAGATCCAGCTCCCCGTCTCGGGTAGCTCCACCATCGGCGAGCTGATGAGCAACCCCGCCACCGCGGACAAGATCATGCCGCTGCTGATGGGCATGGTAGAAGCCTCCGGCGCCAACGCGGTCGAGGAAAACCTCGGCATGGACATGATGAAAATGGTCGGCTCCATCCCCCTCAGCCGACTCATGAAGATGGGCGAGAGCAACGGACCCGACATCCCACTGGACGCACTGTTCGCCGACAACCGCCCGGACGAGACCGTCGCAGCCGACTGAACAGTCCAGCAACCACACCGACAGAACCGGCGCGCACGCGTACCGGTGAGGGAGACACCCCCATGGCAAAAGACAAGCCGCTGACCGCGAAAAGCTCGGTCGGCACCTGGCTGAAGCATCCGGTCGGCGGACCGCTCATCCGTGAGCTGCTGACCACCGCCGGCGTCGATGAGCGCGTTCTCGCCCCCGTGAAACTGCTGCCCCTGCAGCAGCTGGTCACGATGAGCAAGGGCGAGATGCCCCAGTCATTGGTCGACGACCTGGTCCAGAAGGCGAACGGTGGTGATATCCCCGAACCCGATCACGCAGAAGATGACACCGATGCGTTCTGGGAGGAAGTCATCACGCCCGGCCGGTTCCGGGGCCGGACCATCGTGGTGACGGGGGCGGCGTCCGGTATCGGCCGCGCCACCGCCGCACGTCTGGCACGAGAAGGCGCAACAGTTGTCGCCGTCGACATCTCCGTCGACGCCCTTCACCAATTCGCAGCGTCGCTTCCCGACGCGAACATCGTCACCGTTGCCGGGGACATCACCAAGCAGGATGACATCGACCGGATCGTCGCCGAAGCCGGGGACCGCATCGACGGTCTGGCGAACATCGCCGGCATCAACGACGATTTCTCACCTGCACACGAGACAACCGATGCGATGTGGGACCGAGTGATCGGCATCAACCTCACCGGTGGATTCAAACTCACCCGCGCTGTCCTGCCGGTGATGATGGCGGCCGGTCGAGGGTCCGTCGTGAACGTCGCCTCGGAGGCAGGTATTCGCGGGAACGCATCCGGCACCGCGTACACCGTGTCCAAGCACGGGGTGGTGGGGCTCACTCGGAGCGCTGCGTTCATGTACGGCCCGCACGGGATCCGGGTTAACGCCGTCGCGCCCGGCGGTGTCGCCACCGGCATCCCCATGCCGGCCACGGTGTCTCAGGTCGGAAGCGAACGGCTCCACCCGTTTCAAATGGCGATCCCGACCCTGGCCACAGCAGAACAGCTCGCCGCGTCCATCACCTTCCTGCTCAGCGACGATGGTGTGAACATCAACGGCGCGATCCTGCCCTCCGACGGTGGCTGGTCGGTGCAGTGAACCCGTCACACCATCTATCCAGAACCTCACGACGGGCTCGTTCAACCGCATGAGCAGGATGCGGCGCGCCGAACGGTTGCGAGCAATCGGCTCGCAGACCCTTGGCGCGCCCATCCTGCTCGACGGGGACGCTACCGAGCTGCTTGGGGCGCTTCGCGATGGCGCACAACAAGCGGGGATCCGCTACACCGACAGCCGAGCAACAGCCGGTCGCGCGCGCTTGGCGGTCCTTGCGATCTGCAGCGATGGGCAGGAATCCGCACTTGTGAAGGCGTTGCGGTTCTACCAGGGCGTGCGGGTTCTCCTCACTGAGGACGCCGTTCGTGTCGCGGTCATCCAACGGACCAGGTCACAGCTCGTCCCGCCCAGACTGCGACGTCTTCTCACGAATGAGGTTCTTCACCAAGTAGGAGCGGCCTTCCTGCCCGGCGATGACAGAACGCTCGCGCAGCAGGTGGGCTCCACCGTCCTGGACGCGGCTGGACTGCATGTCCTCCGGCTTGGTTGAGATGCCACGTCTCGCCACCCTGAATCCCCCGAGGAGCTCCTATGTTGCCGACGCTGCAGCATCCCACCAGTCCCGCACACCCGTAGCAACTAACACTTCGACCGCACCATTCGGCATCCGTGCCAGAAAGTAGGAACCCATGTCCAACCAGGGATGGCTGTTCACCGGCGCACACGAACCTCTCGTGCTGTCCGATGTTCCGGCACCGACCGCCGCGCAGGGCGAAGTGGTGCTTGACGTCGCGGCTGCAGGGCTGTGCCACTCAGATATTGGCATCATCGAAGGCCCGGGAGCGGCCTGGATCACCAACTTGCCCATCGTCCTCGGTCACGAGGTCGCCGGCACCATCCGTGAGATCGGTCCCGGTGTGGAGGGTTTCGCCCCGGGCGACCGGGTCGCGATCGGCCTGCTCGCTCACGGCGATGACAAGAAGACCGGCTGGGACGCGCCCGGGCTGTCCCGGAACGGCGGGTACGAGCAGCTCGCGATCGCGCAGGCCAGCGAACTCGTGGTCATTCCCGACAACGTCAGCTTCGCGCAGGCTGCCGCGGCCACCGATTCCGTCACCACCGCCTACCACGCGGTCGTCGCCGAGGGAGGGGTGCGTGCCGGCACTGTCGTTGGCGTCATTGGGATGGGGGGCCTCGGCATGAACGCTGTGCAGATCGCTGACGCGATCGGCGCCGAGGTCCACGGCGTGGACACCAGCGAGGGCGCACGCGACCGTGCCCGCGAGTTCGGTATCGCCTCGGTGCACGCCGACGCCGGTGAACTCGCGCAGTACCAGCCCGAGATCATCTTCGACTTCGCCGGGTTCGGCACGACCACCGCCGCCGCGATCGAAGCCGTTCGCACTGGCGGGCGGGTGGTCCTGGTGGGACTGGGGGCGATTGAGGCCACCATCTCCACGAACCTGCTCGTCACTAAGCAGGTCACTTTGATCGGATCCTCCGGTGGCAGCAAGGACGACCTCAAGACGGTCCTCTCGATGATCTCCGACGGCACCATTACGAACATCGTCGAAGAGATCCCCTTCAACACCCTCCCCGAAGGCATTCGTCGCCTCAGCGCCGGTGAAGTCGTCGGCCGCCTCGTCCTGGATGTAGCGGGAGCAAACTGATGCGCATCAACCACGTCTGCATCATGGTCAGCGACCTGGACCGTTCTTTCGCGTTCTACCGCGACCTGCTCGGCTTCACCAACGTCATGTATGACGTCAGCGAACCAGGCACTCTGTTCCAGGGCGACACCCTCGATGACATCCTCGGGCACACGGGGGCGGCGACGCGCATCATTATGGTCGCATCCGACGACGGAACCCTCCTCGAGCTGCAGCAGGCATCCACACCCGTGACCGCCAGGACACCGGACGAATATCTGCGCTACGGCGGAACCGGCATCACCGAGCTCGCCTTCGACGTCGACGACATCGACACCTTCTTCGACAAGGTGGTGTCCTTCGGGTATGGCGTGCAGACCGACTACGTCTGGTCTCCAGACCCGCGAGTGAAATCGTTCCTGTTCTATGACCCGGACGGGGCGCTCATCCAAGCCGTCGGTCTCACCGTCTGAGTATCCCGTCACCATGTTCGCGCACCCCACGCACTCCCACCGCCCGCGCCGACAGTGGCGGCTTCGCACCAAGATCCTCATCGCGATCGGTGCCACCCTCGTCGCAGTCGTCGCCGCGGGCGGGATTTGGTATTACTTCGTCTTCGAGCCTCCCGCCCCCACCGTCGCGAGCGGGAAAAAGCACATTGCCGCTGTCGGTGACAGCAACACGTACGGCGCCGGTGTTCTCTTCGCCAGTCGCACTCAGAACTCCTACCCGGATCAGCTGCAGAAACTGCTCGGGCAGGACTATCAGGTCCTGAATTACGGGTTGAACGGGCGGACTCTGCTTTCGTCGGGCGACACGCCCTACGACAAGAACAAGTTCTGGTCGCTTTCTCACGATGTCCCGCCGGACGTCGTGCTGATCATGCTGGGAACGAACGATACCAAGCCGCAGAACTGGAATGCGGAGGCATACGAGCAACAGCTCGCCGACATGGTCGCCAGTTACACGGGGCTATCAAACCATCCCGATGTGTACCTCCTCACGCCCCCGGCCGCCTGGGCGAATACCTTCGGCATCGACCCCGACATCGTCGAGAACGGAGTCGTTCCCATCGTGGAACGAGTCGCGGCTCAACAAAACGTCCCTGTCATCGATATCTTCGCTGCGACCCAGGGTGAGCAGCAGCTGTTCAAGGATGGGGTGCACCCGGATGCAGCCGGGTACGGCATCATCGCCCGAACCGTCGCTGACGCGCTCACGCAGTAATTCTCGTTACGGCCACCGGGGGACGCAGGGCACGGCTCTGCGTCCCCCGGAGTGGGCGTCGAACCAGATCAGTCCCAGGTCAGGGTCGTCGAGTCCGGCGAGCACTCCGAGCGTTGTGTGGCAATTGCCCGCGGACGAGAGCGGGAATCGGCCCTCGGCCTTCGCTGCGCGCACGGCTTCAGCCAGGCGTCGTGCCTGGACGAGCTGGCGGATCATCTGATCACCCGCGCCGCCGCCGCGCTGAAGGAGACGTTCGGTGCGGATGGCCAGCCCGGCTGCTACGAGGATATCGACGAGTGCGGTGCCATGTTCCTGTGGGGACATAACCTCGCCGCGACGCAGACCGTCACCTGGGCGCGCGTGCTCGACCGGCTCGCCGTAGAAGCCGTGACTGAGCGGGCCGACCTCATCCAGAAGCCGCCTGCTGCGCTGGACGATCGCATCCATCGCCTCATCCCAGGTCGCCTGCACCAGCTCGCCGTCGCGGCGCACGAGCGGATGCGTCAAGCGGTCGCGCCCGCGCATCCCCTCCCAGCTGGCATAAAGGCCCTTCGGTCCCAGCCGCCCGTGATTGATGGGGTCGTCGGCCCGGCCGCGAATGCCCACCATCCGGCCGTCCTTGACCGCGATATCGCAGCCGCAACCGTTGCTGCACAGCACGCACGCGCTACGCACCCACGTATCGACGTCCGCTTCGGTCAGTCCGTCCTCGAGGGCCTGGTCGACGCGGTCGGGCCACCGGCCGCCGCGCGCGAAGGGGGTGCGGGCACCCCACACGTCCTGAATGCGCGAGGGATCCCCCGCGGACGGCACCGTACGCTGATCCATACCGAGAGGATGCGCCACCGGAGCGGTTCCCTCAACCCCTTGCGCTTGCGCAACGAGGGGCGGAGGCTTCGTATCGATGACGGTTCGCACGGCACCGCGGAGGTACCTTCCGGTCATTGCTCGATTGAGTCCGGTGCCGCGCTATGACCAGTGCACGCACGGGCCCATCTTTTTGCGGCATGAGGGCGAGGGAGGACCCGCGGATTCTCGCGGTTTTGACCAGCCTCAACACTGGGTGACGCCACCTTCTACGCGTATATGCATTTGGCTGTCCAAATGAGCGGATAACAAGCGCGCCGTGATCCCGAACTCCCCGGGTGGTAACCACTAGCCGCCGCTATAGCGACATCCTGCTGAACCTCCCGGCCCCGGCATCACGCGCACCCCTCGAATCGATTCCCTACCGAGAACCCCGCGTATCTGAGCGAACAGTGCCGCAGCCGTCCGCGCCCAAGAACGATCATCCGTCCCACCTCCGACGAATGGCACCGGTTCAGGAGGACGAAGGAGAACCGGGTGGCTGGAGGATCCCCGTTTGGATCATGGCGGTGAGGTCATCTCGTGTGGCCCAATGCTCGACGAGCTTCCCGTTTTCGACACGGAACCAGTGCGTCTGTCTGGCGGCGAATGTCCGGCCGCTTGGCGGGGGCCGCCCGGCAGCTGACCGAGAAGCGTCCCGTGGCTCAGCACGCTTGCCGCTACAAGGTCGCCCTCGGCGATCACGGCCTCCACCTCCATCCGAATATCCGGGTACTGGCTTGTAAGCCAGGCGACGGTTCCGCGCATCGCTGTCGGGCCGTGCACCCGGCCGGGAGGCGTCTCGCTGAACGGTGCCGCAGCGTTCTCCTGGAAGTCCTCGGCCATTAGCTCATCGCACGCCTCGAGCCTGCGATCGTTCCAGATCTCCTCAAAGTGCCGTCGCACCAATTCTTTAGACCTGTCCCCATCTATTGCAGACATGAGTGCCCCGCTTCTGCCGTTGCCGAAAGAGTAGCCCCGCACTAGACACGAACTGACTCTCAAGAATGATCCATTCGGGGGTAGGCGGAATGAAAGACACGGCCTACTGTGCTCCGCACCGAGCCTCCATTCGGTCGACGGCCTCCGACTCGCTCCCCCGCGAGCCGGAGGCCTTCACTCAAGGCATATCTGCGTTGCCACGCCACCCAACCTCGCTGTTCGGATTGCGAACATCGTGACCTGCCAAATGCCCGTTCAGAGACTTGGGCGGCCCCCGTCCATGGCGACCCCGGACTTAGCGGAAAATGGCGTCTTGCGTGGGCGTCGCGGCGACGCCTACGGTGCCCGCATGGGTACCTCGCACGCGTTCCTCGCGGTGCTGCTGGACGACCAACAGACCGGCCGCGACTGGGTGATCGCGTTGCCCGCATGCGAGGACTTTCCGCCCCTCCGCATCCACCTCCCCACCGACTTCGAGGGAGCGGCCGCGTACGACGTGTACGAACTCATCGACCAGGACGAATGGCCCGAGCAGGCCGTCTACCTGCACCGCTCCATCATTCCCCGAACGACACCGGATCCCGGCACCTCGCACACTGACCCGCGCGAATAGTTGCGTTGCAACACCTACGGTGCGGGACGCTCGATGTGATACAAACGTTTTCGCTTCACCCGGAGGCGGGTGCAGGACCCGACCCGGCATCCTCACGGTCCCCCCACCCCGTAGCCTTACCCAAGCAAGGACAGCCGATGCGTGCGTCAACGTGGCGTGCCGACTTCGTGCACCCCCAACACCCCTGGCGTGACTACCACCGCCACCTCCCGCTGACCGGTGAGGTACCGCCCGCCGCGATCCGGACCCCCGGCGTGCTCATTGGGTTGCCCGCCTACGACATCTACCTGCTCAGCGACTCCGAACCCTGGCCGATCTCCTGCACCTACACCTACACCCAGTCCATCCTCGGAGATCTCTCCGAGGATGGACCACCGGAATACAGCATCGACCTCGACCGCACGGTCACCTAGCCCACCACAGCTCCCGCGTCACCACCTGCAACCGGCGAACGAGGTGGGCAACACTCGCGTCATGCGCAGAATCGTGCACGCAGGAAGCGTCTTCTACCCGGCGACCAGATCGCGAACGCCTGTTGGAATACGCGGGCGCGCTGGGACGGGCAAGTTCCATCCCGGACGTCGTGGCATCCGCACTCGTCGTCGGCTCCTGGGAGTAGACAGTCGGCAGCGGATCCCGTCATCTCGAGGGGATCCGCTGTCTTTGGGGTTGCGGTCAGGATAGCTCCCGCACCGGAGCACCCGAAAGCGTCGAATTCAAGATTGGGCCACCGCGTTGAGCCACCCGGTTGAAGGCCACAAACGGCGCGCATGCCGTCTCCGCCGTCAGCGCGGCCAGCCGGCCGATCAGCGTGGACGGGTCAGCGGCGATCGCCCACCCGTCTGTGGCGTACCTGCTCACCGTTTCCACACATTCCTTCTTCTCTTCCACGGTCGGGAACATCGAGCCGACGACCCCGATCAGTCCGCCCTGCAGTTCCGGACCCATGTTTCTCGTATCGATGATGAATACCCGCATCCCAATCACTCCCCTGTCGATCGTTTTTGTTTGCCTTCCGGCGGAGAGATCGATTGCGAGTGGGAGGGGCGGGAGTGCCGGGACCGTGGAATACCGGAGGGAGCGAAGCGAGTGAGGATATGCCGCGAAAGCCCGGCACGGACGCACCGGGAACGAGCTACGATCGGCCGACGGAAAGACAAACAAAACGGCAAGAACCGCGCCGCCACAGGCGGCTCCGCTCAGCGGAAGGCGACGATCTCGGCCCACGGCGCCGATCGGAACACGGAGCCCGTGTTTATCTGCGTCTGTTGTGGTCCTGCTGCGCGGAACCGTGCTTCTCACTGCGGTGTGGGCTGTCCGACCGTTCATCGTAGGTCGCTGACGCACCTTGCCGTTCCAACCGCGCTCTGACGCGCCCTCCGGGCTTATCTCGTCAGAGCGCGGTTGGCACTTTCGGTGCTGCCGCTCCCCCCGACTCCCTCTATCGAACAGCCCACCAATCAGGTTGACCACTAGGGAGTACAGACCATGAGCGATTCCACGAACCGGCGCACCCAGGAACAGCGGAAGGCGCAAGCAGAAGCACTCCACGCGTCGATCATCGACCAGGTGCAGCAGCTCGCGGAGAGCGGGCAGTGGCGTCGATTCCTCGACTTTGCCCGCTCGTTCCACAGCTACAGCCTGAACAACCTCCTCTTGATCCTCGCCCAGAATCCGGACGCGACCATGGTCGCCGGGTTCCGGCAGTGGCAGGCCAAAGGCCGCCAAGTACGCAAGGGAGAGACCTCGATCAAAATCTTCGGCTACAGCACCAAGACGACGAAGGCGACCGACGACGAGGGCTCGACCGACCAGGAAGAACGCACCATGCACTACTTCCCTGTTCTCTCCGTGTTCGACATCTCCCAAACCGAACCAGTCGACGGCGCACAGATACCCGAAAACCCCGTCCACCAGCTCACCGGCATCCATGACCACGGAGCGCTCGACCCGCTAACCGCCCACCTCGAAGGCAAAGGTTGGACCGTCACACGCGAAACCCTCACGCCTGCGAACGGTTACACCGACCCCCATCGGCACACCGTCGTCCTCCGCCGGAACCTCGCGCCGGAGCAGGCCGCGAAAACGCTCATCCACGAGGCCGCACACATTCACCTCGGCCACGTCGACAACCTCGACGAGTACCGGCACCACCGTGGTCGGATCGAAGTGGAAGCCGAATCCGTCGCCTACATCGTCGCTGGCCTCGCCGGATTCGACACCAGCACGTACAGCATCGGCTACATCACTGGATGGGCCGACGCAAACCTCGACCTCGTCCGAGAAACCGCCTCGCGCGTTCTCAAAACCACCCACGCGATAGCCGACGTTATCGCCCCTTGACCCACCCCACCCCCTTCGGGCGTGCTGGCCGTTGGGATTTGAACCCGACCGCTGCCCTGTATCGATCGCGACGCCCCCATAGAACTGCTGATCAGTAGGGTGGGCTGGTAACAAACTGATGACAGTGGATCGCTTTCAACCAGGTGCGGTTGTGGGCCAAGTTGGGCAGCTCCCGAAACTGCAGAGCGACGCCTCTATGACGTCTCAAATAGCCGGAAATAGCTCTGCCTTCGGACGTCCGTAACGGTTTGGGCACTCGCAGCAGAATCAGCCGTGGCCAACAAGCCGAGGCAAGCTACACGAACACGCTCTGCGTCACCGCGGCGCCCAGTTAGATATCGCGGACCGTTCGCGCACGCTCAGCTGATGGTGATTGCCACAAGGCCGCCCACCCCGATCAGGTAGAGCACCACCACGGTAAACGAGTCGGGGCCCATGCCCGCTACGTGCTTGCGTGGCCGGAAGATGAGGCCGATGGCGTACACAACGGTCAGCAGACCCGCGAGCGCTGTCAGGTAAATGTCACTTGCGTTCGCCTGCGGGAGAACGGCTTTACCGCTGATAAGGGTCGCAGCGAGGAAGAGAACCGGCAGGAACGCATTGCCGCCGAAAATATCGCTAATCGCCAAGTTGTCATCGCCTTGCTTCACCGCCTGCAGGCCGGTGGAGATCTCCGGCAGGCTGGTGGCCAACGCCAACACGGTTGCCCCGAAAAGCACTCCGGAAATCCCGATGTGCTTCGCGACTGCGTCTCCGGCCAGCTCCAAAGCGACACCGGACGCGAGGGTGAGTAGCGCGGCCACGCTGAAGATGACCACCGCCTTCGCGGTGCTCATCTTCTCCGGACTCGCCGGTTTCCGAGTGCGGTGCGCGCTGGGGTGAGGGGTGGTCGTGTCCGGAGCAGCACCGTCCTCATGCCAGGGGAGGCCTTTGCCTGCGCGTCGCACCAGAAACAAGCCAACCAGCCAGATCGCCGCGATCAGAACAACGTCAGGCGTGAGGCGGGCGAACAACAGGCCTACAGGGAGCTGGCTGCCAGCGATGACCACCGACAGGACAGCGACCACCACCACAGCCTCCAAAACGAGCCCGAGGGACGCGGCGCGATAGGTGATGGGCTTGACTCCTTTGCCACGCTTACCGAACGCGTCCAGAACAGCGATGACGACCGTCTGAAGGGCGATACCACCCAGGATGTTTCCCACAGCCACGCCGATCGAACCGGAAACCGCGGCACTGACGGTGATCGCGATCTCCGGCAAGTTTGTTGCCACGGCAAGCACAATCAGACCACCGAGCGCGCTCCCAAGATGCAACCGGCTGTCCAGAACGTCAGTCGTCTTCGACAGCTGAATACCGGAGAACCAGATGACCGCCGCACCAGCCAGGAAAATGAGCACCAGCAGCCAGATCGGCAAAGAATTCATAGGGCCCATGAAACCCCAGCACGTGCGCCTTGACAACTATTGCG
Source organism: Leifsonia sp. T36S-04 (assembly GCF_042465655.1). Lineage (GTDB taxonomy): Bacteria > Actinomycetota > Actinomycetes > Actinomycetales > Microbacteriaceae > Leifsonia. The sequence continues at coordinate 2,940,116 of NZ_CP146286.1, forward strand.
CCTTAGCAATCAGGACCCACGGATCCCCCTAAGCGGCTAGCGTCCCACAGGGACTGTCAATGCTCGTCGGCGACCGCCAACTGGATGTAAACACCCGTGAGTAAGGCGAATATGTAGGCCTGAAGCACACCGACGAGGATCTCCATCAGGGTGAACGCGAAGCCGAAAACCATCGTCCCCAAGCCGAGCAGCCTGAAGGCTGCCGGCGCTTGGAAAAGCAACCAAGCAGTCCCAGAGAAGAAAAGCACGAGCAGCAGGTGCCCGACCACCATGTTCATCATCAGCCGAAGCACCAGCGTCACGGGACGGACGATGAAGCTAGAGACAAGTTCGATGGGGGTCACGATGATATAGAGCGGCCACGGCACGCCGGACGGGAACAGTGAACTACGGAAGAACCCCCTCGGACTGCGCTGCACGCCCGCGTAGATAAAGGCCCCGTACGCCACGATCGCCAACACCAGCGGCACCCCGATCACCGCAGAGCCGGCCATGTTCAAGCCGGGGATGACGCTGGTGAGGTTGAAGAACAACACCATGAAGAAAATGGTTGTGAGCAGCGGCAGGAAGCGTGCGCCGTCCTTCTTGCCCAACAGGTCCGCCGCGATGTTGACGCGAACGAAGTCCAATCCCATCTCGACGACGCTCTGGAAGCGTCCCGGCACCACTCTCATACGCCGGGTGCCGAGGCCGAAAATCAGCAGAATCGCAAGCGTAGCGATAAACCGGATGATCGTGACCCGGTTGATCTCAAACAGGGTGCCCGCAAACAGTAGCGGCGGCGGGAAGAAGTCGTTGATGGACGGGCCGGAAAACCCTGAGTCAGCGAGGAGCACGAAGAGTCTGCTTTCCGTGGAGCCCGAGGATCAGCGAGGCGCATTCGCGGGCGGGGATCGTCGAATCGTGGGCCGGCGGTCCCCCGACCGCAAGCCCGCCGCCACCCTAACAGGATAGCTTGCGGACCTGCAACAATTGCGAGATAGCACTACCGCGCGACGGGCAACAATTGCATTTGCGCAAGCACAGGGTTAAATGGGCGGCGACTCTCACAGAAGGCGGTGCGCATGGATTTGGCAGGCAAGGTCGCGGTGGTGACCGGCGGCAACAGCGGGATCGGTGAGGCGATCGTCCGGAGGCTGTGCGCGGCGGGTGCTTCCGTGGTGATCGACTACGTGGCGCGGCCGGAGGACACCGCAGACCTCGTGAAGGAGATCAGCGCGGCAGGAGGCAAAGCTCTCGGCGCCGACGCGGATGTCAGCACAACGGCGGGCATCGACAAGTTGATTAGCACAGCTAAACGCGAGTTCGGCCGGCTTGACATCTACGTCAACAACGCCGGCATCGAAACACGTCAAGGGCTGCTTGAGCTCGACGAGGACAGCTTCGACAAGGTGATCTCCGTGAACCTGAAGAGCGCCGTCTTCGGCACCCAGCGTGCGGCCCAGGCCTTCATCGACCAGGGCTCCGGTGGAATTGTGGTCAACGTCTCGTCCGTGCACGAGGACTGGCCGATGCCCGGCAACCTCGCCTACTGCGTCTCCAAGGGCGGCATGCGCATGCTGACACGGACCGCCGGCGTCGAACTCGGCCCGCACGGAGTCCGCGTCGTCAACGTCGCTCCGGGAGCCGTTACCACCCCGATCAACACGAAGACGATGCAGGACGACTCGCTCCGCGAGAAGCTGGAGGATTCCATCCCGCTCCGGAAGGTGGCCGATCCGGCCGAGATCGCACGGGTGGTGGCGTTCGTGTCCTCCGGCGATGCCGACTACATGACGGCCACGACGGTGTTCGTCGACGGCGGGATCATGCAGGGCGGCCCGGGGCTGTGAGCGCCTCCCGCATCGAGGAGTACGCGCTGATCGGAGACCTCCACACGGCGGCGATGGTCTCCGCCGACGGGTCGGTGGATTGGCTGTGCCTGCCGCGGTTCGACTCGCCGGCCTGCTTCGCCGCAATGCTGGACGAGGATTCCGCCGGTCGGTGGCTCCTCGCTCCGGCCGGTGCGGGTCGATGCACCCGCCGCAGCTACCGCGACGGCACGCTGATCCTCGAGACCGAGTGGGAGACGAGTACCGGGCATGTCCGAGTGACCGACTTCATGCCCGTGCGCGATCAGGCGGCAGATCTGGTGCGTATCGTCGAGGGACTGGAGGGGTCGGTGGACATGGTGACCCATCTCCTCCTCCGCTTCGACTATGGCCACGTCGTGCCGTGGGTGACCCGGACGGAGCGAGGGATTCTGGCGGTCGCCGGGCCCGAGGCCGTGCAGGTGACCGCCGACGTCCCTCTGAGCGGTCGCGACCTGAGCACGGTGGCGGAGTTCACGGTCGAGGCCGGTGACCGGGTGCGGTTCGTGCTCACCTGGTCGCCGAGCCATGAGCCGCGGCCGACACCGACCGACCCGGACACCGCGCTGGTGGTGACCGAGCAGTTCTGGACCGAGTGGAGCAGCCGGAGCACCGCATACGGCCCCAACATGGACGCCATCCAGCGGTCATTGATCACCCTGAAGGCACTCACCTACCAACCGACCGGAGGCATCGTGGCGGCGCCCACGACATCTCTCCCCGAGCAGATGGGGGGGCCGAGGAACTGGGACTACCGGTACTGCTGGCTGCGCGACGCCACGCTGGCGCTTCAGTCGCTCCTCACCGCCGGCTACACCGACGAGGCCCGGTCCTGGCGCGACTGGCTCCTCCGCGCCGTCGCCGGCGACCCTGCCGACCTGCGGATCATGTACGGCATCGACGGGCGGCGCCGCCTGCCGGAGGAGCAGCTGGACTGGCTGGACGGCTACGCCGGCTCGTCGCCGGTGCGCGTAGGCAACGCCGCTGCGGGCCAACTGCAGCTGGATGTCTGGGGTGAGGTGCTGGACGGTTTGGCGCTGACCCGGTCGACCATCGGGTCCGGCGAGGAGGACGCGTGGGACCTGCAGCTCGCCCTGATCGAGCACCTGGAGACCGTGTGGCGGGAGCCTGACAACGGGCTCTGGGAGATCCGCGGCCCCAAGCAACACTTCACCCACTCGAAACTCATGGCCTGGGTTGCGGCGGACCGCATGGTCCAGGGCGCACGTCGCTTCGACCTGCCCGGACCCGTCCGACGCTGGGAGCGTCTGCGCGCAGCGATCCGGCGCGACATCCTCGAGAACGGGTACGACGCCTCCCGCAACACTTTCGTGCAGGCCTACGGGTCCCAGGAGCTGGATGCGGCGCTGCTGCTCATCCCCCGCGTCGGGTTCTTGCCCGGGAACGACCCGCGGGTCGTCGGCACGATCGACGCCATCCAGCAGCACCTGACTGAGGACGGGCTGGTGCTGCGCTACCGTCCCGAACTCAGCGACGATGGTCTGCCCGGCACGGAAGGCGTGTTCATCGCCTGCTCCTTCTGGCTGGTCGACGCGCTGATCGGTGCGGGGCGAACGGCGGAAGCCGAGGACCTCTTCGCGCGGCTGCTGGACCTCCGTAACGATGTCGGGCTGCTCAGCGAGGAGTGGGACCCGCGCGAGCACCGCCAGCTGGGCAACATGCCACAGGCGTACAGCCACTTCGCGCTCGTCCGCAGCGCCTTCCATCTCCTGGCCGGAAACGCCGGCACCACAGAGGACCGCATCCACATCGAAAGCAGCAAGGAGTCCAGCCATGCCTGAACCGCACGTTCTCATCCTGGGTGGCGGCTTCGCCGGGTTCACTCTTGCCCGTCAGCTGCGACACGATGCGGCAGCCCAGCGCCTCCGGGTCACCGTGGTCGAGCCGGAACAGTACCTGACCTACAAACCACTGCTGCCCGAGGTGGCAGGCGGGGAGACGGCACCCCGCGACACGCTGGTGCCGCTCGCAGGCCGCTTCCCTCACGCGCAGCTCATGGCAGGAGCAGTGGAGACAGTTGATACATCGGCCAAGGTGGCGGTCGTCCGTCTGCTCGACCGCACGGTACGCAGTGTCGGTTTCGACCAGGTCGTGTTCGCCCTTGGGGCGGTCAGCAAGACACTGCCGATCCCCGGACTCTCCGAGCACGCGATCGGGTTCTCCAGCCTGGAAGAAGCGGTCTACCTGCGCGACCATATCGTGGACAGGGTGCGTTTCGCGGCGGCGACGCAGGATCCGGCCGAGCGGCAGCGAGCACTGACCTTCGTCTTCGTGGGCGGCGGTTACACGGGGGTGGAGGCGATCGCCGAGCTGCATCGACGGGCGAAGATCGAACTCGGCCGCTACCCGGCGCTCGCGCGCGAACGGATGTCGTGGCTGCTGGTCGAGGAGGGGGGCCGTATCGCGGCCGAATTGCCGCCGAAACTGTCGCAGTGGACTCTCCAGCTGCTTCGACGCCGGGGCATCACGGTGCTCCTGCACACGAAGCTCACCTCGTGCGAGGACGGAATTGCGCACCTCGACAACGGCGACGCGCACCCCTGCGACACCCTCGTCTGGGCCGCCGGCGTCACCCCGAATCCGGTACTCGACCGGGCCGACGTTCCACGCGGCGCGAAGGGCCACGTGCAGTGCAACGCACGGCTACAGGCGGTACGCAACGACGGCTCCCCCATCGAGGGAGTGTGGGCACTTGGTGACAACGCGCAAATCCCGGACCTAACCGCCGAGAAGCAACCAGCGTTCTGCCCGCCGAACGCGCAGAACGCAGTCCGCCAGGCCAAAGTCCTGGCGGCTAATATCCGCCGGACCACCCGCGGCGCCGAGACGATCGAGTACCGGCACCGCAGTCTTGGAACGCTTGCCAGCTACAGCGGCCACCAGGGCGCGGCGGTCGTGCGCACCCTGCCCTTGCACGGCGCGGCCGCGTGGGCGGTCGACAAGGTGTACCACGCGGTGGCGCTGCCCAGCGCCGGACGGCGGCTGCGTCTCGTCCTGGGGTGGATCGCGAACGGACTGGCGCCTCGCGACACCGCATCAACAAGTGCAGTGCGGGACCCCCGCGCGCGGTTCGTTCGTGCGGCCGCCCGACAAAACGACAACTGAGCGACCTCCTAGCAATCGGCTGGGTCTCGAGTTCGCCCCCTTCACTAGTAGTCGCGCAGGTGCAATGATTGCGTAGAGGCAACTAATGGAGGTGGCACGATGGGCAGACACGACGACACGGACCGAACCGGTTCTCCCACCGACCGGGACGCACTCGAAGGCCAGTACACGCAGCGAGGCGAAACAGGCCCCCGAACCGTCCACGGCCAATACACCGAGACAAGCACCGACGCACCCGACCCACTCGCCGAAGGCGCGTACACCGGTGCATCGCACCATGGCGAGCCGCCCGAGGTCGCGAGCACGAATGAGCGGCACGGGAACTACCCCAAGGCCGAGCACTGACGTGGCGGGACTCCACGTACGCTTCCCAGACGGACGGATCGTCGGATTAACGGCCATCGGCGATCCGGCGGCGAAACGACTCGTGGTGTTATGCCACCCGACGGCAGGAGCCTCCGGATTCGACCCGGACCCCGTCCTCACATCGACATGGGGGCTCCACCTGGTCTCGTTCGACCGCCCCGGCTTCGGAGCATCCGACCCCTACCCGACAGGGAGCGAGCCATCGGCGAACCAGTGGGCAGACGGAGTCGCCGCATACCTCGGTCAGGCGGAAAGTTCCGCGAGCTCGACCGCCAGCACCGACTTCGGCTCCATCGGCGTCGTCGGCTGGCGGGAGGGCGGCCTGTTCGCCGCAACCCTCGCGGCGCGGCACCCCGAGTTAGTCGACCGCCTCGCGCTCATCGGTTGCCCAGCCCTGCCCGCACTGGCTGAAACGGGGGCCCGAGCCGGAACCCGCACGGCCGACGCCAACTGGTTCGACCCCCAGCGCCTGACATCGGCAGACTCCCGATGGGATGCCACCTCCTACGAACGCCGCGTCGAGCGAATGATGGCCGACGCTCAACTGCAGGGAACCGCCGGCGTCGACGCCGACCTGCAATGTTTCCGCGCCGAACCGCCAAACCTGTCCACTACGGCCGCCGAAACACTCGTACTGGTCGGGCGACAGGACACCTATGCCACTCCGCGCGACGCACGCTGGTTCGCCGATGAAATCCCCAACTCCCGGATCGTCGTAGCGGAACACGGCGGCCGGGACCTGATCGCAAGCACATGGGAAAGCATCCTCGAGCACGTCGCCCCCGAACACGGGCAGTTAGGCCCCCAGGAAGGAGATCGATGACGGCACGCAGCAGAAGGACCCCGCCCGCCGGAGCCCAGCACGGTATCGACCGACTGGTCAAGAACGTCGAGACTGGACGCTTCGAACGCTCACTCTCGGCATTAACGGCTGCTGGCGCTCTGGTCACCGCGGCAGAAATCTACTTCGAGCATGACAAAGCGAGCTTCGGCAACAAGTGGATGTGGGTGCCGGTGATCCTCGGCCCGATCGGCGCCGGGGCCGGCATTGCCGGTGTGACCAGCCGCCGCCTGGCGAAGACGGTGCTGCCCGTCGCGGCAGCGACCATCGTCGCCAATGGACTACAAGGCACCTACCTGCACGCACGCGGGGTCGCACAGAAGCCGGGAGGATGGCACAACCTGCGCTACAACCTCGAGATGGGCCCGCCACTGCTCGCCCCGCTTCTCGTGACCCTGGTCGGCGGGATGGGCCTGCTCGCAGCAATCCTGAGGCGCGAAAAGTGACGGGGCTTCCCCTGCCGTCCTCGCGCGCAGGCAACAGATTCCCTGGTTTCGATGCGCTCGCACAGCGCGACCACTGGGACGAGGTCACCCGGTCGCTCGTGCAGTCACGGCTGAGCCTGCTCCCCCAGATGCGGTTCTTCAACGTCACCGAAGAAGCCTGCGCCACCGCGTTGTTCGACCAACTCCTCGACCAGCGCAAAGAGCCGCGCGTTCCGGTGACCGCCATGGTGGACGCCCGCCTAGCGGAGAAGCAGACCGACGGCTGGCACTACGACTCAATGCCGGAGGACGCCGTCGCGTGGCGGCAGTCGCTAGCCGCCCTGGATGAGGACGCCTCTGCCGCGTACGGCACGTGCTTCGCCGACTGCTCCTGGACCGACCAGGAGAGCATGCTCGCCCACATCCAGGACATCGGAGAACAACCCTGGCACGACCTGACGGCCTCCCAGGTGTGGGGTCTGTGGGCCCGGTACGCCTGCACCGCGTTCTACTCCCACCCATGGGCCTGGAACGAGATCGGGTTTGCCGGCCCCGCCTACCCACGCGGCTACAAAAACCTCGGCATCGACCGGCTCGAACCGTTCGAGGTCGCCGACGCGAACCCCGCTGACGATCCGACGAAGACCGCCGACGATCACGGCACCTCCTCCGAGGCTGGAACATCCCATGAGCACTGACGTCCGCGAACGCAACGACTCGGCCTGGCTGCTGACCCCGAACGGCGCCGCCCCCGAGCACCGGCTCCGCGACGACATGCGCCGCTTCGGCGACGCGGACATCGTCGACCTCGTCATCGTCGGCTGCGGCGCAGGCGGGTCGACCTTGCTGCAACGCGTGGCGCGCGCCGGTTGGACGGTCGTGGCCCTGGACGCCGGCCCGTTCTGGAATCCGGAGACCGACTGGGTGAGCGACGAGGCCGGATCGCACGAACTGTACTGGACGGAACCCCGGCAGATCGGTGGCGCAGACCCGGTCCCCCTCGGCTCGAACAACTCAGGCCGAGGCGTCGGCGGCTCAATGGTCCACTACGCCGGCTACGTCCCCCGCTTCCATCCCAGCGACTTCCGCACCCACAGCCAGGACGGCGTGGGAGCCGACTGGCCCATCGAATACGACGACCTCCGGCCGTATTACTCCGCCATCGAGGGCGAGCTGCCGGTCGCCGGGGAGGATTGGCCCTGGGGCGACCCGCACTCCTATCCGCACCGGCCGCATCCCGTCTCCGGGAACGGCGAAGTGTTCCAACGCGGGGCATTGGCTTCCGGGATCACCGCCAAGGTCGGCCCTGTCGCCATCGCGAACGGCCGTTTCGGGAACCGGCCGCACTGCATCTACCGCGGCTTCTGCCTCCAAGGGTGCAAGGTCAATGCCAAAGCGTCTCCGCTCATCACCCACATCCCGGACGCCCTCGACCACGGTGCCGAAGTGCGCGCCGACAGCATGGTCACCTCCATCGAGATCAATCAGCGGACCGGACGCGCAACCGGCGTCCACTACGTCAAGAACGGCAGGCAGCGGTTCCAGCGGGCACACATGGTCGCCGTCGCCGGATACTCCATCGAGACGCCGCGACTGCTGCTCAACTCCACGTCACAACGCTTCCCCGACGGGCTCTGCAACGACTTCGACCAGGTCGGCCGCTATCTGATGGTGCAGGGGGCCCCGCAGACCGCCGGCCGGTTCGACTCCGAGATCCGGATGTGGAAGGGTCCACCCCCCGAAGTCAGCACCGAGGACTTCTACGAGACCGACCCAAGGAAGCCATACAAACGAGGGTTCTCGATCCAGACCGTATCGCCGTTGCCGATCACCTGGGCGGAGCACGTCATGGCCGAGGGACGCTGGGGTGCAGAGCTCCGCAATTACATGTCCGACTACGTGCACTGGGCATGCCTCGGCGCCCTCTGCGAGTTCCTGCCACAGCCGGACAACCGCGTCACGCTGAGCGACGAAAAGGACCGCTACGGCCTGCCCGTTGCGCACTTCTCGTACAGCCAGTGCGACAACGACCGCGCCCTCGGACGGGCCGCGCAAGACGTCATGGAGCGGATCCTCACCGCAGCCGGCGCCAGCGAAACCATCACCATCCAGCGATACGCCCACCTGGTCGGCGGCGCCCGCATGGCCCGCAGCGAAGAGCACGGTGTGGTGGATGCGGACTGCCGCAGCTTCGCCGTCCCCAACCTACTAATCACCGACGGCAGCGTGCTGCCGACCCAGGGAAGCGCCAACCCGGCACTGACCATCATGGCGATCGCCGCGCGAGCGGCCGACCGTCTCATCCAGCACCCGGACAAAACCGAGAGAGAGTCCCAATGAGCAGCGTGAGCGACTTCGTCATCCAGCGCATCCGCGACTGGGGGGTCAGCCGCGTGTTCGGGTTTCCCGGCGACGGCATCGGCGATTTCGATGGCGCGCTCGGCAGAGCCGAGCGCGCGGGAACGGGCGTGGAATACATCCGCCCGACCCACGAGGAAATCTGCGCCCTGATGGCGACAGCGCACGCGAAATTCACCGGCGAGATCGGGGTATGCACCGCAACCTCCAGCCCCGGCGCCTTTCATCTGCTCAACGGGCTCTACGACGCGATGATGGACAACCAGCCAGTGGTCGCCATCGTCGGCCAACAGGGCGTGAACGCGTTAGGGACCTTCAACCAGCAGGAAAGCAACCTGGAACGCGTCTTCTCGGACGTTGCCTGCTACGTGCAGACCATCGTTTCCCCCGAACAGGCGCAGGCCGTCATCGACACCGCCTTCCGGACAGCACGCGTGCGACTGCAGCCCGCCGTCATCATCCTTCCTCACGACATCCAAGGTATGAAGATGGTCGAGGCGGAACCGGAAATGTGGGTGTCCCGGTCGAGCGCGGTCGCGCCGTCGACGGCGATCGTTCCTCCGCACAGCGAGCTGCTGAAGGCGGCGGCGATCATCAACGCCGGCGAAAAGGTCACCTTCCTGGTCGGGCACGGCGCCAATGGGGCGACCGACGAGGTGCTGGAGGCGGCGAGGCTGGCGGGTGCCGGCATCGTCACCGCTCTGCGGGGCAAGCAGGTCGTGCCCTCCGACGTGCCGTACCACTCGCAACAGGTCGGGTTGCTCGGATCGGTGCCGAGTCTGCACCAGATGAAGGGATGCGACACGCTCCTCCTGCTCGGCACGAACTATCCGTACGGGCAGTTCCTGCCGGCCACCGGGCAGGCCCGCGCCATCCAGGTCGACCTCAAGCCCGAGCAGATGGGACTCCGCTACCCGACCGAGCTAAACCTCTGGGGCGACGTCAAGAGCACCCTGACCGCGCTGATCCCGCTGCTGCACGCAACGACGGACCTCGACTGGCAGCAGAGCATCGCGGACGAGATGGTTCAGTGGGAGACCGAGATGGACGCGCAGGCCATGGCGCACTACGACGACGGCGTCAACCCTCGGCGCGTGTACTACGAGCTCAACAAGCGTCTACCGGAGCGGGCGATCGTCACGGCCGACGCCGGAACGACCGCCGACTGGTACGGCCATCACATCCGCCTGCGACGAGGGATGATGGGCGACCTCTCGGGCCGCCTGGCAACGATGCTCGCCGCGATGCCATACGCGGTCGCGGCCAAGTTCGCCTACTCGGATCGGGCGGTGATCTGCACAATCGGCGACGGCGCGTTCCAGATGTTGGGCATGAACGAGCTGATCACCATCAAGAAGTACCTCGACCGGTGGCAAAGTCCGCAGCTGATCATCCTGGTCCTGCATAACAACGACCTCACTCAGGTGTCCTGGGAGATGCGGACCGAAGACGGCAACCCGGTATGGAACACCGCACAGGAGGTCGAGTCGGTCGATTACGCCGGGTGGGCGGAACTCCTCGGTTTCCAGGGCATCACGGTCACCGATGACGCTCAGATCGCCGACGCCTGGGATGCGGCTTTCGCGCACCAAGGCGTCACCCTCCTCGATGCGCACACCAGCAAGAACGTCCCCCCGCTCCCGCCGCACATCACCCTGGAGTACGCGAAGAACACGGCCAAGGCGCTGCTGAAGGGCGATCCCAGCGAGCTCGGTGTGATCCGCGACTCTGCGACCGCCCTGATCACCGAAGGCATGGAGCGTGTGAAAGGCAAACTGCACCTCGGTGGCAACGCCGAGGACAGCGGCGACGCGAAATCCTCCAGGAGCGAATAGATGATGGAGCACGGCCGGGTCAGCCGGGTGAGGGTAACCGCGTACTCGGTGCCGACGACCACCGTAGGTGAAGTGCAGCCCGAGTCGGACGGAACGGCGGAGTGGGACAGCACGGGCGTGCTCATCGTTGAGGTCGAGGCGGACGGCCGCACCGGGCTCGGCTACTCCTACACATCTCCGGCCGCTCTGGCCATCATCAAAGGGGTCCTGGCACCTCACGTCATCGGCACCGATCCGCTCGCCGCCGAATCGACCTTCTGGGCGATGGCACGGGCGGTCCGCAACCTGGGCTGGGCCGGGGTGTGCGCCAGTGCGATCTCGGCCGTCGACATCGCACTCCACGACCTTCGCGCCCGGAAGCTTGAGGTCTCCCTCCTTCAACTACTGGGCGGCTCAGCAACTAGCGTGATGGCCTACGGGAGCGGCGGGTTCACCAGCTACACCATCCTCCAACTCCAGCACCAGCTCGGAGGCTGGGCCGACGACGGGCTCCGCGCGGTAAAAATGAAAATCGGATCCGCGCCCGAGGACGACCTGGAACGCGTACGGGCGGCGCGAGAGGCGATCGGCCCGGACGTGCAACTGTTCGTCGACGCAAACGGCGCGTACAACGTCAAACAGGCTCTCGGTTTCGCCGCGCGCTTCGAAGACGAGGACGTCACCTGGTTCGAGGAGCCCGTCGCAAGCGACGACCTCGCGGGGCTACGGCTGATCCGCAATCGCGGGCCCGCGGGCATGCAGATCGCCGCTGGCGAATACGGCTACACACCCCAATACTTCGCAACCATGCTGGCGGCTGGCGCGGTCGACACCCTGCAATCCGACGCGACCCGCTGCGGCGGCGTCACCGGCTTCCTCCGCGCATCCACCCTCGCCCACGCCGCCGGCATACCGTTGAGTGCGCACACCGCCCCCGCCATCCATGCGACGCTGGGGGCTGCGCTGGCCAACGTCGTGCATGTGGAGTACTTCCACGACCACGCGCAGATCGAGACAGCGTTTTTCGACGGTGGCCCCACACTCTCGGGAGGAGACCTTAAGGTCTTTCGCGCTTCGGTCGGCCATGGTCTGACCTTCAAACGCTCGGACGCGGAACGCTATCTCGTCGAGGAATGGTCCTCGGCGGAATAGCTGTCATGCCCGGGCTGCAGCGAGAACGCGAAGCGGCCGTCATGGATGGGTTCCCCACCTGCCGCACCGGCGAACAGCTCCAGCGCAGCGGCGACCGTACTCTGCTCGTCCGCTGAGAGGCTGGCAAGCACCTCGGCCATTTGACGCCGGCGCTGGTCCAGCACGTGGTTCACGAGGTCGGCGCCGGCCTGCGTCAGTTCGATTCGGATGTAGCGGCGGTCGACGGGGTCGTCCGAGCGCACGATGTAGCCGGCTTGGACCAGCTTTTCACAGGCCCGGGTCGCGTTCGACGGGTGCACGTTCAGCTCCTCGGCCACCGCACCCAGGTTTTGCGGCCCCGTGGCGGCGATCATCATCAGCACCCGCAACTGCGGCGTGGTGACCCGATCCTCGACCTCGAGCACCGACCTGGCCGCAACGCGCATCATCACGTTCGCCGCCGAAAGAGCCGCATCGACAGCGCGGTCGGCTGACGCACGGTCGGCCGTGGCGTGGGAGCTGGTCATCCGCTCAGTATTCCCTCTTCGTTGCGGCTACGCAAATCTTGCGCCGATCCCAGTGGGCCGGCAAAACAGGGCGCGGGGAGGGGACGTGGACGACCCCTCCCCGCACCTGTGACGAAGCCGCCGCCGATCGGCTATCGGCGGGAACGCGGCTCCGTGGTGTCCGGCCCAGGTGGACGTGCCGGAGTCTCGGCCTGCGCATGCATCGCGGGCCCGCCACGCAGAAGACGAGCGTGCAGGATGTCCCCGATGAACAAGTCATAGAGGATGACGCCGATCATGCCGCCGATCAGCGGCCCGAGGATCGGCACCCACATGTAGCCGCTGAACCACGGCCCGTCGCCCGGAACGGCGAGATCACCCCATCCAGCTACCCACGCCAGAAGCCGTGGACCGAGATCACGAGCCGGGTTGATCGCGTAACCAGCATTCGCCCCGAAGGACATGCCGATCGCCGCGACAGCGAAGCCGATGATGAGCGGACCGAGGTTGGCCTGCACGGCCGTATTGCGCAAATCGATGACCGCGGCGATCAGCATCAGCAGGAACATCGTCCCGACGATCTGATCGAACAACGGTCCCCACATGTTCCCGTCGTAATACGGGGCAGGGAACGTGGCGAAGATCGAGAACGAGGCGAGGGTATGCCCGTTGACCTTCGGTCCCTTGCTCGCCGCATCAAAGGCACCGATCGCCGCGGCGTACACCCCGAGGACCAGGGCCGCGCCGAGAAACGCCCCGATCAGCTGGGACAGCATGTACGGCAGCACCTTCACCCAGGCGAACCCACGACGAATTGCGAAGGCCAGCGTCACCGCCGGATTCAGGTGAGCGCCACTTACTCCGCCGGCGACGTACACGCCGAACACAACCGCCATCGCCCACCCCCAGGTGATCAGGAGCCAGTCCCCTGCACCCAGGAAGAACGTGGTCGGACCTTCGGTTCGCCCGGAACCGGGGAGTGCTGCAACCGCCATAGCGACAACACCGTCGCCGAACGAGATCAGCACGAACGTGCCCAGCAGCTCAGCCAGACACTCCCCCCAGAGTCCACTCCGGCGCTTCAGCCCCCAACCCTTCATCAGGACCGGAATCGTGTCGTCAGTCATCGCATACCTCCAACGGAGCCAGTGCCACACTGCACCGATATGACTCATCATGATGCAATACTTGCGAAAGCGCAATGAGATTTTCTGAGACCGATGCTGGTCCCGGCTCGAAGTGGTTCGCTCCGATCCGAAGGGTACAAACGTCGAATGGGCTCGAACCCCGACGCGATTGTCATCGGCTCTGGACCGAACGGCCTGGCCGCGGCCGTCACCCTGGCACGCGCCGGTCTTTCGGTAACCGTGTACGAACGCAATGCGACCCCGGCGGCGGGGCGCGTACCGAGCCGATCACACTGGAGGGCTTTGTCCACGACATTTGCTCGGCCATACATCCACTTGCTTTCGCCTCCCCGTTCTTCCGGAAATTCACGCTGGCCGATCTGATCCGGTTCGTGGTCCCGCCCATCTGTATGCTCAGCCGCTCGACGGAGGCCGCGCGGCGATCGCCTACCGGACCTCGACCGAACGGTGGAATCGCTCGGCGCGGACGGACCAGCGTGGCGTCGTCTGCTTCAGCCCTTGGTCGACCGCGTCGACGCGGTTTCTCAATTCACCGGTTCCGAGATCCTCCAGTTTCCACAGCATTCCCTCATCGCTGCACGTTTTGGGGCGACCATGCTTACCCAGGGCGGCCCGTGGGGGAATGGAATCTTCCGCGAGGAGCGGGCGCGAGCTCTGCTCACCGGTGTTTGCGCGCACTCCAACCTCCCCCTGCCAAGCCTCGCGGCCGCCGCGGCCGGGCTGGCACTGGCCACGTACGCCCACGCCGGTGGCTGGCCGGTGCCGGTCGGGGGAACCAGTCCATTACGAATGAGCTGATCGCCGACTTAGTCGATCACGGCGGCGAGGTCGTCACAGGCGCAGACATCACGAGCCTTGGAGAACTGCCCGCTGCACGCGCCATCGTTGTCGACACAAGCGCGGACGCCGCCGCACGCCTTGGAGCAGATCGCCTGTCGCCCCGCTACCTGCGCCGTATCCGCCGGTTCCGCGCAGGCAATGGCGTTGCGAAGGTCGACCTTGCACTCGCCGGCCCGGTGCCCTGTATCAACTCGGAGCTAACCGGCACCGCTACCGTCCATCTCGGCGGTACGCGGACGGCGGTCGCCCGCTCCGAACGCCTGGTGGCAGCGGGGCGGTACAGTGACGACCCGTATGTGCTGGTCGCCCAACCCTCGGTGTTCGATTCCAGTCGTACGCCGGCGGGGAAGCACGTGCTGTGGGCGTATACGCACGTGCCGTGCGGTTTAACGATCGATCGATCGGAGGCGATCATCCGTCAGATTGAGCGCTTCGCTCCGGGGCTCCGGGACCTGATCCTGGCGACTTCCTCACGCTCCGCCTCAGACATGGAACGCTACGACCCGAACTACATCGGCGGCGACACCGCGTCGGGGGGCGCCAACACTTCGTCTGATGATCGCCCGGCCGGTGACTTCGACCGAGCCATGGCGGATGCCCGGCCGCGGCCTCTACCTCGCCTCCTCGGCCGCCGCGCCCGGCCCCGCCGTGCACGCCCTCCGTGGATACTACGCCGCACGCAGTGTTCTACGGCACGAGTTCGGCGTCACTCGGATGCCGTCGCTCGCCCTCGAAACACGCGGCGCTGCGCCGTCCGTCGCCACCGACGCGATCGGCCCGGGCACACCGCTGCAGCAGTAGCCAGACATGCGCGGATGAAGTTTTCGCGCCCGGTGGTAGGTCTAGTGAATCACTTGATTCTCCCGTCGGCGGGATCGGCTGTCGCCGCATCGGGGGCGTCCTTCGCGGGACCGACGCCGATCGGGATTCCGGCCTCGGGGTGGTTCAGGTCGAACGCGGGCGACTCCGAACGGATGCGCGGGATCGACGTGAAGTTGTGGCGCGGCGGCGGGCAGCTTGTCGCCCATTCCAGCGAGCGGCCGTAGCCCCACGGGTCGTTCACGGTGACTTTTGGCGCGTTCCGCGCGGTGAGGTACACGTTCACGAAGAACGGGATCATCGAGATCGCGAGGATACCGGCGCCGATCGACGAGACCTGGTTCATCCAGGTGAAGCCGTCGGAGGGCAGGTAGGTCGCGTACCGACGCGGCATACCGACGACGCCCAGCCAGTGCTGGATGAGGAACGTCGTGTGGAAGCCGATGAACAGCAGCCAGAAGTGCCACTTGCCCAGCCGGTCGTTGAGCATCTTGCCGGTCCACTTCGGCCACCAGAAGTAGAACCCGGCGAACATCGCGAAGACGACGGTGCCGAACACCACGTAGTGGAAGTGCGCGACCACGAAGTACGTGTCGGACACGTGGAAGTCGAGCGGCGGAGATGCCAGGATCACGCCGGTCAGGCCACCGAAGGTGAACGTGATCAGGAAGCCGATGGACCACAGCATCGGCGACTCGAATGTGAGCGACCCGCGCCACATCGTCCCGATCCAGTTGAAGATTTTCACGCCGGTCGGGACCGCGATCAGCATCGTCATCAATGAGAACCACGGCAGCAGCACAGAACCGGTGACGTACATGTGGTGCGCCCACACGGTGACCGACAGGGCGGCGATCGCGATCGTCGCGTAAACCAGCGTCTTGTACCCGAAGACCGGCTTCCGGCTGAACACCGGGAAGATCTCCGTCACGATGCCGAAGAACGGCAGCGCGATGATGTAGACCTCCGGATGACCGAAGAACCAGAACAAGTGCTGCCACAGCAGAGCTCCGCCGTTCGCGGCGTCATAGATATGAGCGTCGAAGACGCGGTCCGCAGCAAGGGCGAACAGCGCGGCGGCCAGCACCGGGAAGGCCATCAGCACGAGGATTGAGGTCACCATCGCGTTCCAGGTGAAAATCGGCATCCGGAACATCGTCATGCCGGGGGCACGCATGGTGATGGTTGTCGTAATGAAATTCACAGCACCCAGGATGGTGCCGAAGCCGGAGAGCGCCAGGCCCAATACCCAGAGATTGCCGCCGATACCGGGCGAAAACGTCGTACTCGAAAGTGGGGCATAGGCGAACCAGCCGAAGGAAGCCGCACCCTGCGGGGTCAGGAAGCCAGCCACCGCGATCAGCGACCCGAACGAGTAGAACCAATACGCCAGCGCATTCAATCGCGGGAACGCGACATCCGGCGCGCCGATCTGCAGCGGCAAGAGCACATTCGTGAAACCGGCGAAGAGCGGCGTCGCGAACATCAGCAGCATGATCGTGCCATGCATCGTGAACAGCTGGTTGTACTGCTCTTTCGTCTGCACCACGTTCAGACCCGGCTCGAACAGCTGAGCGCGAATGATCAGCGCCATCACACCGCCGACCAGGAAGTAGACGAAGGACGAGATCAGGTACATGTACCCGATCGTCTTGTGATCCGTCGACGTGATGTAGTTCACGAGGATGTTGCCCTTGCGCTGCACACTGTTCGGGACGACGCCTGCGTCGGGGCGGTCTCCAATGATGACCATGTCGATCTTCTCCTCAGTGTTTGGCCTCAGCGGCCGACGGCAGGAGATTCATTTCCAAGAAGGACCGTTCGATCGAGCAACCCGACAACTGCCATCTCCACGATCGGAACGCTTGTGCGGACAGGGATGCCCTCTTGCCAGCTACGCCACCGGCAACCGCTGGCGCCCGACACGCCAGCCCGCGGTCGAGTACGCGGTAGACCGCACGCGTTTCGTGGTGATCGGACCCTCGACCTCGCCGGAACGGGGCAGATTTGCAACCGGGATGGCGACAAAGCCGTTGCCAATTGCGATCGCACGAAGGTGCCCTTGAACTCAGCCAAATCTCGCCCAGATCGCACGCCGACGTTGGCGGCCGCAAGCCGCCCCCAAGGCCGGAATCGTGTCGTCAGTCATCCCACACCTCCTACCGAGCCAGTTCGCTCACTGCGCCAACAAAGTCATCATGATGCAATACTTGCGAAAGCGCAATCAGAATGGACGTTGCAGCATTGCGCATGCCCAACCATTCCGTGCCAGGCTTTCCGGCGTACCGTCGCTCCGCTTGCGGTATTCCTCAAGGCGACAGGGTGCCGCCACCACTCCATGATGGTTGCATTCGCTCCCGATCCCCACCGCATCCTCGCGCGCGGCGATTCCCGGCGGTCGGTTCCGCGCACACGTCGCAGGGCACACCGCGTTTGCCTCCTACGACGCCGCCCTCGGCCCGGGGTGCGGCGCGCTCCGACGCGCATCAAGAGATCCGCCGTCGGGAGCGCCTCATCTCCCAGATCATCGTCACCCATCCTCCGGTCGCACCGCCGCCGATAATCCAGGGCGAACCATACCGTCTTGGCGGGGTCGATTCGCGGCAGGAGGTGGGACAATTGCGGTAGCGCAATCAAGGAGATGGTGGCAATGAACGAGCGCGACAACCTGGAAGGGCGATACACGCAAGCAGAACCGGAGACGGCGGAAATCCGCAAGGTCCACGGACAGTACACAGAAGAAGCGGGGGCTGGACCCGAGCCGGACGCTGTCGGGACCTACGTAGGTGCCGAACGCGAGGGCAAGGAGCCGTTGGTGCGAAGCACACACCAGCGCATGGGCAACTACCCCAAAGCCGAACACGGCGAAGCGGCGACCGAAACCGCCGACCCGCCGGCCGGCGACTCATGATGTGACCATCACAACCGTCGAGCCGCAATCAGCATTCTCATCAGCGAGAAGCGTCGCGTGCCACAGCGAAGAAGCGATGGCGTGGCTGAAGACCAAGGCACAGACGGGGCAACGAGTAGATGCGGTCAGCCGTTTGCGGGAGCACCTAGTTGAGGTGCCCCACTCGTCGACAACTACGAAACGCACGCTGGAGCACCCATGCTGTTCGACGAGGACGTCCGGCCGGTTGTCCGAACTGCCCAAAACCCTGACGGTCAGCGGCTTGGTAGCGGGGCATGCCCTCACCGGTAGGAGTGAGCTCGGCAGTCGATGCCTTGCTCATCGTCGCTGGCCGCCGCGCGTTCGACACCTACAGCATCGGCTACATCACGGGATGGGCGGACGAAGACGCAACAGCCATCTGGGACACGGTAGAGCGAGTCCTGAAGACTGCCCACACGGCTAGTCGCGGCAATCATCCGCGGCCGCGACTACCCACCAGCGCGAGACCAAGAAGACCTGTCCATCTAGGGCGGGTCTTTTTCCTGTGTGCACAACGGATCAATGAGTGACGAGATAGCCGGCGACCGAGGCGAGTTGAACACGAGCTGAGAAGACAAAGTGGAAGAGACAGATGAGGCGAGGAGGGACGAAAGAGAAGAAACCGACAACGAGAAGGAGACTGATCTTCCCCCGGTTCCTCGGACAGTTTGATGTGTCGTTTCAGGCAGCCAGGGTGACTGTCGTCGGGACGATCTTCTCGTAGTCCGCCGGTGAGTGGTAGCCCAACGAGGAGTGCCGGCGGCGCGGGTTGTACCAGGCTTCGATCCAGGAGAACATCGCGGTCCCCAGTTGCCGTCTGGTGGTCCAGGGCTGGCTGTCGAGGAGTTCGATCTGCATGCCGGACCAGAAGGATTCCATCATCGCGTTGTCGTAGCAGTCGCCAACGCTGCCCATGGAGGCGATCAGCCCGGCTTCGTGGACGCGGGAGGTGAAGGCCCAGGAGGTGTATTGGGAACCGTGGTCGGAGTGCATGATCGCCCCACGGACCCCGAACCTCCTCCAGCGGGCCATCTGGAGAGCGTCGACGACGAGGTCTGCGGTCATCCGGGATCCGATCGACCAGCCGATCGCCAGCCGGCTGTAAGCGTCCAGGACGACGGCGCAGTAGACCTTCCCCTCGGCCGTGTGGTGCTCGGTGATGTCGCCCAGCCAGAGCCGGTTCGGGCCGGGAACATGGAAGTTGCGGTTGACCTTGTCCTCGCTGGTGGCCGGGTTGGTGCGGAACCGGAACTTGCGTTTGACGGCGCCGGCCCAGCCGCGCTCGCGCATGATCCGCTCCACCCGTTTCCGCCCAATCCGGTAGCCGTGGCCCATCCGCAGCTCGGCGTGCATCCTGGGTGACCCGTAGGTGTGGAAGAACGCGCCCTTCTCCGATCGGAGCCGGGCGATCACCGCGGCTATCTCCTCATCCCGGGCTTTCCTCGCCGAGACGTGGTGCTTCGCCCAGGTGTAGTAGCCCGAGCGGGAGACCCCTAACAGCCGGCTGACCGTCGCGACTTTGAACCGGTGCGGGTCCTCAGCCGTCAGCTTCTCGATCAGTCGGAAAGATGTTTTGGGAGCACGTTCTCCTTCGCGAAATACGCCGCCGCGCGTTTCAGGATCTCGTTCTCCGTCTCCAACCGGCGCACCTCACGACGGAGCCGGACCAGCTCGGCCTGTTCGTCTGCGTCGAGGATCGGGACCACGCCAGAGGCCTTCTCCGCCTGCTCTTTGGCGAAGTCGTCCTCCGCGACCCATCTCGAGAGCGCACTGTTCGAGACGCCGAGCTCGCGGGCGACCTGCGACAACGGTCGGTCGCTGATCCGGACTAACTCGATCGCACGAACACGGAACTCCCGAGGGAAACGTCTAGCCATAAAGACCAACCTCCCGAACCAATAAGGCCGATGCTAAGTGACCGAGGAACCGGGGGAACACCAGACAGAGAAGGGACCGGGGGGAAAAGCTAGCGGGAAACGGCAATGCACGTAGGCACTCTTCGAGATGTGCGCGCGCGATGCGCGCCAAAATGAGCGTGCAACCGGAAGTTCTAAGTGTGAGAGGTGGAGTGGCGCGCTGGAAGCGCGGACAGCGAGCGCAAGGGGTCAAGCAGGCGGTGCACTACGCCTTCGGGGGCGTCTGCGACGCGACCCTGACGGCCAAGACTGCCGACGGCGCACTCGCCGCGGCGGGCTACGCCGACGCGGTGATGACCCGGTACATCGTCGAGAACGGTGCCATCCGTGACGACCTGCTCACCCGCTCGCAGTTGAAGGATTGGGTCGACGGTGTCGACCCGCTCACCGGTGAACGGCGTGGCCGAGATCTGGAATCGCCGGTCGCTGATCTGATTCTGGATGCGACGATCAACGCGCCGAAGTCGTTCTCGATCGCGGCGATGCTGGACCCGGAGCTGGCGGCCGCGTACGAGGATCTCCAGGACCGGTTGCGCGACCGGATCATCAAGCTGTGGCAGTCCGAGCTCAACGCCCGCCGCGGGAAGCAGGGTTCCATCCGAGAGGACCTCGCTCGTATCGAAGTCGTCGAGCTGCGACACGAGCGGTCCCGCTCGCTGGACCCGCACAAGCACCGCCACCTGTGGCTGAACGTCAAGGTCCAAGGGGCCGACGGGAAGTGGTCCAACGTCGACACCCGCGTCGCTCTCCGGTTCCAGAACGTCGTAAACGCGGAAGGCGACCTCGCCTCCAGGACCGACACAGCATGGGTCGCTGCTCTTGCAGCGAAGGGCTTCACTCTGAATTCGGACGGGGAGATCGCACAGCTGCAGCACCTGGTGCGGCCGCTGTCGAAGCGCTCCGCGCAGATCGAAGCCAATAAGGCAGCTCACCTCCGCGAGTGGAGGGAACACCACCCCGGCGAGGAGCCCTCCGCCGCCGTTCTGACCCAGATCGATCAGTGGGCATGGGCGGCCGACCGTCCGAACAAACCGGGGCATCTGGACGAGGCGGATTGGACGTCCATTGTGATGGACGAACTCCTGCACGCCGATCCGGAACTCGGACGTCCACGAGACGCAAAGGTGGCACGTTCGATCGCGGTTAAGCACCTGGACATCGAGCTTCTCGCGGCGAAGGCGATCGTCGATGCGGACGGTCGGTCGACCGGGACGGGAGGGCGATTCAGCGACATGGACATTCGAGCCGGAGCCATCCGCGCGATCGCCGCATCGGGCGTGATCGATGATCGGGCACAGCTAGCCGAAGTCGTCGACGAAGTGACTGCCTACGCCACTCGGACGCACACCGTGACGCTGCTGTCAGACGACGACATTCCCCCACACATCAAGAGCCGGATGGCCATTGCCACTGCCACTCTCAAGGCCACCGTCGCGCATCGCACCGAGTCCCTCGCTGTGCCTGGTTCGGTGCCTTCCGTTGCCGAGATCACCGAGGTAGCGAAAGCCATTGACCCCATCTGCGTGTTGGACGAAGGGCAATTGGAGGGCGCGTCCTCGATCGCAGGTACCGACCGAGTGGTGACGATCTCCGGTGCCGCGGGCACAGGCAAGACGACCATGCTCAAGGTGGCGGGAGCGGCGCTCCGTCGTAACGGCCGGGCGATGATAATCGTCGCTCCGACAAAGAAGGCTTCAGCTGTCGCGGGACGCGAAACCGGGAGCGAGTCATCCTCGCTCCATCAGCTCTTGCACGACTACGGATGGCGATGGATCAGTGATCAAGCCGGGGCCACCAAGTGGTCATGCCTCACGATCGGTGAGCTTGATCCGACCACCGGAACCCATTACCTCGGTCCGCGCATCGCGATTCGACCGGGAGACCGCATTGTCGTGGACGAAGCGGGCATGCTTGACCTCGAGGCGGCGAACGCCCTTCTCGACGTCGTCGGCCGCACTGGCGCATGCGTCGCTCTGGTCGGAGACCAGCACCAAGCGCTTCCGGTCGGTCACTCGGGCGCCATGGCCCTCTTCTGGCGTCGCGCAACTCGCCAGGTCGAACTCCTGACTATCCATCGATTCCAAGACCCAGCGTGGGGCGATCTGAGTCTTCGACTTCGGCAACCAGACGACCTAGACGAAGCAGTGCGTACCGCGGAGGAACTCATCAGCACAGGGCACGTGGTGCTCTCAACTAGCGAGGCTGAAGCTCACAATGCCCTCGTGGTTGCGTGGTTTGACGCCGCCCGAATGCACCAGTCAATCGCTATCGTCGCCGCGACCCACGCCGAAGCGCAATCGGTGAGCGAGGACATCCAGGCTCGGCGAATCTCGGCCGGTTCAGTCGACACCAGCAGAGCGGTTTTTGGGCAGGCTGGACAGCCGATCTTTGTAGGTGATGTCGTCCAAACGCGACGGAACGACAGCACGATGGATGTGCAGAATCGACAGAACTGGGTGGTGAGGAGCGTAACTCCGCAGCATGTAATGCTGGCGTCCGCGAACGACTCGACAGATCTGAGAAAGATCAGCCACGAGTATGCGGGGTCAAACCTCCACTTGGCATACGCCACGACCGTTTACGGCGTGCAGGGCGAGACTACAGATCGATCAATTGTCGGCCCGGGCGTGGAAGCGGCCGGCTTGTACGTAGGAATGACACGAGGCAAGACCAGCAATCAAGCGGTTGTCGTTGCTGCGACCGAGTCGTCGGCTCGGACCCAACTAGTGGAAACTATGCAGCGTCAGTCCGGGGAGGAGACCATCGAGAAGTCGCGGGCGGCCGCGCGGACCGAACTCCACCGCGCTGCCCACTCCCAGACCGGACCGGTGACCAGCGACCTGCGCCCCGCTAGGAACGGTCCCGCGCTGCAGTGAGTGGGACGACTACGCCACCAAAAGTCCACGTGCGAGCGCACGTCGACCGATATCGTTCGCCCCGTCGAGAACACCGCCGCGTGCGTCGAAACGCAGCAGCCCTACGGCCAGAGCATTGGCACGATCCTGCACCGTTGGAAAGACACCTCCGGCGAGGAAGATCAGCGGCAGCCGGCCGTCCGATGAGCTGATGGTCGAGGCGCGTTCAACCAGACCAAGCTCGAGGTTGCCCCGGCGGCTTTCAACCCATGCGAGATATCGCGAGCTATAGAGGTCGCAGACCTTGCTCTCGTCGTCCGCGGCCACGACGGTGTCGGCAGCACCCAAATGGAGCATCCATTCTCGACAAAGCAGCACCGCCTCGCTTCCAGTGGCGCCCCAGGGGCGAGGTTCCGGCTCTTGGTTCATGCAATTAGTGTCTACCCACCGTCCGATGCGCTGGCAACGCGGAGCGCAATCTAACGCTTGTGCACCCCTTTTTCGGGGGTAACGGATTCTTCCCCGGACATGGACTAGTACGTCTACGTTTGTGATGGTGTCGGTTCCTCACGAGCGCTGCGAAGGGGAGCCTAAATTCAGAACCTAGATCGTCCAAATGCGAGGGCCAATGACGTACGAACCGCTTCCGATGCGAACCGTTCCGTTGACGCGGCTCAAGCTTGACTTGGAAAACTACCGCATTCCGACGCGGCGCGATGACGAAGCGGAGGCGTTGGCATACCTGTTCGAAAGCGAGGATGTCATCGGAGCGGCGAGGTTGATTCTTCGCAATGGGTACTTTGACAACGAGGTTCCAATCGTTACTGAAGACACACCCGGAACCTACATCGTCCAAGAAGGTAACCGGCGGGTGAGCGCGCTCAAGGCCATGCAAGACCCATCGATTATCCCGAGCCATGAGCGCCAATTGCATGAAATGCTCAAGCGTTATGCGGAGGAGGCGAGTGCCCTACCGACCTCGATTCGCGTCCTCGTCGCGCCGACACGCGATGTCGCCGCGCCGCACATCGCCCGCCTTCACACAGGCGAGTCCAAACGTTCCTGGACGCGCGACCAGCAGGCCACGTTCTACTATTCGCGACTGGCGGATTCGACCGTAGAGCAACTGCGCGCGACCTTCATTGGCGTGGATATTCCACGCTTCATCCGAATGGCCTCGATGAGGCTCTTCCTTACCGGCGTAAAGTTCAACGACGCAAGCCTGCATGCGTTCGCTGCCAGCGACGACCTCAAAATGTCCGCGTTCGAGTACGCATATCGGCAGAAGGACATCGCGGCAGCTATCGGCATCGCATTTACCAAGGATGGCTTCCCGGAGCCCACCGAGAAGAAGCCTGCCGACATTGGCGCCGGTCTCACGTCGGGTCAACGCGCTGCAGTCGAGTACCTCGTAACGCAGTTTCGCGCAGGCAAACTGAATACCCGATCTCCAGAGTTCAAGCGCGGTTCTGATGAGAATGAGGATCTCCTGGCGAAGCTCCTTGGAACATCACCCGGTGGATCAGGGGGCTCTCCTGCAGCTCCAGGCCCAAGTGCACCGCCGGCACCACCTACTCCACCTTCGCCGGTTCCCACGGGCGGAGCGCCCGCGAATCCGGGAGGAGGAAACCCAGGTTCCGGTCCCGCTCCGGTGCCGCCGGCTCCACGCGGACCAAATCATCCGAACACGCGAGATTTCCTCGACCTCAGCGGGATGGACTACACGGCAAATGTCCCGGTGAACCTGCAAACCAGGTATCACGAGCTACGGAAGCTATCGCTTTCGACTTTTCCGGCGGCCACGGCTATCTTGCTTCGCAGCCTGCTCGAGACAACGATCAAGACACACTTCCAGGGCTCGCCCACTCCGGTAAGCGGCGAACTGAACGTGGTGTTCAGACAGGTTGTCTCGAGCTACAGCTCTGAGAAGGCGCTGCGGCATTTCATCAACGAAATCAACTCAGGTGGGACGAGCAAACCGGGATCCATTCAGTGGTTCAATGTCGCGGCACATAGCGTAGACATCGTAATTACTCCTGAAGCGCTGCGCGAAGCGTGGCAGCGAGTCAGCCCGCTGCTGCGATTCCTGCTGGTACCACCGACGATTTGAACTCAGCCTCGTCGAGGGCGCGGGCGACGCTCGGAGATGCGATTAGCAATTCTTCTGCGCGACCCGGGTATCTCGCTGAATAGTTGAGCTCAAGGCGGCACTGGAACCAATCGGAGTACAAGGCCTCGATTGCCGGCGAGACGTCGTAGGTCATGAGCCAGTTCGCACCCGACCCGCATTCCGCCATCAGAGACGCCAAAGCAGCATGATCCCGCCACTCGAATGCATTCAAGTAGAGCTGAGACCCAGCGTTTACATAGGGAGGATCAATATAGAGAAATGCTTTTGGATCACTGGCCCACTGACGAATGACACTCCTGCCGTCCAAATCGGAGACGACGATCCGGTCCGCAACGGCGCCGATCGCGCTCAGGCGATCCTCCAGCGCTACGCGGTTGAACCGCGCATCGATTTTGTAGTTCCCGCTCTGGTCTTGACCTCCGATGACTCCAGCGTTCAGCACGCCCGAGCGATTGGTGCGGTTGAGATAGAAGAATGCGAAGCCGAGGTCGGCGGCTTCTGCCGACCCTCCAGATCGATAGACCTCGCGCTGATGTCTCCACTCGGAAACGGTCAACGGGGTCTCTCGTACTCGGCGGACCAACTCATCGTTGTCATGCACAACGGACGTCCAGAAGGCGTGGACTGCCGGGTCGATGTCATTGATCACAAGGCGATCTACGACCCCCAATCGAAGCAAAGCGATGCCTGCTCCGACACCACCCGCATAAGGCTCAACGTAAGTCGCACCCTCAAGGCCGAGCCCCAGGATGAGATCACTAAAAAGCCCGGCCAGGGCGGCTTTCCCGCCCGGGTAACGGAGCGGTGATTGGGTGCCGTACCGCCTGCTTGCGCGCACTGTCAGAACTTCGGGTGACGTCATTTCCCTCTTCCCTCGCGGTGAGCCGCAACGCGACATGTTCCCGAGCAGAAGCGCGCACCTTTTCGCGCCACGAAGTTACGTCCACACCTGAAACAGCGATGGGTGGATCCGTGGCGTTCCAACAACTCCATTCTCACCCTCCGAGCGAGCGCTTCCAACTCGTCGTCCGGGAGCGACTGCAATGCAATCATGTAACGATTGTAACCGTTACAGATCGATCACACGCGCATCCCTCGGCAGCGTTTGATCAGTGCTCGCTCAGCGAGTTTCGATGGCAACGAAAAGAGCGTGGGGTCAAATCGACCCCACGCTCTCTCCGTTTACTGCATAGAAGCGGCTGCTGTGGCCTCGGTGGTGTGCATCGGCCCGGTGGAAGCCGGGCCGTCAGCTTTTGGGGCGCGGCGTGCCACCTCCGCGGTGGTGTACCGGAGCGATGGCCCGACGCTGTCGGCGACGACTTCGGTGGCGGCTCGGGGTTCGCCGGTGGCCTGGTCGCTCCAGTGGCGGAACTCGAGGTTGCCGTTGACGATGACGGTGTCGCCCTTGGCGAGGCTGGCGCGGACGTTTTCGGCGGTGCGGCCGAAGACGGTGGTGCGGTGGTACTGGGTGTCGCCGTCGACCCACTTGCCGTCTTCGAGCTTGCGGTCGGTGACGGCGACGGTGAACTTGGCGAACTTGGTGCCGTTCTGGGATTCGCCGTAGTCGGGGTCGGCGACGAGGTTGCCTTCGATGCTGATCGGGACTCGTGTGCTCATTGTTCTGTTCCTTTCAATTCGGCGGCCACTGGTGGGGTCGCTTTCACTTAGAACTTCCGGTTCGAGCGCAGAGAATGCGCGCAGGGAGCGCGCAAATCGCGTCGCCGACGCTCACTCATGGGCGTGACTTTGGAGGATCCAGTTGGCCCACTCGCCCGGGACGGCGTCGTCGCCGGATCGTGGGAGTTCGGTGTGGCCGTTGTGGCATTCGCCGTTGTACCAAGTCGCCAGTCGCGGGATGGCGACGGCGAGGCGTTCGTGCCAGCCGATGGGTCCGTAGCCGGCGTCGAGGCTGTCATAGGACACCAGCCATGCGGTGTGCAGGGCGGAGAGTTCTTCGACGAGGGCGCCGTGCTTGAACCAGCAGGGCGGGATCTTCCGCGTAGCGATGTTGTAGCGGTGGGTGAACCAAACCACCCAACTCCGGAGGTCGGTCCAGACCTGCGGGGCCTCCTCGTCTTCGAGGGTGCGCCAGTTGATGACGCGGATGCCGAGCATCCCCGGACTCTGCCGGGGCGCCTGGTCCTCCCATCCGTCGGCAAGCGCGGCGACGAGGTCGTCGAGCGGGATGTCGTCGCTCACTGCTGCTCCAGAGATGCCTCGATGTAGTGAGCGATCTTCGCCTGCAGCCGGGCGATCGCCTGAATGGAGGCGGTGCGGCGGGAGACGAACCCGGAAAGGGCCCGGTCCCGTTCGATGAGCTGGTGCACGTATTCGTGGCAGCGCGGGTGCAGCGCCGTCAGGTCCTCGTGGCGTTCGTAGGCGGTCCAGCCATACGGGGTTTGGGTGACGCCGCGGTAATCGAGGTGGTGCAGCTCGAGAGAGCGAGCGCTGCCGGCGCCGAGGCAGAGAGCGCACCGGATGGTGCCGTCGTGGTGCTCTTCCTCGAGGAACCAGCGGTCGCGGCGCGCGAACCAGGCCCCGGAGCGCAGGTAGCGACTGCGGTAGGTGTTGTCCTGGGCGGGGCGGCGACGGTTGGACATCAGTTTCCCTCCCTTGCTGATCCGCGGCGGTCGAGCGCGGCTTGATACTGTTCGGCGAACACGACCTGCTGGTCGAGTTCGGTGAGCTTCTTGCCCGCGCTGACCTGTCGGGCGTCGTCGCGGTCGGTCCAGCCCCGTAGGTCGAGGAGGATCCCGCGCCGGTTCCGGTACGCGAGGAGTCCCACGGTTTCGGGCATGCGGCGGATCTCGTCGATCGTCATCACCGGCACCCTCTCGCTCTGCACGTTCGTCGATGACCCGTTGTCGTTGTAGGAGTGCCCGGTGTTCCGGATTCGTCGTGTGCCGAGGAGCGATTCGATGTCGCGGAGGTGGTCGACGTCGGATGCCCCACCGAGCAGAAGCTTGGCCGTTGCGGCCGACCAGATTGTGTCAGCCTCCGAGCGGGACCACGCGGTCTCGGCCTGTGAGAGCGCTTGGAGGACGACGATGGTGGAGATGCCGATGCCGCCTCCGTCGGCCATGATCCGCGGCAGCGCAGGCCAGGAGAACATGTTCGCGATCTCGTCCAAGATCACAGCCAGCGGAAGGCCGAGGCGGGAGCCAGGCGAGGCGAGCGCTTTGCGGCGCGCGGTCTCGACGATGTCGTCGAGCATCGCGCCGAGGAACCCACCCACGGAGCCTGCGCCAGCACCGGTACCGACGAGATAGAGGCTGTTGGAGCCGGCGAGGAATGCGTCGAGATCGAACTGCTCTCCCGGTCCAGGCGTCATCGCCTTCCGGATCGCGGGGATGGACAGCGGACGGAGTGCGCCGAAGACACCGAACCAGGTGTTGGCCAGGAGCTTCTCGTCGCCGTTGATGATCGCGTCCAGGTCCTCTGACCAGCCCGGCGTTCCTTGGTTGGCGAGCACGCTGACGGCTTCGCGAGCGATCCGTGGGTTGGATCCCCACCGCGCTAGGGCGTCGGTGCCGCGGCCCGAGACGGCAGCGGCGTGCAGGAGCCGGGACAACACATTGGAGGACACCTGCGCCCATTCCTGGTTGGTCTTGGACGCTCCGAGCGCGGTGCCGGCGATGATCGCCTGACCGCGCTGGTCCGCGACGAGCGGATCCTCGCATCCGGTTACCGGCGAGATTCGCAGGCCGGAGCGAATACCGGTGAGCTCTTGAGGGTCGAAGACGGTGACCTCGCCAACGCGGGCGCGTTCGCGCATCGTGGCGGAGAGGTTGTCGTTGCGGGTAGAGGTGGTGATCAAGGGGCCGTCCCAGTCGAGGATGGCGTTGATGACGAACCGGTAACCCTTACCGGAACGGGGCGCGCCCTCAACGACGATCGAGTCCTCGATCGAGACGTAGACGTCCTGCCCGTGGGCCCGGCCGACCTTCCACCCTGCGGAAGACGGCGACGCATCGACCAGCGACGGGCGAAGCGTCTTGGCGCGGTGCAAGGCGGTGCGGGCGGACGTGTGCTTCCGGACTTCGCCAGGCTTGGCGAGCCCGTCGCGTCCGCGGAGCTCGTGAATGAAGTACCGGTCCGACTGCCGGTACCGAAGCCACCAGATCACCCCGACTGCAATGGCGCTGAGAAGAATGAAGACGGTAAGCAGATCGAGGACGCAGATCAACGTCGCGGGCGCCGTGCATCCGGGCGCCAGGGCGAACCCGCTGGGATCGCCGCTTATTGCCAATTGCAGGCCGGCGAAGACGCTGGCCGGCTGTCCGCGCCCGTTGCAAGTCGCGGTGATGGTCACACTCGCGACACCGGTTGCAAGTGCGCCCGCGACGACGATCGCGAAAAGGCTATAGAGAGCGGCCTGCGTCCAGGAGGAGCCGTGGTTTCTCATGCTCGTTCCCCGCCCATCGCGTCGGTGCGGAAGATTCCGAGTTCGTAGTCGGTGCAGATGTTGCGGACTTTCGCGACGCGGTCCTGGCCGATTTGCCAGAGCCCGTCGCCCTTGTGGAGCTTGCGGACGAGGTCGGCCTGGGTGTCGTTCCAGCCCAGGATCTCCCGCGACCGGGCGATCTCTCCCGAGTGCTGCGCGTAGGAGATCCGGGTTTCGCAGTCGGCCAAGAGACCGAGGGCTCGGGAGTGGAGGGCGCTGTTGCGGTCGCCGAGCGCATCGAGGTCGGCAACCCGGTGTAGCAGGTACCAGTTGGAGGTGCCGAGGTGGCGGGCGACCTTCTCGTCCTCGACTCGGTCTGCGAGGCCGTCGCCGCCGGAGACATCGTTGAGCAGCTCAACGGCGGCCTCCTCATGGATGATCACCCGAGCCTGGCGATTCGCACCGAGAGAGGACCGGCGGATCCAATTCGCTGTCGCCAGCCGGGCCAGCGCCTGCGCCTCAGGTGATGCGCCTTTCAGCGCGGAGGTGTCGACAACCATCATCGGTGCGTCCGCGTCGAAGCGGACGGTGGAGGGTCCGTCGAAGAACCCGGTGAGGTCGCCAGAGACCATCCGGCGCAGCGAGTGCGCGAGCCGGTGGCCAGCCTCGACCACCTCGAGCGGCTGGCTCTGGTGGGGGTCGACGAGTCGGTCGTAGACGTGGGTGATGGTGACGGTCGAGTTGCCGCGGAGGGCGTCGAGGGCGACGTCGAGGGCGGTGTGCTCGACCGGTTCCAGGTTTCCGCCTTCGCGGAGGCGGCGGATGATCGTCTTCACGGTCGCGCGCCGGTACTGGAGGACGTTCTGGTTCCAGTCCTCATCGGAGAACGACGCGTCCCGTGGTCCTTCGTCGAGGAGGTTGATGCGGGCGGCCTTACCCGGTCCGACGGAGATGGAGGTGCCGCCGACATACGCGGCAACGCGCATCCACTCCCCGTTCGGATCGTGCGGGACCGCAATCTTGCGGCCCAGTCGCGCGAGGCGCGACGACCAGGACTTGGCGAGCATCGACTTCCCGGTCCCCTTCACGCCGAGGATTGCGACGGAATGGGACCGAACGGCTTCGGCGGAGTAGGCGTCCCAGGGGTCGAAGCAGAACGGTGCCCGGGAGAGCAGGTTCTCTCCGATGTACGCACCGGTGAGAATGTCCCCGGTCTCTGCCAGGAACGGATACGCACCACCAAGGACCTTCGAAGAGCAGCGGTGGGCCGGTGGGGTGGCGCGCAGCGGGCCACGCAGGTTGTGCGGCTGCTTCCACCCCCAGGCCGGCATCTTCGACGCCGGGAACTCTGCAGTCTGGAGCTTCCAGTTGGAGGTCTTGTCCTCGGAGACGGGTAGGCGGTGGCGGCCGTTGGCGCCGGGCTTCTCATTCGCCGGGATGCGACCGATGACGGCTGACTGCCCCATCTCATTCCCCTTCCAGCGGCACCGGAAGCGCCGCGGTGACGAAGCCGGCAGCTTGTTGACCGGACATTGATGCGAGGACGAGCCGGGCGGGATGCGAGGCCTGCTCAATGTCCGTCCGCGCTTTGGCAAGGGCGTCCTTGGACTCAGCGGAGATGGTGACGAAGCCGCGGTACTGGACGTCGCCGAACCCGTCGACGAGGTCGTGCTCCCGCACGGCCAGGTCTTCCTCTTCACGGAGGTGAGTGAGCGGGATCCGGGAGGACAGCTTCATCCGGATCGTGGCTGCGGTCTCCATGTCCGACTGGGCACGATTCAGCTGGGCCAGCGCCTTGTGCGTGGCCACCGGCCGCACCTGCAGGGTGATCACCCGCGTCGCGTCACCCGCGTACAGGAGCGGTTCTAGAAATCCGGTGCGAACGTCGGTGCGCGGCCATTCAGCGACCCAGAATGTCTGGTGCCAGGACTCATCCACACGCATCGCATCCCAGCCCTCGTCGATCCCCATCACCGGCGACGGCGCAGATACGATCCCGGAGTCCTGCTCACGCCGAGTCGCCGAAGCCACGGGATCCGCGGACAGCGCGTTCAACTCGTCGAGCTCGTCAGCGGTGAGCCAGCCGGCCGGAGTGAGCCGGGCGTGCTCCATCGAGGTCTCGATACCCGACACCCGCTCCTTCAGCACGGCGGCAAGGCCGGTGAGGCCCTTGCCGGCGTCGCGGATGGCGCTGTTTAGCACGGCAGTGTCGAAGGTGAGCGTGATGTAGTTCGTGAATCCCATCGACCGCTTTGACGCCGCTCGGGTCAACGCCCAATACTGCTCGCGCAGCTCGGCGGTGACCTGCGGATTGTGTTCGTTCTCCCGCACGACCAGGTAGTCGCGCAACTCGTTCGAGGAGGCCCGGTCGACCCGGATCCGAATCGTGGTTTCGCGAACCCCGGGCAAGCTCTCCAACGAACTGAGCCATTCCACGAACCCGTCATAGGCCGCCTCTTGAGTGCCCTTGTCGCGCAGCGCCCATGCCCTGGAGCCGACCTTGACGGTGACGGAAGCGAGCCGCCCGCGGGCGTTGTAGATGAAGCCGCCCGCGCCCGGGATCTGCACGATCTGCACGTCGCCGAGCGCTCCGGGCAGGAGGAACTTCGAGGCCACCACCGGGGTCACTGCGGCGACCTGGGCGTGACCGACGTTGAGCGAGGCGACGGTGACACGGAACCACACATCGCGGCGGAAGGTGGTCTGGCCGGTCAGGCTCCGGCGTATGTAGCGGGCAGCTTGGGCAGCGATCACGATGACGGGTTCGCGCCGGTAGGTGGCAAGCGCGAAGAACACCACGACAGCGACGATCGGGAGCACGGCCCAGATGGCGCTGGTGTCGATGAACAGAGTCGAGAGCACGACCGCGACGGCGGCACCGATCACGACCAGCTGCAGGAACGTCAGCCCGAGGAACACCCCGCGACGTTCCCGGGCCGCGAAGCGGACCCGGGGTGCGCCTTCCTCGGTGATGAACTGGTCAGCGGTGAGGGTGGTCATGAGTTATCTCCCAACCTTGACGATCCGTGCCGCGGTGCGGACGGGTGCGGAGGCGGTGCTCGCGCGCGAGAACTGGTCGCGGACGGAGAACCGGTGATGGAGGGCGGTGCCGACCTCGGCACCGGCGAACGAGACGAGCTTCGTCGCCCACAACGGGCTGAACGAGGCGGCGATGACGGCGCCTGCGGCGACGAGGATGACGCCGATGCTGAGGCTGGCTTTGGTCAGCTCGACCGCGAGCAGGACGACTCCGGCGGCTAGGGGCTTGGCGATGAGAAGTCCGACGGAGAGGTTCAGCCAGCGTTGTGCCCAGGCGGTGAGCTTGGGCTGGCCGATCATCATCAACCCGACCGGGGCCATCGCCGCCAAGGCCAGGAGCCCGAACTCGCGGATTGACATGGCGATGAAGAGGAACAGCGAGGCGATCATCATCAGCCCGACGATGAGCAGGGCCATCACGTATTCGCCGACGGAGCCCGGTCCCTGTGCTCCTTGCGTGGCCATGCCCCAGATCACGCCGTCCTGGGAGAACTGCATCGTCTTCATGACGGCACCGTGGATCTGCTTCGGGGCGTCGAAAAGGCCAACGACGCGAAGCAGGCTTTGGCTCAGGTCGCCGCCTTGGACGGTGGAGGTTAGCGCGTGGGTGACATCATCAGTGACGCCAGAGGCCTTCTGCATCCCCCACACACAGATCGCCGAGAACGGGATGGCCAGAGCGGCGCCGGCAGCGGTCCTGCCGATCCGTGACCAGTCCTGCAGGATCATTGCGATCCCGATCTGGACCAGCGCGATGATCAGAATCACCGGAGCCGTGACAGCGATCCAGAACACGAACTGCGAGTGCGCGATCTCCCAACTGCTCTGGTCGATGTTCGTGTCGAATGAGCCGGCGATCATGGTGGCGATGAAGTCGCCGAGGTTCTTGATAGTGGAGCCCATGAACTGGGCGATGGTCTGTGAGGCTTGGCATCCGAAGTCGGCGACGAAGCAGCCGTAGTTCGGGGTGAACGGGTCCGGCGGGGCTGTGGCGAGCATGATGGTCACGCCACGTGGAGCGACTGGCCCCAGTTGATGAGCCCGGCGATGCTGCCTGCGATGGCGACGCCGGCGACGCAACTGAGTACGCCGACGATTCCGGCCTTCTGGACGCGGCCGTTGCTGGAAACGTGACCGACGACGATGAACCCACCGGCGATCAGACCGCCGATCACGCCGAGGATGAGCACGATCGCGAACACGACGTTCGCGATTGACTGCAAGGCTCCCACACCCGGGCCCGAGAAGTCCGGGCGGGGATTCGGGACAGCCGCCACGGTGATGATGCGTGCGTGGACGGCGACGAGGGCTTCGTTGAGTGCGTTCATGATTTGGTATTCCTTTCCGTGTGGTCGACCGAAGGTTCGGGTTCTTGTGTCTCGCGCATCCGTCGAGCGGCGAAGTAGCCGGAGGCGAGGATCCCGAGCAGGGCGACGCCGATCAGGGCCAGCAGGCGGAGGAGGTTGAAGATCAGATCCATGTCGTTCACTCCCCGTTGGTGTTGGCCGCGCCGGTCGCAGAGGCTGGAAGGGGGACGGTGAGGATGTTGGCCTTGCTCTCCGACGGGATGTTCACGGCCAGCTCAAGCTGATCAACTCCGGTGGGGACGTAGTAGGCGGCGGCGAAGGATCGTCCCTTCTCGTTCGGGATCGTCCAGGTCGACTGGTCGTGGAAGAGACCGCTGGGCAGCCAGGGCAGGCCAGCGGACTTGGCTGCGGCGGGCCCGTCGGCAGTGTCGAGAACGGCGGGTTCCGGGCGGCCGTCAAACTGCGTGTCCTTCAGGGTGGCGCCGGTGACGTCCTGGAAGTCCTGGTTGCCCTGGGAGGGGATCCACTTGCCGGTCATCGTGACCTTGAGCAGCAGGACCGGCGTTCCCCCAGGGAAGAGCTCCGAAGACGAGTTCGGGAGGGTGCACCGGCACCCGTGCTTGGCCTTGAAGGTGGTGCCCGGGTAGACATCGACCCAAACGCTGCTGACGATTCCCGACGCAGCGGGCATGGCGTCCTTCGCGGTCGTCGACGTCGGCGCCGGCTTTGCCGGTGCGACGGTGGTGAACGACGTGCTGCGTGTGGGCGTCGCACTGACACAGCCGA
Organism: Leifsonia sp. T36S-04; assembly: GCF_042465655.1. Classification (GTDB taxonomy): domain Bacteria; phylum Actinomycetota; class Actinomycetes; order Actinomycetales; family Microbacteriaceae; genus Leifsonia. Next base: position 2,974,690 of record NZ_CP146286.1, read on the forward strand.
CGAGGGCCAGGCATGGGAGAAGCGCCGCGAGTGCGATCAGCTTCTTGTTCATCTCGATTCACCTCGGTTTCGTATGCGCCTTCACCTAGAACTTCCGGTTCGGGGCAGCTTTTGGCGCGCACCTTCAGACTTCGTCGGTCAGGGCACCTGAATGTGCTGGTGGTTACAGGTATCCGAAAATTCGGTGGTGAAGTTCACGAGCACACCGAGCGACACGTGAGCGCGGGAGCGGCAATCGCTTTGACCAAGCGATGATCCGTGCGGGGCGTACGGGTCCAGCACGTGGATCAGCTGGACCGAAAGGGCGTCGGCACCGGTGAGGGACTGTCGGTTGATCGCGTAGAAGTCGACCGCCTTGCCCTTCCAGTGCGCGGACGCGGTCCCGGCGCCGGGGGTCATGCCCGTGCAGCGCCGGTTCAGGTCGCTGACTCCGACCTGCTGGAAGGACTGGACGGCGACGACGATCAGTCGGAGGACGTGCGGGTCGATCGCGCAGCCCGGGGGTCGCGGTCCCGTCCGCCATATTGATGACCTGCTGCTGGTAGCGCGGCTCGAGGAAATTCAGCTTCTTCGCCTGGATCGCACCAACCAGCACCGCGGCGGCGGCGCGGGCGTCCGCGGGCACCTGACAGGTTCCCGCGCTCGCGCCGGTCAGAGCAGCCAACACGTGCTCGGCCGACGTCCAGAACGGCGCATAGTGGTTCGGGTCGGCGTTGATCTGGACCGCGTGCGCAACGAGCGTTGGAGCGAGTGTCTGCCAGTCCGGGACGTGCAACATGCGTGTGTAGAACGCGGCGGCCGCAGTCGCCGGGTCCATCCGCTGCGTAGGAGCGCCGTATCCGGCCCCCTGCTGGAAGACGCCGATGGTGGTGTTGTCGACAGCGTCCCCATGATCGAGATTCCGCAGCCCGGACTCTCCGATAGCGACCATCAACGCGAGTGCCTGGCCATGTGGGGGCACGCTCATCTGCTGTCCGACGGTGATGATCGTGGCCGCGATCTTCAGTTGCTCCGGGCCGTACCCGTCCACGTTCTGGCCGGCTTCCACGGAAGGCGCAGATGCGCCGCACGCTCCCCCACCGCCACCGAACCCGTTAGCTCCTATCGCGATAACCAGGGTGACCGGGACAGCGACGAGCGCGACAGGGACGACCAGGACGATGACGGCCGCGACGATCATCAGGTTCCGAGTCGTCTTCGGATGGGCGACTGCCTGTGCGACGGCCGTCCCGACGCCGATCACGCTGCCACCTCCTGTTCGAGGACGGTCCGGGCGATCATCAGCAGCCGTTTCGCGGTCGCGATTCGTGCCCGCGCCGAGCCGGGATGGATTTGCAATCTCGCGGCGATGGTGCCGGCGTCGTCGCTGATCATCTCTGCGACCTCACGGAACCCGCCGATCTCGGGCACGCAGGATACGACCACGGACCCCGTCAGCGGTAGTCCCGCGTCCGCGGCCGCGAGGGCGGCGAGCACGGTTCGTGCGGTCTGGCACACACGGTCATGAATCGTGCGGACACTGCGCCTGGACAGGTGATGTGCTCCTGCCACCCGATCTGCGTCGCCGTCTGCCAGGCTCAGGTCGCTCATCACGTGCCAGTCGGATGGGCCGACGAAGTCGGCGACCAGCACCATCCACCGGTGTGCGTCGAACCGGCGGATCATCACCTCCAGCGGGTCGATTTCCGAGGCGGACTCGACGTCGTTCGGAACGTCGTCGATCGGGACGTGCTTTCGCTCGATCTCCCTCAGCACGACGTGGCGAGTGATGCCGAATACGAATGCGTGAGGCGACCCACGCTGCGGGTCGAATGTGGAGGATCGGTGCCAGACCGTCTCCCGGGCTGTCTGTAGAACCGCGTCGACCTCATTCGGCCAGCCGCGCAGTTGAAAGCGGACGTACGGCCGCAGGGTGTCGACTTCACGGAGCAACTCCGTCAGGCGGGCATCCGCACGCGTGCGGACTTGGGTTCCTTCAGCCACAAGTTCACAACCTTCCTTGAATGGAGGTGGCTTTTTGCGAAGGGCTCGGGTTCGGGTCAAAGACCCATCGGAACAAGCAACCGCCGGGCGCGGCCGTGTTCGGGACGGCCCGGCTGGGTGAAAAGGTGGTGAGCGTGGTGTGGGTGGCGGCGCCAGCGAGCTAGGTCATCGCCTGGGATCGCCTGGGTGAAGCGGAGAGTGCAGCGACTTCGACCCTGAGTGCGCGGAGTCATAGTCACGATGCGTTACCGCCGCCCTGACTCAATCTTTGAGCCGGGCGCCGCGCTCAGGCAGGTGAGAGACAGCCGCTCCATTTGCTGCCGGACGCTACCCCCGGACGGGGGTCAGTTCCGGTGTGCCACGCCGGAGTGGACGGCGTGTTCTACTGACAGCTCTCGCACTGTAGGTCGTCCATGGGGTCCACCGGCACCAGATAGTTGTCGATGGCGATGGCGGTAGCCGAGCGGGCTCCACTCTTTGGAGTCGTCACGCCAGAACTGCCGTCCCGGTCTGCACACTCGATTCCAGCCACGCGATCACCTCCGCCCGCTTGTAGATGACGCTGTGGGGCGTGGGCTTGTAGTAGCGGGGCCCTTTTCCCTTGTAGCGGAGCTGCGCCAGCGCCGCTACGGAAAGCCCGGTGATTTCGGCCACCTCGGTGGGCCGAATGAATTCTCCTGTCATCTCTTGATCCTCCGTTTCGACAACTAGAAGACTGTCTGTCTGTTGTATCGACGGTACAGCTCATTCTCTGTTTTGACAAGCGGAAAGGCGATAGCCTGTCGAAATGGTGGACTTCAGATCTGGGACGAGCATCGGAACGCGCATCAAGATGGCGCGCAGACAGCGTGGATACAGGACCACGCGCGAACTCGCAGATGCCGTCGAAGGCGGAAAAGTCACGTCGGCGATCCTCGAGAACATCGAGTCAGGCAGAAAGGCGGACATCAGCGTCAGCCAGCTGTTGAACATTGCGCGAGCGCTCAACGTGCCGCCATCGTTTCTGCTGGCTCCTATGGCCACTCCGGAACTCGAGCTGGACCTGCCGAATCTCAGCGCCGACTTTCAGGGAATGACGGCCGCCGAGTTCGACTGCTGGCTTTCCGCGACGCCGGCGAGCTTCTACCGGCCGCGATTGGCGGCAGAACGCACCGATATCAACCTTCTCGGAACGCTCAGAGAACTGGGCGTGCTCCAGCGCGAGTTCGAACGCTTGCAGATCGTGCTCCAGGTCCAGTTGTCCTCAGGCAGCCCTGAGCTGGTCAGCGGCACCGACGAGATACGGAGCCGTATCCACCAAACAACCGAAGAGGCTCAGCGCCTCGTCACTCTTCTCACGTCCGCAGGTGTCAGCGGTGTGAACATCGAATCTGCAGACCGCACGGACTAATCGCGATGGGGAGCATAACGGCCTACGAGTCGGCCGCGGGGAAGCGCTACCGCGTCCGCTACCGCAAGCCCGACCACTCCCAGACGGACAAACGGGGCTTTCGAACGAAGCGAGAAGCCGAGCTGTTTCTCGCCTCCGTGGAGACCAAGAAGGCCACGGGAGAGTACATCGATCCAACCGCCGCTCGGGCCACGGTGGATCGGCTCGGGCGCGTCTGGCTGGCGTCGCGCTCACATCTCAAACCGTCCTCCGCGTACGTCTATGAGTCCGCATGGCGCCTTCATGTGGAGCCGCGGTGGGGAACGACGATGATCGGCACCATCCGCCACAGTGAAGTGCAATCCTGGATCACCCAACTCAGCGACGGCACCGATACACAGAAGCCGAAGTCGCCGACCATGGTGCGCCGATGTCACGACATCCTCGCCGGCGTACTAGACACGGCCGTTCGCGACCACCTGATCCCGTCGAATCCGGCCCGCGGGGTCAAGCTCCCCCGGCGAAGCTCTCGCGAACATGTCTACCTCAGTAACGAACAGGTCGCGGCGCTACTGGCCGCCTGCGGTCCGCATGCGCTGATCGTCGCAACACTCGCCTACACGGGGCTTCGCTGGGGCGAAGCGACCGCGCTGAGGGTCCGCGATGTCGACACTAAGCGGCGTCGGTTGTCCGTGGTCGAGAATGCCGTCTACGTCAATGGGGCGATCGTGGTCGGCACTCCCAAGACGCACGAGCGCCGAAGCGTCCCCTACCCCCAATTCCTCTCCCAACCACTGGTCGAGGCATGCGCGGGCAAAGGCCGGGATGGGATCGTCTTCGACGACGGGCGCGGCGGGTACCAGAAGACGCCGACGATGGTCACGAACTCGTGGTGGGATCGCGCACTGGCGGAAGCCGACCTGCCGGCGATGACCATCCACGACCTGCGGCATACCGCGGCGTCTCTGGCGGTCAGCGCCGGCGCCAACGTGAAGGCGGTTCAGCGCATGCTCGGGCACGCGTCGGCGGCGATGACCCTCGACACATACAGCGACCTGTTCGATGACGATCTCGACGCTGTAGCAGCTCGACTCAATAGTGCAGCCGCCCGAACCGCGGGAGCAATATGGGCGGGAGATGGCATTTCACTCCGAGGTTAGCCGGTCCTAGCGATAGGAGCGCGCGCCTCGAGTTCGAAGCGCGCCAAGTCAATGATTGTTGTGACCTCAAGTTCGCCAGCGGGAACAAACGGAATCAGCCAGGTGTCTTCGGCAGCCTTAACTAGTTCCGGCAAGCTCTTGCCACGAACTCGAAGCAAGTGAGCCGCTGGCGAGTGCCTCTGAGCAGTCTGCAACGCTCGAATGGGATCAGTGGAGAGATGCACCATCTGTCGTCCCATTGGCCGCAAGCCTGCACGGGCTTCAAAGATCGACTGCATACTCGACGTGGGAGTCGCATGGTAGAGCCATCCAGGTGGCGTGGAAGCTTCATAGTCGGCTCGTCGGCTCAGAGAATGCCCATATGCAGCTCGGATCTCGCGTCCATCGAGTTGGAAACGGGGTTCACCTAGTGCGCCCGCGACAACGAGCAACTGTTCGGGAGTCACGTTGTGCCCGTTCGCCTGAAGCACTTCAGCAAGGTCCTCGACAAACATCCACCCCCCGCGAGTCGTCTGGGCGACCGGGTCGTGGCGCAAATGGTAGGACATGGCTTTGCTGATCCGGACTCGATCGTCGGGCTGGATCGACGTATACCTGGTGGGGTCGGCGAGCCCGGTCTTGACAGCCCAGGCGTCGAGGACCCTTCTGCACCACCGACGCAAATCATCGTTCGCACTTTGCGTTGACAAGGACAACAGCAACTCGTAGGCGTGGTTGCGCTGCTGCTCGGTCGACTTCTCATCGGTCAACAGGCCTACGGCTCGCGCAGCCGAACTGGCCTGGTACGCGACCACGTGTGACGTTTGAGTCTCGATCTCAGCCGCTCCCAAGTACTCGCGGAGCAGCAGTTCGCGGCTTGACCAGTCCGCTGGCGGAAGCGCTGGGTGATCGTCAACGAGTTGCGCGAGCTCGTACGTAAGCGGCCTTGCGCCCGTCGCTTCCAAGTCGACCGCGAGCACCCGTTGGTCATCGTTAACGAGCCAGTTCAAGGAATGCGCATCACGCCTCGGCACGCAGTCGACAGGACTTACGAGCTCCCACCAGGAGTTGAAGAGCGATAGCTTCTCCTCGCCAGCCAGCTTCTTAAGCCATCGACCCAGTTCCTTTTCCTTGATCTGGTTCCGGGATAGTCCCGGAACCTGGACCGCGCGGGCTTCCCAACCATGGATCAGCCCCAAAAACCGAGCAGAGCGTCGGAGCAGGGCCAGACGATCCGTTCCTACGTCGACGAGAGCGGAGCGAAGTGTTCGCCCGCGGACATATCGACGAACACTCACAAGCGATGCGCCACCCTGTGGCTGGCTCACCGACAGCTTTCCGATGTGTTCGATCACTCCGAAGCGCGGTGTTTCGTGGTGATTCTCCAGTTGCGCTGCAAGGAAGCGCGCTCGTGCCTCGTCGCGTGACAGCGCCTCCTGACTCGTCCGCTTGAAGACAAATGTCTGACCGGTGATGCCCGAGAAATCGTCGACCGTGTACGTCTCACCACCGCCACCCCGCCCACCTAGCCCGCTGACCCTGAGGGCTGGGTTGTTGAGAGCTCGCGCCGCAGCCATAGCGAATAATGCAGTGTGATCTCCGACATGTATTGCGTCCATGAGATCGGATGGTGACGTTGGGCTTGTAATTGAACTCGGTCCATGCGCCTCGATCTCGTTCGCGATTATGACTATTGGCTCGCTTGAAGTGGAGTCGAGATACTGCCTTCTCAGGAGAATATCCAGACCCCGAGAACGATACGCGGGATCGCTCTTCAGTTGTGCCAGCAAGAGTAGATCCTGTGCCTGCGCCAGCTGATCTCGGGCACCGTCCAAAGCCTTTTTGGTCCCGATCGGCCCCCTGAGCCGAATCGCGTCCTGCAGCAACGCTGCGGCTTCCTCGCCGGTTCGATTCCGCGCGACTCGCGACTCTAGTTCCGCTAGAAACTCGCGGTACTGATATTGACCCCGTTCTGCGTCAAACCGAAGCGCTCGAATGAGCTCAGGAGTGGCCTCGTACACAATTTCGGGGAGGTCGCGCGGCGTACGCAGCGCGAACGGAAGGCGCACGCCACGTAGCAGTTCCAGCTTGGATGCTCTTTGGCCTACGAAAGTACGTAGTGCCTTGAACATCGCGCAGCGGATCTCGTGACGAAGTTCGATCTGTCCTTGAGCATCAACTGCTGCGAAGGACTCATCTGCTTTCTCGAGAAACCTCGACCTTCCAGTGGTGGTCGCGTGGTCCGCCAAATTAAGCCAAATTTCGGCAACGATCAAGTGCCATGCCGGCCAATCATCTCGGGGCACTCGACGCGAACCGATGAATTGGGCGGCATCAGTGAGAAAGCTCTTGTCGCCAGTAGCGTGGTACAGCTCAAGTGACGCTTCGATTCGATGGACTGCCGTGGAGATGTCATCCGGATCCGTCGATGCGCTCACAAGATACCCAAGCGCCGTCTCGAGCTTGCTGACGTCGCCCGTGGAGAATCGCGCGGCGGTCACAACCAGTCTTCCGACTTGCCTTTGGATCCGAGCGAGAGTGCGCTCCGAGTTGGACTCATCAGCGAAGGGGACCAGCGACTCGAAGGCGGTAGCCGCGAGATCTGCCGCCCTCGCGAGAATGACGGGCTCGCTGAACCGGACCGAATAGACCTGCCTACGCAGCGCGTGGGCAACTGTCCAGCGCGCATCCACGATGGCGGCCGCAAAACTGGAGCCGCTCGAGCGTAGGTAAGATCCGACCTCCGCGCCGGCAGTTGCCATCCGGGCTTCGATGGTCAATGCAGCAAGCAGGGGAAGCTTCGAGCTATCGAGTGAAGTGAAACTGCGGACGAGGCTTGACGGCTCGGAGTCGAGTGCCAGCCATAGCCTAATCGAGTCGAGATCCGAGACCCGACGCCAAGCATCAATCTGTTCGTCAAGGACCAGTCCCAGACTCTCGATCACCCCAACAACATGAGCTACCGTACGCCTAGCTTGACCGCTGAGCGCGGCGTCCACACCTACCGCACCGCCGCGCTTGAACAGCTGTGCAACATCTGCTGGCGACGCTTGCCCCATTGCTCTCCCGATCCAAAGCGATTTCTGAATCATATGGGTCAGGGTCGGGTTCGGACGTCCGAATTACTTCCGCGCTGACCGCAAAGGCCACAATCCCAGGTCCTGTGCCTTCAGGTATCAGGGCAGAACGATTTCAAGTGTGGGCAAAATGTGGGCAAATCGCCCCAGGAACGAGAAAACGGCGACTGTTCGACAGCCGCCGTTCCCAGTGTTTATAAGGCTTGTAGCGGGAGCGGGACTCGAACCCGCGACACCACGATTATGAGCCGTGTGCTCTAACCACCTGAGCTACCCCGCCAAGTCATCTCCCCGTGGCGAGACGGGGAGACGGAGCCCCCTGTGGGAATCGGACCCACTACCTCTTCCTTACCAAGGAAGTGCTCTACCAATGAGCTAAGGGGGCGGAGCCGCCGCCAGCCGAGGCCGGCCGTTTTCGGCAACCGTACGAGGATACCATCGACGGCGGCCCCCTCCGTACCACGGAGGCCGACGCGGCACAGAGCCGGAACCGGGCGGCTCAGGCGGCCTTGGCGGCAGCGGACGCGACGTCGAGGGCCTCGAGGTCGCCGGCCGTCAGCTCCAGGGAGACCGATGCGAGCAGGTCGGGCAGCTGCTCGGTCGTGCGCGCACTCGCGATCGGCGCGGTGATGGTCGGCTGCGCGGCCAGCCACGCCAGGGCCACGGATGCGACCGACGCGCCGTGCGCAGCGGCGACCTCATCGAGGGCCGCAAGAACCGCACGGCCCGGCCCCTCGAGGTACTTCGCCGCACCGCCCGCGCGAGCGCTGTCGACGGTCACTCCGTCGCGGTACTTGCCCGTGAGGAAGCCCGCCGCGAGGGCGAAGTACGGCATCACGCCGAGGCCTTCCCGCTCGACGATCGGCCGGTACGTGGTCTCGTACGCCCGCTCGACCAGGTTGTAGTGCGGCTGCAACGCGACGGCGCGGTGGAGTCCCTCCCGCTCGGTGATTCGGAACCACTCCTCGATGCGCTCGGGCGAGTAGTTGGAGATGCCGATGTAGCGCACCTTGCCCGCGTCGACCAGTTCGGACAGCGCGCCGACGGTCTCCTCCAGTGGCACGGTCTCGTCGTCGAAGTGCGCGTAGTAGAGGTCGATGTACTCGGACTGCAGCCGCTCGAGAGAGGCATCGGCGGCGCGGCGGATGTTGTCGGCGGCGAGGCCCTTGAAGTCGGGATGCTGACTCACCTTGGTCGCCAGGACCACCTGGTCGCGGTTGCCGCGTGCGTCGAACCACTCCCCGAGGATCCGCTCCGAGTCGCCTCCGGTGTTTCCCGGAACCCACGCCGAGTAGCCGTCGGCCGTGTCGACGAAGTTGCCCCCCGCCGCGGTGTAGCCGTCGAGCACGTCGAATGACGTCTGGCGGTCGGCCGTCCAGCCGAAGACGTTGCCCCCGAGCGAGAGCGGGTAGACCTCGAGGTCGGACGAGCCGATGGTGCGGCGGGGTGCAGTCATGCGTGTCTCCTTCGTTTGTCCTTCTCCTCCACGCTAACGCCGGTCACCTGGCGCTATTCCGGGTCCTCCTGAGGTTGTGGAAAGGATGTGCGGGGCACGTACTGTGGACGGGTGCGTACCGCCGACGACACCCGACCCTCGCTGAGAGCCGATTGCTCGAACTGCGTCGGCCTCTGCTGCGTCGCGCTCGCCTTCGCCCGGTCCGCCGATTTCGCCTACGACAAGCCGGCCGGCGACCCGTGCGTCAACCTGGCTGACGACAACAGGTGCGTCATCCATCCCGAGCTCCGCGACCGCGGATTCAAGGGCTGCACCGTCTTCGACTGCTTCGGCGCGGGCCAGCAGGTGACGCAGAACACCTTCGGAGGCACGAGCTGGCGCGACGACGCCGAGACACGTGCGTCGATGTTCGCCGTCTTCCCGCTGATGCGCCAGGTCCACGAACTCCTCTGGTACGTGACGGACGCGCTCGCGCTCTCCGCGGCGGCCTCCCTGCACCCCGCGCTGCGCCGCATCCGGGCGACCGCCCGTGCCCTCGCGGACGCGCCGGCCGCGACCATCCTCGCCACCGACTTCGAGGAGGTGAGGGCTCCCGCCGCCCGGCTGCTTCGCGACGCGGCCCGCCTCACCCGCGAGGCCGGCCCGGTCGGCAGCGGGCCGACGCGCGTTCCGCGGTCCCGGATCCGCGCCGACGCCGATCTCCTGGGCGCCGACCTCCGGGGAGCGGACCTGCGCGGCGCCGAGCTCCGCGGAGCCCTCCTGATCGCCGCCGACCTGCGGGGGACGGACCTCTCCCGCGCCGAGCTCATCGGTGCCGACCTCCGCGACGCCCGGCTCGACGGCGCCGACCTCCGCGAGGCGATCTACGTCACCCAGCCGCAGGTGAACGCAGCGACAGGGGACGCCCGGACGATGCTTCCCCCGACCCTGGAGCGCCCCAGCCACTGGCACTGAGGGTCTGCGGCGGCGTAACCGAGTGCAAACGCTTCCACCCCACTCGCTATACTCCACGTGTGCGCGGTCACATCGCCGCGCCGGTGGGGGCAAGCGCTTCCACCGATCGTGACTTCAGGAGGTGGGATGCCCGGTATCGACGACGTCGCCCGCCGCGCCGGCGTCTCGACGGCTACGGTGTCCCGCGCCCTGAGCGGCAACGGCCCCGTCTCGGTGAACACCCGCGCCCGCGTCGTGCAGGCGGCCTCCGATCTCGGGTACGTGGTGTCCTCCGACGCCTCGAGCCTCGCATCCGGCCGCACTCGGAACATCGGCGCGGTCGTCCCGCACCTCAACCGCTGGTTCTTCACGTCCGTGATCGAGGGCGCCGAGCGCGTCCTCCTCCGCAATGGCTACGACCTCACCCTCTACAACCTGAGCGGTGACGGCGAGGAGCGGCGGCGGGTGTTCGAGCACCATCTGCTGCGCAACCGGGTGGATGCGGCCTTCACCGTGTCCCTGGAGCTCACCGGGCAAGAGGTCAGCCGCCTGCTCGCGCTCGGCAAGCCCCTCGTCGGCGTCGGCGGCCCGCTCCCCGGCGTCAGCACGCTGACCATCGACGACGTGGCGGTCGCCCGCCTCGCAACCGACCACCTGGTCTCGCTCGGGCACCGCCGCATCGCGCACATCGGCGGCTCGCACGAGTTCGACCTCGACTTCCACATCCCGACCAACCGGCGCCTCGGCTACGAGCAGGCGCTCACCGAAGCGGGCCTCCCCGTCGACGAGCGGCTGCACCGGGCGTCCGACTTCACGCTGCCCGGAGGCTACGAGGCGGCGAAGCAGCTCCTCGGCACGCCCCACGAGCGGCCGACCGCGATCTTCGCCGCATCCGACGAGATGGCGATCGGCGCCATCCTGGCCGCCCGCGACCTGGGGCTCAGCGTTCCGCGCGACGTCTCGGTGATCGGAATCGACGACTACCCCCTGGCCGAGTTCTTCGGGCTGAGCACGGTGGCTCAGCATCCCGTCCGCCAGGGCGAGCGTGCCGCCGAACTGCTCCTCGGCACGCTCGGCACCGGCCGAAGTACGGGCGGCGGTGCGGTCGTCGATCCGATCAGCCACACCGCTCCAGCCGACCTGATCGTCCGCTCCAGTACCGCCGTCCACCCCTGACCACCACCGCATCCACACGAAACACGAGGTGACCACCATCTCCGCAGCAGCCCCGAACCCCGGTTCCGCCCTCACCCCATCGGCCCCCGGCCGCGAGTGGTGGCGTTCCGCCGTCATCTACCAGGTGTACCCGCGCTCCTTCGCCGACTCGGACGGCGACGGGATGGGCGACCTCCCCGGCATCACCAGCCGGCTGGGCGCACTCCGCGACCTCGGCGTCGACGCTGTGTGGCTCTCACCGTTCCAGCGGTCGCCGCAGCGCGACGGAGGCTACGACGTCTCGGACTACCGCGACGTCGATCCGCTCTTCGGCACGCTCGCCGACTTCGACACCATGCTCGCCGAGGCGCACGCGCTCGGACTGCGCGTCATCATCGACGTGGTCCCGAACCACTCGTCCAGCGACCACGTCTGGTTCCAGGAGGCGCTGGCCGCCGGCCCCGGCAGCCCGGAGCGCGCCCGCTACATCTTCCGCGACGGCACAGGCGAGCACGGCGAGCTTCCGCCGAACAACTGGGAGTCGATCTTCGGCGGCCACGCCTGGACCCGCGTCACCGAACCCGACGGCACCCCCGGTCAGTGGTACCTCCATCTCTTCGACAAGTCGCAGCCCGACTTCGACTGGGAGAACCCCTGGGTGCGGGAGCAGTTCCGCGGCATCCTGCGCTTCTGGCTCGACCGCGGTGTCGACGGTTTCCGGGTGGATGTGGCGCACGGCATGATCAAGGAGGCCGGCCTGCCCGATTACACGCCGCCAGCCGGCATGGGCAGCATGGGCGGAATCGCTCTGGAGCCCGAGATCGCCGCGCACGCCGAGTTCGACCCGCCGACGCCGCCGTACTTCGCGCAGGACGGCGTCCACGACATCTACCGCGACTGGCACACAGTCCTGGAGGAGTACGAGGGCGACCGCGTCCTGTGCGGCGAAGCCTGGGTGGAACCGCTGGAGAAGCTGGCCCGCTGGGTGCGCCCCGACGAGATGCAGCAGACGTTCAACTTCGCGTACCTGGAGACGCCGTGGGATGCGGACGCCCTCCGCGCCGTGATCGACCGCTCCATCGCCGCCTTCAGCAGCGTCGGCGCCCCCAGCACGTGGGTGCTGTCGAACCACGATGTCGTCCGCCACGCGACCCGTCTCGCGCTCCAGGGCGAGAACCTGCAGGGCCACGGGATCGGCCCCACGACGACGGGTCTGCCCGACCCCGCGTTCGCCCTGCGCCGGGCCCGCGCCGCGACGGCGCTCATGCTCGCGCTCCCCGGCTCCGCCTACCTGTACCAGGGCGAGGAGCTCGGCCTTCCGGAGGCCATCGACCTGCCGGACGAGGCTCGGCAGGATCCCACGTGGTTCCGCACCAACGGCGAACGCTACGGCCGCGACGGCTGCCGGGTGCCCATCCCGTGGGACGGGGACGCAGCGTCCTACGGCTTCGGCCCGGGCCCCGCGAGCTGGCTGCCTCAGCCCGCCGTCTGGGCGGAGTACACGCGAACGTCGCAGGAGGGCGTCGCCGGTTCGACGCTGTCGATGTACGAGCGGACCCTGGAGTTGCGCCGCGAACACGATCTCGCGTTCGGCGCTCCCGAGTGGATCGAGCTGGGCGGCGACTCCCTCGCCTTCCGTACCGGCGACGTGACCGTCGTGGTCAACTTCGGGACCGAGCCGCTGACCCTCCCGGACGGCGCGGGCGAGGTCGTGCTCGCGAGCGGCGACCTCGAAGACGGCCTGCTTCCGCAAGACACCACGGTCTGGCTGGCCTGACCGCCGGAGAGGGAGTACACCGCTCCACGCGGCCGTCTCACTCCCAGTCGGCGTAGAAGCGGTCCGCGCGCGGGTGCAGCCGCTCGAACAGTCCGGGTGCGGCGGCCACCAGCAGCCTGCGGTCGGCCGGCCCTCCCCCGACCCCGGCGACGCGCGCGCCGGCCTCTGCGGCGATGAGCGCGCCCGCTGCGTGGTCCCACGGATTCAGCCCACGCTCGAAGTAGGCGTCCAGCCGTCCGGCGGCGACCGAGCAGAGGTCGAGAGATGCTGCCCCGATCCGGCGGATATCGCGGACGTCCCCGATCAGCTCGTCGACGAAGCGGGCCTGCCGTCGCCGCACCTCCGCGTCGTAGCCGAAACCGGTGCCGACGAGCGCGAGGTCCAGGTCGACTCCCTCGTTGACCCGAAGCGGCACGCCGTTCAGCTGCGCGCCGCCGCCCGCGGACGCCGTGAACGTCTCCTTCAGCACCGGATTCACCACCGCTCCGGCCAGCACGCGCCAGGTGGACGGGTCCGGGTCCCCCTCGACGACGGCGATGCTGACCGCCCACGCCGGGATGCCGTAGAAGTAGTTGACCGTTCCGTCGATCGGGTCGACGACCCACGTCAGCCCGCTCTCGCTGGCGCCGCCGCCCGACTCCTCCCCCAGGAATCCGTCCCGCGGCCGGGCCGCCGCGAGGGCATCCCGGATCAGCTGCTCGGTCTCACGATCGGCCCGAGTGACGATGTCGCTCAGCGACGACTTGGATGCGGCGATCTCGACACCGTCCTGCCTCCGCTGCAGAGCGAAGGCGGCGGCTCGCCGGGCGATGGTGGCGGCGATCTCGCGCAGTTCGACGTTGGAGGTCATGGCCCAAGCCTCTCAGATGCCGCCGCCCGCGGGGCGACTGCGGTCTCTCGTCACGTCTGCTGCTGCGCGCCGGACCGCACTCGTTCCGAACCGCCGCACTCATCGCGCGACCGCCCGGCGGCGGGGCAACGAAAACGAGCCCGGCCGAAGGGGCCGGGCTCGTTCGCGTGCGGTGGCGAGTGAGGGATTCGAACCCCCGAATGCTGAGCAGTCTGATTTACAGTCAGATCCCTTTGGCCGCTTGGGTAACTCGCCGGGGCGCTCCAACCACCAGTAGTCTCGTGATCGAAGGCGCCAGACAAGAATAGCTGTCGCGCGCCCGCACGCGAAATCAGCCACCGGCCAGCGGTCCGGACGGCGATGGGTCAGGCGGCGAGGGCCACCACACCCGGCTTCTGCGTGCCGGCCGCGGCCACCGCGGGCGCCAGCTCGGCGGCCGTCAGCACCTCCCGCGCGGCGCGGCTCTCCGGTACGAGGCTGAGCACCTGCGCTCCGCTGAACTCCGCGGCCGCGCTCGTCAGCAGGTCGCCCTCGCTGACATCGAGCACGCGGCACAGCGCGGCGAGGATCTCGGACGACGCCTCCTTGCGCCCGCGCTCGATCTCGGAGAGGTACGGGACGGACACCTGCGAGTGCTCGGAGAGCTCGCGCAGCGTCGTGCCGCGCTCCGTCCTGATCCGGCGGAGCACGGAGCCGATGGCGTGCCGCAGAAGCATGGCGCCAGCCTATGTCGGATGGCCCGGATCCGCTGCTGCGTGATCGACCCGTTCTGCTGTGGGCAGAATGCCGTGAGGATTCCGTGCGATCGCGACACCCCGGCGCGGCTGCCACGGATGTCGGTGGTCGGGCGCACAATCGTGGGCATGAGAACGTTGGAGATTTGCGAACGGTGCGACGGCACGGGGGCCGACCCCCGGCAGCACAGTGAGGAAATCACTGTCTGCGTCGAGTGCAGCGGCGACGGCTGCCACGTCACGTACTACGCCGAGCTGGCCCAGACGGCCTGATCGGCCAGACGGCCTGATCGGCCGGCCGACCCCGCTCAGGCCGCGGTCTTCGCCAGTGCCAGGTCGTCGAACAACTCGGTGTTGAAGCGGAACGCGAGCCCGACTTCGTCGATCACGCGGTCACGCTCGTCCGCGGTCCACTCGACAGCATCCAGTTGCGAGCGGTACGTGTCTTTGAAGAGCTTCGGCTTGGCGATGTCGGCGAAGACGTAGAAGCCGACACCGTTGGTCTCGAAGCCGTACTGCCGCTGCAACAGGGTGCGGATGATCTGACCGCCCGACAGATCACCGAGGTACCGGGTGTAGTGGTGTGCGATGAACCCGCCGGGCCAGCTCCGGCCGACCTCCCGGATGCGCGCGGTGTAGCGCAGTGTCGACGGGAGTGGAGCGATGCGGTCGGACCATTCTTCGCCCAGGAGGAACGCCAGGTCCGACTCGATCGCGGGCAGCCGGGTCAGAGCCGGGCTGATGAACAGGTTCGCGACCGGATCCGACGCCATCCGCAGCGCCGCCTCCTCCAGAGCTTCGTAAATGAAGTAGTGCTGCGACAACAACGAGATGTAGTCGCCGCGGGATCCCTTGCCGCTCATCAGGTCTTGCATGAAGACGGCGCCCTCGCTCTCCTGGTGCACCCCGCGGGTGCGCTCGCGAAGAGCCTGAGAGAAGGGGATGAGGTCGGCCAATCGGGACTCCTGACTGAGTAAGGCTTACCTCAGCCTGTCGCATCCCTCAGGGCAAGGCAAGGCGACTCGGTCACTCGTAGACTGGGAGCAGCTCAACCACGGAAGGACGGACACCATGGCAGACTCCTCGTTCGACGTCGTCAGCAAGGTCGACAAGATGGAGGCGGACAACGCCGTCAACCAGGCCCGCAAGGAAGTGGAGCAGCGCTACGACTTCAAGAACGTCGGCGCATCGGTCGAGTGGAGCGGCGAGAAGGTTCTGCTCAAGGCCAACACCGAAGAGCGGGTCAAGGCCGTGCTCGAGGTGCTCGAGTCGAAGTTCATCAAGCGCGGCATCACGCTCAAGTCGCTCGACACGGGTGCGCCGTACCCCTCGGGCAAGGAGTTCCGCATCGAGGTGGGACTCAAGAACGGCATCGAGCAGGACGCCGCCAAGAAGATCAACAAGCTCATCCGCGACGAGGCGCCCAAGACGGTCAAGTCGCAGATCCAGGGCGACGAGCTCCGCGTGAGCTCCAAGAGCCGCGATGACCTCCAGGCGACCATGGCCCTCCTGAAGAATGCCGACCTCGACGTCGCCGTCCAGTTCGTCAACCTGCGCTGAGGTAGCCGCGCATCCACCGCTCCACATCCCCATATGCCGCACGGCGGACGGGCGGCGCGGAGAGGAACACGTCGTGGAGCGCATCCTTCACCCATGAGACCGTGACCGTGGGCGCCAGACCGAGAGCACGCTCCGCGATATCCCGCACGACGAGCACGACGTCCGACCGCAGCATGTCGGGCGTCCAATACGGGAGCAGTGTGGAGCGGGCCGACAGCAGCGTGAGCACCGGTACGTCGATGGCGAGACCGGCGGCGACCCGCGCGTGTCCCGCCAGGACGGCCGTCAACCACGCGGGATGCACGGTGAACCCGCGCACCGGACGCCAGGCCAGGTCGTAGTCCCACTCGCCGTCCAGCGTGCGCGAGACCGTTCGCGTATAGAAGCCGAGATCGACGTTGGGCATGGCGGCTTTCGGATCGAGGCGCGCGTGCAGGTCGACGAGCGGGAGGAGCGCCGCGCGGCCGACGGAGTGCGCCTGGAACTCCAGCCACGGACTGTTCAGCACGAGTGCGTCAGCCCGGCCGGGGTGCCGATCGGCCCACAGGCTCAGCGTCAGTCCCCCGGTCGAGTGGCCGACCAGTATAAGCCGGCGCGAGCGGGATTCTCCCTCCTCCGCGCCGTGGCCGATCGCCGCCAGCGCGGCTTCGATGTCCTCATCGTAGGTCGCGAGGTCGTCCACGAAGCCGGGAGTCTGCCCGGGACGGAGGCTGCGACCGTATTTGCGCAGGTCGAGGGCGTGGAAGCGCGCGCCCTGATCGTGCCAGAAGCGGGCCAGCTCGGTCTGGAAGAAGTAGTCCGACCAGCCGTGCACGTACAGCACGTCGCTGCCGGCCGCCACGCCTCGATGGAGGTGGAGGTGCGGCGGGGGCGAGTAGCGCACGAGGGTGGCCACGACCTCCCCCTCGCCGTCGGACGTCAGCGGAAGGGTCAGCTGCTCGAAGGGCGCCCCGAGAACATCGGTTCGCCATTCGCGCGCGGTGGCCATACTCGCGGCGGGGCTACTCGGCCGGTCCGCTCACCGCTGGGCCACTGCCGACGGGCGCGCGGTTCGACACGCGCACCATCTCGTCGCGCGGCACGACCTTGACGCGCACGCGACCGCGTTCGGAGCCGAGCGCCTGCTCGTGGGTGTCCAGGTTGTGCCAGCCGTCGAGTGTCGTGAATTCCACACCACGCTCGCGCAGGAGGTTCTCCACAGATTGCTCGGAGGGGTCTGCCGGAGACCACCAGTTGCCCTGATCGTTGATCACATGCTTGATCGTCTCCATGGCGTCCGACTTGGTGTGACCGATGAGTCCGACCGGACCCCGCTTGATCCACCCCGTCGCGTAGACGCCGTACATGCGCTCGTTGTCGCCCTTGCGCAGCACCTGGCCCTCGTGGTTCGGGATGACGCCGTGCTTGCGGTCGAAGGGGATGCCAGGGAGCGGCGAGCCGAAGTAGCCCACCGCCCGGTAGAGCGCGTCGATCTCGAGTTCGCGGATCTCGCCGGTGCCGCGCACTCCGCCCTCGCCGTCGGGAGCGGTCCGCTCGTAGCGGAGCGCGCGCACGTTGCCGTGGTCATCGCCGACGACCTCGAGCGGCTTCGCGTAGAAGTGCAGGTGCAGCCGACGGGACGCCTGCCCCACCTCGCGCTGGCGCCACTGCTGGAGCACGCGGTCGATCACCATGACCTGCTTGTTGCTGGCTACTGCCGCTTTCGACTGCTCGTCGTAGTCGAAGTCCTCGTCGTAGAGGATCATGTCGACATCGCGCAGCTCGCCGAGCTCCCGCAGCTCCAGCGGCGTGAACTTCACCTGCGCCGGTCCGCGCCGCCCGAACACGTGAACGTCGGTCACGGGAGAGCTCTTCAGCCCCTCGTAGACGTTGTCGGGAATCTCCGTCGGAAGGAGATCGTCGGCGTGCTTGGCGAGCATGCGCGAGACATCGAGCGCGACATTGCCGTTGCCGATGACGGCGACGGACTTCGCCTCCAGCGGCCACGTGCGCGGGACATCGGGGTGGCCGTCGAACCAGCTGACGAAGTCGGCGGCACCATACGACCCGTGGAGTTCGACGCCCGGGATGTCGAGGTCCGCATCCCGCACCGCGCCCGTCGCGAAGATGACGGCGTTGTAGTGGTGCTTCAGGTCGTCGAGGGTGATGTCCCGGCCGTACTCGACATTGCCGAAGATGCGGATGTCACCGCGGTCGAGAACGTCGCGCAGCGCCGTGATGATGCCCTTGATGCGCGGGTGGTCGGGGGCTACGCCGTAGCGGACGAGACCGTAGGGTGCCGGGAGCTGTTCGAAGAGGTCGATGGAGACATCGAAGTTGCGCTCCGCCTTCAGCAGGATGTCGGCGGCGTAGATCCCCGCCGGCCCGGCGCCGACGATGGCCAGTCGAAGTTTGGTCATGCGTTGATTCCTTCTGGTGTTGCGTGCGGCTCAGCTGGAGCGCTCGACGATGGTGTCCGCGAACCGGACGAGTGCCTTCTTCACCGGGCCGTCCGGGAGCGGCGCGAGCGCCTCCACGGCCTCGCGCGCCCAGCGGTGGGCCTCGTCGAGGGTCTGGCGGGTCACGTCGTGCTCGCGGAGGGCCGCGATCGCTTCGATCGCGGCGGGGGTCACTTCGCCGTCTTCGGCCGAGCCGATGACGTCTCGCTCCAGGCGTTCGAGAAGGGCTGCGGCTTCGGGGTCCGACGGCGCCCGCTCGCGCAGTCGAAGCACGGGCAGGGTTGCGACACCGGCGCGCAGATCATTGCCCGGGGTCTTGCCCGTCTCGGCGACGCCCTCGGACGACAGATCGATGACGTCGTCGATCAGCTGGAAGGCGACGCCGATCTTCTCGCCGAAGACGACGACGGGCTGCTCGTACTCGCTCGGGGCGTTCGAGAAGACGACGCCCATCTGCGCCGCGACGGCGATGAGCGAACCGGTCTTGTCCTGGAGTACCCGGATGTAATGCTCGATCGGGTCTTCGCCGTCCTGCGGACCGATGGTCTCGTGGAGCTGGCCGAGGCACAGCCGCTCGAAGGTGTCGGCCTGGAGTTCGATGGCCCGGACGCCGAGCGCGGACACGAGCTTGCTGGCGCGGGCGAACAGCAGGTCTCCCGTCAGGACCGCGACCGAGTTGCCCCAGACGAACTGTGCGCTCGGGACCCCCCGGCGCATCTGCGAGTCGTCCATGACGTCGTCGTGGTAGAGCGAGGCGAGGTGGGTGATCTCGACCGCCTCGGCGGCCTGGATGACATTCTCGTTGGTGCCGTCGCCCAGCTGAGCAGCCAGAAGCGTGAGCATCGGACGTACGCGCTTTCCACCGGCTTCGAGCAGATAACGGGCGGTCACGTCGGCGAGATTGTCCGCGAAATGCATCTCGCGGTGCAGTCCCTCCTCGACCTGGGCCAGCCCGTCGTCGACGGCGTTCGCCATATCCCGGTCTTCACCGCGGATGAAGATCCGCTCGGTGAAGCCGAGTTGGCCGGTCAGGGATGCGCGCCGCATCGCGGGGACACTTCGTGGCACTACTCCCCCTCGGGCGAAACGGTGGACGCAGACTGTTCGGAACCGGCCGGTGCAACGGATTCCGGTGCCGGCTTGGGCTTCGCGGTCGCGGGCTTCTTCGCGGCCGCCGGCTTCGCGGTAGCGGGCTTCACGGCCGCCGGCTTCGCGGCCACCGGCTTCTTCGCGGTCGCGGGCTTCTTCGCAGGCGCCGGCTTCTCGGCCACCGGCTCGGCAGCAACCGGACGCTCGGGCTTATACCCACGGTGAAGCGCCACGATACCTGCGGTGAGGTTGCGGAACGCGACCCGCTCGAGTCCTGCCTCGCGCATCCACGTGGCCAGCTCGCGCTGGTTCGGCCACGCCTGGATCGACTCCATCAGGTACTCGTAGGCGGCGGGGTTCGAGCTGGCGACCCGGGCGAGCACGGGCATCCCGTACTTCAGGTACGCCGAGTAGCCGGCGCGGACGGGAGCGAGCGGGGGCTGCGAGAACTCGCAGACCACGACGCGGCCACCCGGCTTGACCACGCGGTAGAACTCGGCGAGCGCCTTCTTCGGGTCGACGATGTTCCGCAGTCCGAAGGAGATCGTGACCGCGTCGAACGAGTCGTCGTCGAACGGAAGCGCCATGGCGTCGGCCTGCACGAAGCGGACGAAGGGATTGCCGGCCTGACGCTGACGGCCGACCTCGATCATCCCCTCGGAGAAGTCGGCGGCGACGACCGAAGCGCCGTTGCGCGCGAGCGAGGCGCTGGAGGTCCCGGTCCCGGCCGCGACGTCGAGGATGGTCTCCCCGGCTCGGGGATCGACGGCGCGCGTCGTCGCCACGCGCCACAGCGCCGCATTGCCCACCGACAGGACGGCATTCGTCCGGTCGTAGCGCGTCGACACCTGGTCGAACATGGCGGCGACCTGGGCGGGCTGCTTGCTGAGGTCGGCCTTACTCACTCCACCAGCTTAGGCTGCGGCGTCGGCGGCGTGCATTCGGCGGCCCTGAATGCACGCCGAATGATCAGCGAGCACGGGCGACGGACGCGCTGGCGCTCCGCTCAATACCGCTGTCCCAGCGCCTTCGCGCGCAGGGCGTCGAACTCTCCGCTGCTGATGACCCCCTGGTCGAGAAGGGTCTGCGCCTGCTGGATGTCGGCGGCGGGCGTCGCCGAAGGCGTCGGATGCTGGCCCCAGGTGTCATCCTCGGGAACCGTCGCGTGTCGCGCCTGATTGCGCTCCGCCATCCCCCGCCCGCGCGCGATCAGGTAGACGAGCAGCGTGATTCCCGGCAGGAACACCAGGAAGATCACCCATACGGCCTTCCACCACCCGTTCAGCGACTGGTCGCGGAACAGATCCACCAGCACCGTGAACAGGATCATCAGGAACGCGACGAACGCGAAGATCCAGAAGACGTATAGGAACACACTCCAGAACGAGTTCATCTCGGCCTCCTCTATCGCGCACAACGTAGTGCTGCGCCATCACCCTCGGCTAGAAGGCAAATCTGCGCGGACCACGCGGACACACCGGGGACTACCATGGGCGTCCCGGCGACGAGGAGGCGGCCATGAGCGACACCGAGGACTGGACCACCGAGCCCTACGAGCTCCTTCGGGTGCGACCCGGCTTCACACTTTCCGAACAGGCCACCGACGGAACCCCCGGATTCGATGGGGACAAGAAGGACGGCGAGAAGGCCCTCGCGAGCGGAGGCGGCATCCTGGCCGACCTTCAGGAGCAGCTCTTCGCCTGCGGGCGGGAGGGCGAACCACGTTCCGTCCTGCTCGTCCTTCAGGCCATGGACACCGCGGGCAAGGGCGGAATCGTCTCTCACGTGATCGGCGCCATGAATCCGGGCGGCGTCCATTACGCCGGCTTCGGCAAGCCCACCCCGGAGGAGCTCGCGCACGACTTCCTCTGGCGTGTCTGGCGCCAGGTCCCCGCGGCCGGCCAGGTGGGGGTGTTCGACCGCTCCCACTACGAGGACGTGCTGATCGGCCGCGTACGACAGTTGGCGCCGCCCGATGAGATCGAGCGGCGCTACGGTGCCATCAACGCGTTCGAGAAGGAGCTCGCCCAGTCCGGCACCACGGTCATCAAGGTGATGTTGCACCTGAGCAAGGACGAGCAGAAGAGGCGGCTCGCTTCCCGCCTGGAGCGACCCGACAAGTTCTGGAAGTTCAATCCCGCCGACGTCGACGAGCGCTTGCTATGGGACGAATACCAAGAGGCCTACCAGGTCGCCCTCGACCGCACGACCTCTGCCTACGCGCCGTGGTTCGTGGTCCCCGCCGACCACAAGTGGTACGCGCGCCTCGCCGTCCAGCAGCTGCTCATCCACGCGCTCGAGAGCCTCGACCTGGAGTGGCCGCGCCCGGACTATGACGTCGAGGAGCAGAAGCGGCGCCTCGAGCAGTCCTGAGGACGCCGCACTCGGCTCAGCCGAACGCCTCCACGATCGGCCGGAACTTCATCGTCGTCTCGGCGAGCTCGCGGTCCGGGTCGGAGTCGGCGACGATGCCCGCGCCCGCGTACGCCGTGAGGTCGCCGCTCGTGGTGACCTGTGCGCACCGCAGCGCGATGGCCCATTCGCCGTCGCCGTCGCCGCCGACCCAACCGACCGGTCCCGCGTAGCGCCCGCGATCGAACGGCTCCAGCTCGCGGATGAGCGCCAGCGCCTCGGTCCGCGGGGTGCCCGCGACCGCGGCGGTGGGATGCAGTGCGGACGCGAGATCGAGCGAGCTCGACCCGTCGCTCAGCATCCCGGCGATGTCCGTCGCCAGGTGCCAGAGGTTGGGGAGCTTCAGGGTGAACGGCTCCTCGCTGGCGGCCAGGTCGGCGCTGTGCGGGCGGAGCGCATCCATGACGCTGGTGACGGCGAAGCGGTGCTCGCCCTGGTCCTTCGCGCTCGCAACCAGCTCGGCCGCAGCCGCGGCATCCTGTCGGGCATCGGGTCCGCGCGAGATGGTCCCCGCGAGGACGCGCGCGGTGACCGTGCCGTGGTGGACGCGGACCAGCGTCTCCGGCGACGAGCCGACGAGCCCGTCCACGGCGAACGTCCAGCAGTCCGGGTAGCCGAGAGCGAGGTCGACCAGCGCGCGGCGGACGTCGGACTCCTGCGGCAGGTGGCCGCGCAGATCCCGGGCCAGCACCACCTTGGAGAGGTCGTCCTCGCGGATCCGCTCGACGGCTGCTGCGACGGCCGAACGGTAGCCGTCCTCAGCCAGCTCGCCCGGAAGGAGGCTAAGCCGGTATTCGTCGCCGAAGGGAGTCGGGACGGGAAGAGACGCAGACGGAGCGTCGCCCGCTCGCCGGATGCGCGTGATCCAGCTCCTGCCGCCCCTCCGGCCGATCACGACCTCCGGCACGATCAGGGTGCTCGTCGCCGTGCTCTCGTCATCGAACGCGAACGTTCCGAACGCCACCAACCCCGTGCCCGGCGTCCGCACCGCGTCGTCGACCGTCGCGGCGGCTGTCGTCGCGCGCCACGCGGCGGATGCCTGCTGGATGCGGTCGGGACCCGTGAAGTCGAGCCGCAGCACCTCTCCGATCCCGGCCATCCCCTCGCCTTTGCGCAGCCAGAGCAAAGGCGTGCGGGAGTGGAGGAAGGGGATGAGCTGGCGGACGTCATCGAGCGGTGTGGTCTCGGCCTCGAGGACCGTCACGCCAGTCTCCCGCCGAGCGGTCGGGGCTGATCTCACCGGACCAGCCTACGCCCGCGCGACTGTACGGCCCGTGGGGGCTGGGTGTGCACTCGATGTGGGTTCGATTCGCGCCGAAACGCCGGTGCAGGCAGTCATTACCCGCTTTCGACACTCTGTACTTCAGGACCTCGACCTGAGCTACCGGGATGTAACATACATTCATGCCCGTGCCCGTGACCGGAGCCGCCAGCCCCCGCCGGCTCATCCGTGACGAAGTCTTCCTTCGCCTGCTCGACGCGATCGTAGACGGCGACCTCCTTCCCGGAGAGCAGCTGTACGACGCCGAGATCGAGCGGTGGGTGGGTGTCTCGCGCACCCCCGTCCGCGAAGCGCTCAATCAGCTCGCAGCGATGGGGCTCGTCGAGATCCTGCCGCAGCGACGCACACGGGTGACGCCGATCGAGCGGGACCGTCTGCGCGATCTGATCACGACCGTCGGTGTGCTCGTCGCCGGCGTGGTCCGGGATGCGACCCCACTGCTCACCGATGTCGACCGCGAGTCGCTGCGCCACGCCGACGACGATGCCGCCGCTGCTGTCCGCACCGGTCTCTCCGCGGACGGCTTCCTCGGTGTCTTCGTCCGGCGCCTCGACAACGGCACCGTCGCGCGCCTCCTCAAGCGTCACCTGCCCGAGGTGCAGCGCGCGCTCAACGCCGCTCCGTCCGCCGCCGCCTTCGACAAGGGCCGGCCGTTCCTGAAAGCCCTCACGGACGCAGCCATCGGGGGTAAAGCCGACAAGGCCGGCCGTGCCGCACTCGAGCTGTTCACCAAGGGGCTCGTGACGATCGCAGACGAGTTCCCCGCTCCCCGGAAGGAGCTCCGCTGATGCCGCTGCCCGTGAGCGAAACCGCACCCGTCGAACGCCGCCTCCTGCGCGACGTCGTCTACGACCGTCTGTACGACGGCATCCTCGACGGCACGCTCGAGCCGGGTGAGACGCTCCTCGACGAGAAGCTCACCGCCTGGCTCGGCGTCTCCCGCACCCCGATCCGCGAGGCCCTGATGAAGCTGGCCGACATCGGGCTCGTCGAGATGGCACCGAACCGCTACACCCGCGTCGCGCCGATCGACCTGAAGGCCATCGACGAGGCCATCTACACGACCGGTCTGCTGCACGAGCACGCGGTGCGCACCGTCGTCCCCACGGTCGACAACGCAACGGTGAGCCGGCTCGACAAGGCGCAGAAGGACGTCCGCAAGGCCGCGAAGGCGCGCGACCTCCCCGCACTGGGCCGTGCTTTCAACGAATTCTTCCTCGACGTGGCCCGCGCGGGCGACAACGACGTGCTCGTCTCGGTGAGCGAAGGACTCAGCCCACAGCTGCTGCGCTATATCTCGGTGTGGCACACGCCGTTCGGGGTCGACGACCTGCCGGCCGCTCTCGCCGAGATCGCCGCCGCCGCGAAAGAGCGCGACGGCGCGAAGGCGGGCGACCTGGTGCGCGCGCTCTACTCGGGAACGCTGAAGCAGTTCCTCTCGGACTATCGCCGCAGCGAAGGCGACATCGCGAAGAACCCGGTCTTCTGAGTCGTCAGACCGCTGCGTCGTCAGACCGCTGCGTCGTCAGACCGCGAAGTCGACCGAGGCGCGCGACGCGACCACGGAGCGGATGAACGCGGCCACCTCGAGATGCGCCGGGTGCTCCTGGTAGATCGCGATGTCCCCGACGCTGTCGAAGTCGCTGATCAGCACGACGTCGAAGTCGTTCGCCGGCACCACATTCACGCCGACCTGCAGAAACCGAAGCTGCGGGATGACGGTGGGGAGGGACTCCAGTCCCTGCTTGATCCGCGACGCGTGCTCGGCGCGCTGCGTCTCGTCGGTGGCCGCGAGCTTCCACGAGACGACATGGCGGATGGTCATCGGGCCTCCAAGAGTGCGGTGCGCAGACGCGCCGGGTCGACGCGCCAGTAGGTGTGGACGCGTCCTTCGACGAGCACGACGGGAATCTCCTCGACGTACTTCTCGAAGAGGTCCGCATCCTGCAGGATGTCGCGCTCCTCGAGCGTCACGCCCGGTGCGTCTGCCGGCAGGTCGGCGATCACCCCCCGGATGACCTCGCGCGCGTCATCGCACAGATGGCACCCCGGCTTGCCGATGAGGGTCAGAGAGACGCTGGACACGCATCCACCCTAATCTGCACAGCAAAAAGCGTCGGACCGGAAGGACCGACGCTTGAGCCGTAGACCGGAGGTCTACTTCTTGTTGCGACGCTGGTGGCGCGTCTTGCGAAGCAGCTTGCGGTGCTTCTTCTTCGCCATACGCTTGCGACGCTTCTTGATAACGGAACCCACGTGGACCTCACAAAGAATCAGGGGTATGCCGCGGGGACGCGGCGACACGAAGTGACAGTCTACCCGACGTCACGCCGAGTCCGCGACGCCGCCTTCGTGAACGGCCGCCGTCTGCAGCAGCTGCTCCACGGCGGACTCCGGTACGCGGAAGGATCGGCCGAAGCGGATGGCCGGAAGCTCACCGGAATGGACGAGGCGATAGACGGTCATGCGCGAGACGCGCATCATGTCGGCCACCTCGGCAACCGTCAGGAAGCGCACGTCCTTGAGATCGTGTGCCATCGTCCGCCCCTCTCCTGCCCGACATCGTACTCGGGCGGGTCAGTCTTTGCGCCACTTCTTCGGGGTGACCCGCTCCGTCGCCGACGAGACCCGGTGGCGGGTGTCGGCGAGCACCTTGCCGACCGTGCTCGCGAACTCCCGCGTGTCCTCGGCGAGACGCACGCTCAGCGCCACATCGTCCTCGGATGCCGTGAACGGAATGACCCAGTCCTCGACCGCTTCGAGCGGCTCGGCATCGAGACGGTAGTAGCGGTGCTGACCGACTTCGCGCACCGCGACGAGTCCGGCCTCCCGCAGCACTTTCAGGTGCTTGGAGACGGTCGGCTGGCTCAGCTCGAGCCTCGCCACGATCTCGGAGACGGATATATCGCCCGCGGCATGCGTACCGTCGGAACTGCGATCGAGCAGCACCCGCAGGATCTCGCGCCGCGTCGGGTCGGCGATAACGTCGAAGATGTCGGCCATTTGCCTAGGCTAGTCATTCCCCCGGCGCAGTACCATGTCCGAAGCCCGCCCCCGCAGAGGAAGACGACGGCAAGGTCCAGACATGAGCACCATTCGAGCGGCCCGCGGCGGGAGCCCGCTGCCCGTTGGGCGTGTTCGTGCCGCGATCAACGGTTTCGCGGCACGCAGCCCATCGCGCTTCGCGATCGTCGTATTCGCGCTGCTGATCCTCGTCTTCACGTTGCTGTTCTCGCTGCCGATCTCGTCGGCGAAAGGCCAGTGGACGCCGCTCGCCGACTCCCTCTTCACGGCCGTCTCCGTCATCTGCGTGACCGGACTCGCAACCGTCGACATGGCGACGCACTGGTCCGTGTTCGGTCACCTGCTGGTCTATGTCGGAGTGCAGGTCGGAGCGGTCGGCGTCCTGACCATGGCGTCCATCCTGGGACTGATCGTGTCGCGCAAGCTGGGTCTCCGCGCCAAGCTGATGGCCGCAAGCGACAGCAATCCGCTGAGGATGCACGCCGGCCCAGTGGCCGAGGGGCAGGCGGTCCGGCTGGGGGAGGTCGGCAAGCTGCTGACCACCGTGGCGATCAGCATGGTCGTCATCGAGGGAATCGTCGCTGTGCTGCTCTTCCCGCGCATGCTGATCGCCGGGATCGACGTCGGCACCGCGGTGTGGGAGGCGATCTACTACTCGGCGATGGCCTTCACCAACACCGGATTCACTCCCAACGCCGAAGGCATCCACGCGTTCGCGACGGATTACTGGTTCCTCAGCGCTCTAATGATCGGCGTCTTCCTGGGCGCCATCGGATTCCCCGTGATCCTCGCCATCGCGTCGAACCTTCGCGCGAAGCGGCGCCGGTGGTCCATCCACGTGAAGCTCACGCTGCTGACCTCGGTGATCCTCCTCATCGCCGGCGCGGCGCTCTACATCATCCTGGAGTTCGACAACCCCAAGACGTTCGGCCACCTGGACGCCGGTCATACCGTGTTCCAGTCGCTCTTCCTGTCGACGATGGCCCGTTCCGGAGGGTTCGCGACCATCCCGATCGACGACCTGCACGGGTCCAGCCTGCTGGTGACCGACATGCTCATGTTCATCGGCGGCGGCTCCGCATCCACCGCCGGCGGCATCAAAGTGACCACGCTGGCCGTCCTCTTGCTGGCCGGTTTCGCCGAGGCCAGAGGGGTGGATTCCATGGATGCGTTCCGCCGGCGCATCCCGATCGACGTCCTCCGCCTGTCGGTCGCGGTCGCGCTCTGGGGGGCGACGATCGTGGCGGTGTCGAGCATCCTGATCCTGCAGATCACGAAGGCGCCGCTCGACCACGTCCTGTTCGACGTCATCTCGGCCTTCGCTACGTGCGGTCTGTCCACGGGCCTGACCGAGCGTCTGCCGGATGCCGGGGTCTACGTCATGGCCGCGACGATGTTCTGCGGACGCGTTGGTACAGTGACTCTCGCCGCTGCCCTGGCGCAGAGCCAGCGCCGCCAGCTGTACAGCAACCCGGAGGAGAGGCCGCTCGTTGGTTGACCGGATCAAGCACAACGCGCCCGTCCTGGTGATCGGCCTGGGCCGATTCGGGGCGGCGACCGCGGGCGAGCTCGATCGCCTCGGGCGCGAGGTGCTCGCGATCGACACCGACGCCGGGCTCGTGCAGAAGTGGGCCGACCGCGTGACGCACGCAGTCCAGGCCGACGCGCGGTCGATCGAGACCCTGCGCCAGATCGGGGCGGAGGACTTCTCGATCGGTGTGGTCGCCGTCGGGTCCTCCATCGAGGCGAGCGTGCTGATCACCGCGAACCTCGTCGACCTGAAGGTGCCGCAGATCTGGGCGAAGGCGATCTCGAAGTCGCACGGCAAGATCCTGGAGCGCATTGGAGCGAACCACGTCATCTACCCGGAGGCGGAGGCCGGCGAGCGCGCGGCGCACCTTGTCTCCGGACGGATGCTCGACTTCATCGAGTTCGACGACGACTTCGCGCTGGTCAAGATGTACCCGCCCAAGCCGATCCGCAACCTGCCCCTGGGGGAATCGGGCGTGCGCTCGAAGTACAACATCACCGTGGTGGGCGTCAAGCCGCCGGGTCGCCCCTTCACCTACGCGACCGCGGACACCGTCGTCACCGACCACGACCTCGTCATCGTCTCCGGCTCCTCCACCGACATCGAGCGCTTCGCCGCCCTCGACGCCTAACCCCCCTCCCCCCTCTCCCCCACAAACGATTCCTCGATTAATCCGCGTTTGGGCGCCCATTTCGCGGATTAACTGAGGAAGCGATGGCGGGGGTGGGGATAACTGGGTTGGGCGGTGAAGGCGGCGTCAGGATCGGGGGATGAGGAACTTAAGCGAGGAGTTCGGCGAGCTGGCGTTGGACGGCTTCACTCTCGCGCAAGGGCTTGCCGCAGGAATCAGCCGTCACCGCCTGTATCGAGCGGACGTCCAGCGCCCGTTCCACGGCGTTCGGACGGTTGGCGCGGAGCTCCACGACCACCTCGCGCTGTGTAGGGCGTACGCCGCCAGGGAGCACGACGGGGATGCCTTCAGCCACTTCAGCGCAGCCATCATCCACCGCCTGCCTCTCCCCCGGCACTTCGCGCCACACGGCATCGACGTGGCGGTCTTCGCGCCACGCAAGCCCTCTCGCGTGCGCGGCGTGATTCCGCACGAGTTGCGACCGGCGGGACACAGGGTGGTCGATGTCGGTGGCCTCAGGTGCATGTCGGCACAGGACACCTGGGCGCAGCTGTCGGGTCAAATCAGCCTCACCGATCTCATCGTCATGGGCGACTACCTCCTCACCGGAGACGAGCCCTATTCGGGAAAGCCCAGCCCCTGGACGAGAGCAGACCTGGAGGCAGCTTGCCGGCGTCACGGCCGACGGCCAGGAGTCCGCAACCTCCGACTGGCGCTCGAGCGCATCCGCTACGGGTCGCTGTCCCCTCAGGAGTCCCGCCTCAGGGTCGAGCTCGTGGATGCCGGGTTGCCCGAGCCGGAGTTGAACCTGCGGATCAGCGAGGGCGGTACATTCATCGCAATGGTCGACCTGGCTTACCCCGAGCATCGCGTCGCCGTCGAATACCTAGGTGATCACCATCGAACCGACGACGAGACCTACCAGGCTGACATCCGCCGCCGAGAGCGGCTGATGTCCGTCGGCTGGAACGTCGTCTTCGTGACCGCCGCGGACCTGCGCGGCCCCGTTCCGCGCGCCGTCCTGACCGTCCGTCGCGCTCTCGCCATCGCTTCCTCGGTTAATCCGCGATCGGGCGGCGTGTCGGCAGATTAAGTGAGGAAGCGATGGTGGGTAGAGGGAGAGCAGGGAGGGGCGGGGTTAGGAGGCGGCGAGTTCGCGGGAGCGGGCCAGGGCGGCGTCGGTGGCGCGGGCGAAGAGGGCGGGGAGGTCGGCGTCGGATAGGACGGCGATGGCCCGCTCGGTGGTGCCGTTGGGGCTCGTTACGCGACGGCGGAGTTCGGCCGGGGCCTCGCCGGACGCGACGAGCAGTTCGGCCGCTCCCAGGAAGGTGCCGTTGACCAAGGTGGCCGCCTGCTCGGGCGTGAAGCCCTTCTCGACGGCGGCGGCGGTCAGCGCTTCGATCAGCAGGAAGACGTAAGCCGGACCCGACCCCGAGATCGTGCCAAGGGCATCCAGCTGCGCCTCCGGCACCTCGACGACCTCGCCGACGGTCCCGAACAGAGCGCGGGTGACGGCCGCATCGTCCTCATCGGCCCGGGCGCCGACGCTGACGCCGGTCACCGCCTTGCCGACGACCGCAGGCGTGTTCGGCATCGCCCGTACGACGGAGACCGAGTCCGGCAGCAGGGACTCCATGGTCGCGATGGTGACCCCGGCCGCGACGCTGACGACGACGGTTCCCGGAGCCAGTGAGTCCCCGATCTCGGCGAGCAGGTCGCGCACCATCGCCGGTTTGACCGCGACGATCACCACCTGCGCGCCCTCGACGGCGAGCCGGTTCGCTTCGGCCTGCGTCTCGGTCGCGTACGCGGTCACACCCGGCGTGCCGGCCAGCTCCGCCGCCTTCGCCTCCGACCGATTCGTCACGCGGATGCCCGCCACCTCGACTCCCGGGGCGAGCAGTCCGCTCAGGATGGCGCGGCCCATCGAGCCTGCGCCCAGCATGGCGATCGTGGGAAGGGTCACAGTCTGCGTGTCGTCCATGCCTCCATCCTAGGATTGGGGGCATGAGCGCATCAGGTGGGACCAGGGCCATCGTCGCCGCCTTCGCGGCCAACCTCGGGATCGCCCTGACGAAGTTCATCGCCTGGGCGTTCTCGGGCTCGTCGTCGATGCTCGCGGAGGGCGTCCATTCGCTCGCCGACTCCGGCAACCAGCTGCTCCTGCTGCTCGGAGGCCGCAAGTCGCGGCGGCAGGCGGACCGGGAGCATCCCTTCGGCTACGGCCGTGAGCGCTACGTCTATGCGTTCGTCGTGTCGATCATCCTGTTCTCGGTCGGCGGCGTCTTCTCGATCTACGAAGGCATCGAGAAGCTCACGCACCCGCATCCACTCGAGAACGCCTGGCTGCCCATCGTCGTCCTGCTGATCGCCATCGGCCTCGAGTCCTTCTCGTTGCGCACCGCGGTCGGCGAGTCGCGTCCGCACAAGAAGGGGATGTCGTGGCCCCAGTTCATCCGCCGCGCCAAGGCTCCCGAACTGCCGGTGGTGCTGCTGGAGGATGTGGCCGCGCTCGTCGGCCTGGTCTTCGCGCTACTGGGCGTGGGGCTCACGATCATCACCGGCAACAGCGTGTGGGACGGCGTCGGGACGGTGCTGATCGGCGCCCTGCTCGTCACCGTCGCGATCATCCTCGGCATGGAGACGAAGAGCCTGCTCGTCGGAGAGGGGGCGACGGATGCCGACCTCGCCGCTATCGAGCAGGCCGTCACCGCGGGACCCGAGGTGGAGCGCATCATCCACATGAAGACGCTGTACCTGGGGCCGGAAGAACTCATGGTCGCGGCCAAGCTGGCCTTCTCGGGCGAGCACCGGCTCGCCGACGTGGCCGCCGCCATCGACGTCGTCGAGCGCCGTATCCGCGCCGCGGTCCCGGCCGCCCGCGTCATCTACATCGAACCCGACGTCTGGATCGATCCGAACGACCGGGCCCCCGCCACCGACACGATCGTCATCAAAGGACTCGAGTGACCCGCACCGCCGTCATCCTGCAGCACGACCCCAGCATCCACCTCGGCAACATCGGCCCGGTCCTCGCCGAGCACGGCTACGAACTGCGGATCGTGGATGCGAGCACCGAGGACGTCTCGGCCATCGACCCGGAGGAGGCCGACCTCGTGGTCGTCCTGGGCGGCGAGATGGGTGCGTACCAGACCGACGAGTTCCCGTTCCTGGAGGCCGAGAAGGCGCTGCTTCGAGCGCGCCTCGGAGCCGAGCGGCCCACGCTCGGGGTCTGCCTGGGCGCGCAACTCATGGCCGGAGCACTGGGCGAGCGCGTGTACCGCGGCGACACCATGCAGATCGGTTACCGGCGGGTGGAGGCGACGGATGCGGGCGCGGCGTCGCCCATCCGGCACTTCGACGGGGTTCCGGTGGTGGAGTGGCACGGCGACACCTTCGAGCTCCCCGAGCAGGCGACCCTGCTCGCCTCGTCGAGCGACTACTCGAACGAGGCCTTCGCGATCGGCGAGTACGCGCTCGCGGTGCAGTTCCATCCCGAGGTCACGGACGAGATGCATGAGACCTGGGTCGCCGACGGCTACAACGAGTTGGATGAGCTGGCGATCGACCCCGAGGCGCTGCGGCGCGAGCGCGAGCTCCACTCGGCGCGGATGCAGGAGGCGTCGCGCGCGGCGTTCTCGGAGTGGCTGAGCAGCCTGCCCGAGTAGCCGACCGCGTCAGCGCTTGGCGCGGAAGAAGTCGAGCAGTACCTCTCCGCACTCCTCCGCCAGCACGCCCGCGAACACCTGCACCTGGTGGTTGAGCCTCCGATCCCGGAGCACGTCGTACACCGACCCTCCCGCGCCGGCCTTCTCATCCCACGCCCCGAACACCACGGTCGGGACGCGCGCAGCGAGCACGGCTCCGGCGCACATCACGCACGGCTCCAACGTCACGACGAGGGTGCATCCCTCCAGGTGCCAGTCGTCGCGCGTCGCCGCCGCCTCGCGGAGCGCGAGCACCTCGGCGTGGGCGGTGGGATCGTGGCGCAGCTCGCGCTCATTGCGGCCGGTTCCGATGACGTCGCCGTTCTCGTCGATCACGACCGCCGCGACCGGCACGTCGCCCGTGCCGAACGCGAGCCGGGCGTCGTCGAGCGCGCGGCGCATCCACTGCTCGTAGGCGCTTGGCACGGTCAGGCTCACGGCGGTCCTCCCGGGGTTGGATACGGACGAGTTCGGCTAGCCTTGAGCCTATGCGAGTGCACGTTGCGGACCACCCACTGATCACCCACAAGCTGACGGTGCTCCGCGACAAGCAGACGCCGTCGCCGGTGTTCCGCCAGCTCACCGAAGAGCTGGTCACGCTGCTCGCCTACGAGGCGACCCGCGGCGTGCGCGTTCGGCCGGTCGAGATCGAGACGCCCGTGACGACCACGATGGGGGTCGCACTGAGCGAGCCGCGTCCGCTGGTCGTCCCCATCCTGCGCGCCGGGCTCGGCATGCTCGAGGGGATGGTGCGCCTGATGCCGACCGCCGAGGTCGGATTCCTCGGCATGGTGCGCAACGAGGAGACCCTCGAGCCGACGACCTACGCCGAGCGCCTCCCCATGGACCTCTCCGATCGCCAGTGCTTTGTGCTCGACCCGATGCTCGCGACCGGCGGCTCGCTCGGCGCGGCCATCGACTTCCTGTTCCAGCGCAATGCGGTGGATGTGACCGCCATCTGCCTGCTCGCCGCCCCCGAGGGCCTGGCCGCCCTCGAGAAGGCGACGGAGGGCCGGAACGTCACCATCGTCCTGGGCTCGCTGGACGAGCGGCTGAACGAGAACGGGTACATCGTGCCGGGTCTCGGCGACGCCGGCGACCGCCTCTACGGGACCGTGTAGCCCCTCGCAATATTGCGTAATCATTTGACACGGCACGTCACGATCGGTTTTACTGACGTGCATGACTGACAGCGCGCGTACCCTGACCTCCTTCGAGGCCCTTGGGGATGCCGGCATGATGATGGCCGGCCGCGACTCCGTCATGTGTTGCCGAATGTGCCGCTAATCTGACGACCCTTCGCCGAGCCGCCGCCCTCCGACGCAATCCCGTCGTGACCGGGCGAACGCTCCCCGGGAGCGCCACACTCACGCTCCCGCGCATCGGGCCCTCTCTCGGGCCACAACACAACACTTCCCGCACAGATCCCCCCGCAGCTCCGCGTACCCGCGGAGTCCTCTCGCACCGGGGATGCGGAACATCATCTCAAAGGACGCGATCCCCATGTCTCTGGCCACCATCGACACCGCCTTCCCCCGCACCTCCGCCGTCTCGCCCGTCGCCCCGGTCCGGCCGGCTCCGGCCGCCGCCGCTCCCGCTGAGCCCGCCCCGCGCATCCGTGCCGTCCCGGAGGGCACCGAGGCCCGCGGCTTCGTCCTCTACGTCGGAATCGACGAGGCGAAGGCCGCCGCCGACGGCACCGACCTCGGTCAGCTCGTCGAGGCGCTGAAGCGCCTCACCGCCGAGCTCGCACCCTCCGCCGGCACCTACGCCGCCGTTGCCCTGGCCCCGGCCGGCGCCGGTGGCCGCGACGTGGACGTCGTCCGCCTCGCGCTGCAGGACCCGGCGGCCGTCGCGAAGCACCGCCACGCGGTCGCCGTGGATGACGACGAGGACCGCGCGGCATCCGGCGTCGTCGTCGATATCTCCCGCAAGCGCCTCGTGCTCGACAACCAGACCGTCGCCCTCACCTACAAGGAGTTCGAGCTTCTCCAGTACCTGGTGCTGCGCGAGGGCCGGACCATCGAGCGCTCCGAGCTGATCAGCTCCCTGTGGAGCGACGCCGACGAGGACGAGGTGCCGAACGAGCGCACCATCGACGTCCACGTGCGCCGCCTGCGTTCGAAGCTGGGCCGCTACGAGGACATCGTGCGCACGGTGCGCGGCGTCGGCTACCGTTTCGACCGCCACGCCGACGTCTCCATCCGCTACGCCAGCGCCCCCTCCCCCGACCTCTTCTGACGTTCCCGTCATCGCTTCCTCACTTAATCCGAGTGCCGGCGGCGTGTCGGCGGATTAAGTGAGGAAGCGATTGTGGGCGGGTCAGGTGGAGCGCTGGTAGGCGCGGAAGGCCGTGGTCGCCCAGGTGGCCATGAGGATGGCCAGGGCGGCCAGGAGGGCGACGTGCAGCCAGAGGGATGACCAGTCGGGGTGCGCGCTCAAAGCCTGCCGGCCGACGATCACCGCCCACTCGAACGGGTTGTACGCCGCCACGTTCTGCACCCACTCCGGCGAGAGCTTCGTGTTCATGATCGCGGAGCTGAGGAACATCAGCGGCAGCGTGATCAGCTGCGAGATGCCGATCAGCGCGGTCTGCTCCCGTGCGAGCAGCGCGACGGCGTTCGACAGCGAGCAGAACACGGCGGTGAGCAGCACCACGCCGAGGAGCAGCAGCAGGATGCCGACGACCCCGCCGTCGAAGCGCGCCCCCGCCCAGAAGGCGATCGCGACCACGATGAGCGACTGGGCCACGGCGAGGATCGACTGGTACACCAGGGTGGAGACGATCATCGCCCCGCGGTTGGTGGGAGACGTGAGGAAGCGGTCCATCACACCCCGATCCATGTCCTGGATGTACACGGTCCCCGACCACGCGCTCCCGAACAGGGCGAGCATCATCACGACGCCCGGCGTCAGGTACTCGAGGTAGCTCTGCCCGACACCGAAGCCCGGGATGTCGATGACCGACTTGAAGAGCTGCCCGAACAGCAGCAGCCAGATCACGGGCTGCACCAGGTTCATCACGAGGAAGGCGGGCATCCGCCACGCGGCGCGTAGCTGGCGCCCGGTGAGCAGCAGGGTGTGCGACAGGAATGTCGGGCCGCCCCGGCGCAGTGAGCGCGGACGGGTGATGGTCGCGGTGGTCATGATGCGTTCTCCAGGACGAATCCGGCGGACTCCTGCGCCCGCGTGAAGGTGCGGCCGGTGTGCCGCAAATAGACGTCGTCCAGGCTGGGCCGGGCGACAGTGGCGGAGGCGACGGCGACGCCGGCCGCCTCCAGCGCGGCGAGCGCGAGCGGCAGGGTCGCCGCGCCGCTGTCGGCACGGGCGCGCAGCGTACGGCCGTCTCCGCCCACCTCGCGGAGCGCATCCACCCGCTGCAGAGCGGCCAACCCGGCGAAGGGGTCGGCGTCGCCGGCGAGTTCGACGATGACGGCGTCGCCGCGGAGGCCGTTCTTCAGTTCCTCGGGCGTCCCTCCCGCCACCACCCGGCCGTGGTCGACGATCGCGAGCCGGTCGGCCAGGCGGTCCGCCTCATCCAGGTAGTGCGTCGTCAGCAGGACCGTGAGGTTCTCGTCCGACGTCATCCGCTCCAGTTCCAGCCAGAGCTCCGTGCGTGCCTCCGGGTCGAGGCCGGTGGTCGGCTCGTCGAGGAACAGCACCTGCGGGCGGTGCATGAGGCCGATCGCGACGTCCAGTTTGCGGGCCATGCCGCCGGAATACGTCTTCACCTGCCGCCGGGCGTGCTCGGCGAGGCCGAACCGCTCGAGCAGCTCCCTGGCGCGGGCGGTGGCCTCGCGGCCGGACATCCCCTGCAGCCGGCCGGCGAGCACGAGGTTCTCAACGCCCGTGTCCGTCGGGTCCGATACGGGCTTCTGTGCGACGAAGCCGAGCGCACGACGAACCCGGGAGGGATGCCGGGCCACATCGATGCCGACGACGAACGCCGACCCCGAATCGGGCCGCGCGAGAGTGGACAGGATCTTCATGGTCGTGGATTTGCCCGCTCCATTGGGCCCGAGCAGGCCGAAGACGGTGCCCGCCTGGACGTCGAAGCCGAGGTCGTCGAGAGCGCGGACGGGCGGCTTGCCCCGCCCGCCGCTGTAGGTCTTCACGAGATGCTCGGCGGCGAGCGCCGGCACGTGTGCGATAGCCATGGTGACTTTCCTTATCTTTCTGATGGTCAGCCACCGGCGCGGGATATCCTTGAAGACAGCCCTCGGTGACTGTTGACGCAGGTTCCTTGACGGAACGACTGAAGGTGTGGATGGCCGGAGAGTTGCCGCTCTCCGGCCATCGTTCTGTTGTCAGCGGTACAGGTCGGCCGCCTCCTGCCCGAAGTCGCCACCGGCCAGACGGCCGATCAGCTCCTCCATGCCGACGCCTTCGGAGAGCAGCCGATGCAGCTGCTCCCACGCGTTGTAGCCGCCGATCGAGCGGTTCCGGATGCGCTCGGCCAGGTCGGCGACGAACGCTCGCTCGGCCTCCAGCACGGCCAGCCGGTAGTGGGACTCGACCATGAAGAGTTCGGGGAGGCCGCTGGCCTGCTCGTGCATTTCGCGACGAGAGGCCAGGTCGGCATCGAGGCGATCACGCCGGCGCTCCAGGAGGTCGGCGGCGGTCTGCGGCGGCAGGATCGGCAGCAGCGAGAGTCCGGTCTCGATCGCCGGGTACTCCTTCACCGGTACCTCGATGAGCTCGCGCAGCCACTGCTCGGACTCGACCCGGCCCGCATCGGTGATCGCGTAGACGACGCGCTCCGGACGATTGCCCTCACGCTCGGTCTGCGCGACCTCGATGAAGCCGTGCTTCTCGAGCGACTTGATCACCGAGTACAGCGACCCGAAGTTGAGCCGGATGCTGTCCTCCTTGCCCCGCTCGCGCATGGTGGTCGTCATCTCGTACGGGTACATGGGGCGCTCCCAGAGGCAGGCGAGGACCGCCAGCGCCAGCGGGTTGGAGACCGCGCGCTTCGTCATGGGATCACCTCCGGAGCTCGACTACTCTATCCAGAGTATTCGACATCGAGTGATCGTGTCTACACGAAGGCGCGGAAGAAGATCGTCTGTACCGGAGTCGTCGTCGGCGCGGGTCCGAATTCCTGCTCGAGGCGCCGTGCGACCTCCCGGATGAGCTCGTCGAGGTCGGCGGATCGTCGCCGCAGCTGATCGGCCACCGGGTTCCCTGCGATCAGCCCGTCGGCGAAATCGTCCCAGGATGCGACGGGCGCGTCGTGCGGAACGACATCGATGCGGAGGGTGCCGAATCCGGTGGACTGCGCAAGCTCGCGGAGGCGGTTCACATCGCTCAGCCCGAACGGCACGCGGTAGAACGGCGGCGGATCGTCGGGGAACCGCTCCCTCAGCAGTGCGTCGACGATGGCGGCGAAGCGGTTCTTGGCATGGCTGTCCCAGACGGAGAAGTAGAAGACACCGCCGGGCGCCAGCACTCGCCGTGCCTCGCGGAACGCCAGCTCCAGGTCGGGGACGAACATGATCCCGAACTGGCAGGCGACCACATCGAAGCTCGCGTCGGCGAACGGGAGCGCCTGAACGTCCACGACCTCGACGCGCGTACCCGGCGGCACCTTTGCCCGGGCGAACTCCAGCATGGCGTCATTCAGGTCGCTGATCGTCAGCTCGGCGTCGGGGTTGTGCTCGGCGATGGCGGCCGCGGAGATCCCGGTGCCTGACGCGGTCTCGAGGATGCGCCTCGGCCGCGCCTCGGCGATCGCCCTGCCGAACACGTCGGCGTAGTGGCGGAAGATCACCGGCCCCAGGCCGGCGTCGTAGTGCGCGGGTATGGATCCCAGAAAGCCCGAGGCGTCGTCGTCCACGGGACCGAGAGTACCGCCCGCGAGACCGCTCAGGGATGCATAGAAAATTCGCAGAAAAAATAACGACTTGATAACTAGATGCCGTTACCTCTTCGTTATATAGTTCAAGAGCAATGGTTGTTTGCTGTGGCAGCCATCGCGGAATGTGATTGCAGGACACTCTTGGTGCAAGGGAGAGGGCCGGCCGCTAGCCTCTGCGGTCGGCCCTCAATCTTTTGTCCGGCGCCGCTCCTCCCGCTCTTCCCTTTGCGTTCGATTTCGTCCCGTGGTGGCACGGATGCTCATGGACGCTCATCATGAGAAGATGCGAATGCATCGAGCATGAGCCGGAGGGGATGAGTCATGGCCGAGACGTCGATTGCAGACTCCACCAGTCGCTCCCGGATCAGCGCAGTCGCCGCCTGGGAGTCGCTGTTCCGGGCGCAGGTCGCGGTGATGCGCACCCTGGCGGCGGAGTTCCCCACACGCGACATCTCGTTCAACGAGTACGACGTGCTGTTCAACCTCTCGCGCCAGCCGAACCGCGAGATCCGTCTGCGGGACCTGAACAAGCACGTCCTGCTCACCCAGCCGAGCGTCAGCCGCCTCATCGACCGGCTCGTCGCTCGCGGCCTGGTGGCGAAGGAGCCGGAGCCGTCGGATGCGCGAGGCACCGTGATCCGCTTGACCGACACCGGGTTCGACATGTTCCGCCGGGTGGCCGTCGATCACATGCGAACGATCACCGACCGCGTCGGTGGCCGGCTGAGCCCGGACGAGCTCGAACAGCTCGTGCGGCTCTGCGACAAGCTCCGCAATGCCACGTGACCTTGCTGTCCACAGGCGTGCCGACCTTCGCTCAACTCCCAACCTGAGCGCTCGCCTCCCGAGGGCGTCACACCCGACGCGTACTATTGCCGCACGGATGAACGGTCTCTACGAGGGAGAAGACGCATGAGATGGGGATGGGCGCCTGCGCTTGTCGGCTTCGTCGCTCTGAGCGGCCTGGCCGGTGTTCTCGCAGCAGCGGCGGTCACGCCGGCGGTCGCACTGACCGGGTCGGCAGCCGACTCCACCATCAGCGTCTTCGACGGGCTCCCCGAGTACGTCAAGGTCGAGCCGCTGGCACAGGCCTCCACGATGTACGCCCTGAGCAACGGGCAGCAGGTTCCCATCGCGACCTTCTACTCGCAGAACCGCATCGAGGTCGGCTGGGACGGCATCTCCCAGAACCTCAAGGACGCGGCCGTCGCGACCGAGGATCCGCGGTTCTACGAGCACGGCGGCGTCGACGTCACGGGCACGCTCCGCGGGGCGGTGCTCACCGCGCTGCACAAGTCGGTGCAGGGCGGATCGTCCATCACCCAGCAGTACGTCAAGAACATCCTGGTGCAGCGGTGCGAGAACAAACAGCCGGACCCGACCGCCACCGACGCCGTGCAGAAGAAGCAGCTCACCGCCTATGAAGCCTGTTACGACGACGCGACGAAGGTCGATCCATCCCGCAAGCTCAAGGAGATGCGCTACGCGATCGGGCTCGAGAAGGAGTACTCGAAGAACGACATCCTGCAGAGCTACCTCAACATCGCCCTCTTCGGCGGGCGCGTGTACGGGGTGCAGTCTGCGGCCGAGTACTACTTCGGCGTGGGCGCCAAGGATGTGAACCTGCAGCAGGCGGCGACCCTCATCGCCATCCTCAACAACCCGGACAATCTCCGTATCGACAAGCCGGACAGCAAGGAGAACGGCGCCGCCAACGGGTACAAGGAGACGCTGGACCGTCGCAACTACGTGCTCGATCGGATGCTCACCAACGGAAAGATCACCAAGGAAGAGCATGATGCGGCCCGCGCCACCAAGGTCGAGCCCAAGATCTCGCCCACCCAGAACGGGTGCATGACGGCCCAGCAGTACAACGCCGCCTTCTTCTGCGACTACGTCGAGCGCGTCATCGAGCAGGACCCCATCTTCGGCAAGACCGAGGACGACCGCTCCAACTTCCTCACCCGCGGCGGACTCAAGATCTACACCACGCTCAACCTCGACCTGCAGACGCAGGCGCAGGCAGCCGTGAGCTCGTACATCCCGGCCGCGGATCCCCGGCTCGACGTGGGCTCGTCGAACGTCTCGGTGGAGGTCGGGACGGGCCGCGTGGTGACCATGGTGCAGAACCGCCCGTACGACAACACCGCGAGCCCGGCCCCGGGGACCACGGCGGTCAACTACAACACGGACTACGACTACGGCGGCTCGGAAGGGTTCCAGACGGGATCCGCCTACAAGGCGTTCGACCTGCTGGAGTGGTTGCAGGAGGGGCATTCCCTCTACCAGACGGTCAACGGCGCCCAGCACCTCTTCCCGCAGTCTCTGTTCCACGCGAGCGACCCCTGCAACGACATCGGCGGGGCACCGTGGCCCGTGGCGAACGACGAGGGCGAGTCGGTGAGTGCGACGACCGTGATGAACGCGACAGCACAGTCGATCAACAGCATCTTCGCCCAGATGGCGACCCAGCTGGATCTGTGCGGAATCAAGCAGCGCGCCCAGGACCTCCTCGTGCATGGCGCCGACGAGGCCGCCAACCCGTTCCGGGCGAACCCCTCGTCGGTGCTCGGGACCAACTACATCGCCCCGATGACCATGGCGACGGCGTACGCGGGAATCGCCAACCACGGCGTCGCCTGCAGCCCGGTCGCGATCGACAAGGTCGTCGATGCTCACGGCGCCGACCAGCCGGTCCCCAAGTCGACGTGCTCGGCCACACCGATCGACCCGCAGGTCGCTGCGGCGGCGATCTTCGCCCTGCAGGGCGTCCTTCGGGGCGGCGGCACGGCGGCGTCGGCGAACCCCGGAGACGGCATCCCGGTCTTCGGCAAGACGGGTACGACCGACAACTCGGTCGAGAACTGGCTGGTCACCTCCACCACCAAGGTCGCGCAGGCGACGTGGGTGGGCAACGTGCAGGGAGGCGTGGCGCTCCGAAGCGTCAGTTTCCAGGGCATCGGCGGCGGCAACGTCAAGTTCTCCATCGCCAAGCGGATCATGGCAGCACTGAACGCGGTCTACGGCGGCACAGCCTTCCCGTCGCCCAGCGGCAAGTACACGACGGCGCCGGTCGCCCCGAAGCCGCCGGCGGCGCCCGCGGCCCCGGCAGCCCCTGGCGCTCCGGCCGCCGGAGCGGGCGGCGGCCCCGGGAACGGGAACGGGAACGGCCCGAACCCGCCGGGACGCAAACCCTGAAACCTGTCTAGCCATCCGGCCCGATATTCGGACTAGTGTTATCGCGTGGGACGCACCCCAGATCCGAACCGCAAACCCGAGCTCCTCGGGCGCATCATGGAGCACGTCGCAACCGAGCCCCTGTCGCGGATGACGTTCCGAAGCCTGGCGACGGCACTGGGCGTGAGCACCTACTCGTTCGTGTACCACTTCGGGTCGCGCCAGGAGATGATCGACGCCATCCTCGAGGAGGGCGTCCGTCAGCAGTCCGAGTCCATGACGGGTGTCGACGTCACGGCCTTCAGCCAGGAGCAGTTCCGCGACTGGTACAAGGAGGCCTTCCGGCACTCCCTCCGTGACAACAACCGAACGGCTCTGCGGCTCCAGTTCGAGGCGGGCGCGCTCGAGCCGATCGACCCCGACATCGGCAAGCGGGTCACCACGGCGTTCACGCATTGGCGCGACACCGTCAGGACCTGGCTCAAGAAGCAGGGCATCGAGAGCCGGCGAGCGGGAGTCCTCTCGCGCTGGCTGGTCGACTCCGCCGCCGGCCTCCACTTCGGCTTCCTGATCAGCGGCGACAGGAACGGCACTGTTCAAGCCTTCGATCTCTTCCTCGCCGCCTTCATGCACGAGGCGTTCGAGGACTGACCCGGTCGACTGACCCGGTCGTCAGGCCCTAGCGGACCTCCCTCTCTGCGACCTGCTTGACGCCTTCGAGCATCCGGGACCAGTTCTCCTGCGAATGCTGCGCCGCTTCGCGCGTCGGGTTGTTGTCCTGATCGAGAGTGACATGCGTTCCCGTCGGAAGTTCATCCAGCTCGAACCGGAGCGTGTGGTAGTTCTGGGGCTCGTCCGGCAGTCCGCTCAGCGGGCTGAAGTGCGTCAGGACGATGCGCCACGGCTCCTCCCGATCCTCCAGCTCGATCACCCGCCCGTGGTCCTCGAACCGCTTCCCCTGCCATTCGCCCTTCCAGGCGATCGGCGACCCGAGCCGCCAGTCCGACACGACTTCCGCGCCGAACATGATCTCGGGGCGTGCGCCGTTCGAGGTCAGCACCCGCCACACGACCCGGCGCGGTGCGGCAACGTCGATCTCCGCCCGCGCAATGTACTCGCCCATCGTCGCCTCCCGACGCCATCGTGCCGCCCATCCCACACCTCACGACGCCGGCGCGCAAGACCGTCATCCGCGCGAGAGCACGACCGCCTCCCACGGGCGCAGAGCGGCCGGGAGGCCGTCGCGCGAGGATGCCGGCGAGCCCAAGCTGGTCAGCACGACCTTCGCCTCCGACCACCCCGGCAGCTCGTCGCGGTCGAAAGTCGCATCCGCGCCGGTCAGATTGGCGAGCACGAGCAAGGACTGCGCGCCGAGTGATCGGGTGTACGCGAAGACCTGTGGATGCTCGGCGAGCACCAGCTCGTAGTCGCCGCTCGCGACGACCTCCGACCGGTGGCGCAGCTCGATGAGCGCGCGGTAGTGGGCGAACACCGAGTCATCGTCGGCGACCTCCGCCTCGGCGTTGATCTCGGCGGCGTTCGGATTGACGGGGATCCACGGCGTCCCCGTGGTGAAGCCGCCGTGCTCGCCGCCGGTCCACTGCATCGGGGTCCGCGCGTTGTCCCGGCTGGTCCGTCGCAGCGCAGCGAGCACCTCATCCGCCGGCTCCCCCATGATGTCGACCGCCTCGGCGTAATGGTTGAGCGTCTCGATGTCGCGGTAGTCGTCGATGGAGGCGAACGGCACGTTCGTCATCCCCAGCTCTTCGCCCTGGTAGACGTACGGCGTGCCACGCATCAGGTGCAGGATGGTGCCCAGCGCCTTCGCGGAGGCCACACGGTGCTCCCCGTCGTCGCCGAACCGGCTGACCACGCGCGGCTGGTCGTGGTTGTTCCAGTAGAGACTGTTCCAGCCGACGTCGGCGAGGCCTTCCTGCCACTTGCTGAGGTTGCGCTTGAGGTCGAGCACGGTCGACGGCCGGTAGTCCCACTTTCCGCCGGGTCCGTGGTCCAGGTCGACGTGCTCGAACTGGAAGACCATGTCCAGCTCGCCGCTGCGCGGGTCGGTGAACTGCCGGGCCTGTTCGACGTCGACGCCCGGCATCTCGCCGACCGTGAGGTACCGATCGCCACGGCCGAGGAACACCCGCTGGTGCATCTCCTGCAGGAACTCGTGGATGCGCGGTCCCTGCCCGAAGTACGGGTACGCGTCGCCGTAGAGGGCGCCCGGCGGCACGTCGCCGTCAGGCAGTGCGGTCACCTTCGAGATGAAGTTGATGACGTCCATCCGGAACCCGTCGACCCCGCGGTCGAGCCACCAGTTCATCATGTAGTAGACGGCCTCCCGCACCTCCGGGTTCTCCCAGTTGAGGTCGGGCTGCTTGCGCGAGAAGAGGTGGAGGTAGTACTCGCCGGTCTGCGCGTCGAGCTGCCAGGCGGGACCCGAGAAGAAGGAGCCCCAGTTGTTGGGCTCGGCCCCCTGTTCCCCCGGCTGACGCCCGCCGCGCGGCGGACGCCACCAGTACCAGTCGCGTTTCGGGTTGTCGGTGGAGGACGCCGACTCGATGAACCACGGGTGCTCGTCGGAGGTGTGGTTGACGACGAGGTCCATGACGAGCTTCATGCCGCGCGCGTGCAGCCCCTCCAGCAGCTCGTCGAAGTCATCGAACGTGCCGAACAGGGGGTCGATCGCACGGTAGTCGCTGATGTCGTACCCGTTGTCGTCGTGCGGCGACGCGTAGATGGGCGAGAGCCAGACCACGTCGACGCCGAGCCGCTCCAGGTAGTCGAGGTGCTGGATGACACCGCGCAGGTCGCCGATGCCGTCGCCGTCACTGTCTGCGAAGCTCCGCGGGTACACCTGATAGACGACCGCCGACTGCCACCACTTGTCGCTCACGCGCCCACCCTACCGGGGCAGCGGGATGCGGCGGCCGGTGCGCGC
The DNA here is from genome assembly GCF_042465655.1 of Leifsonia sp. T36S-04. Classification (GTDB taxonomy): domain Bacteria; phylum Actinomycetota; class Actinomycetes; order Actinomycetales; family Microbacteriaceae; genus Leifsonia. Next base: position 3,018,815 of record NZ_CP146286.1, read on the forward strand.
GGACTCGCGCGCCGCGAGGGCGACGCGCAGCGCGTCCACCGCAGCGGCGACCGGCGCGCGCTCGGGCGGCATCCCGCGATCGACGCACTCCACGAAGTAGCGTGCCTGCGCGGCGAAGGCGTCCCCGGCGTCCGGGTCCGCCACATCCACACCCCTGTCACCGACGACCTCGAAGGCGGTGCGGAACGGCTCACCGCGCGGCAGGTCGGAGACGCTGAGCAGCTGCGCGACCCCTCCGCCCTCGTATTCGATCGTGGTCGCGACCGGCGAGCCGAACTCCTCGCCGCCCATCCGGACACTGGTGACGGCGAGCGCCCGGCCGAGGTACGCGTTCGCCTGGTCGATGTCGTGGATGGCGAAGTCCACGAGGATGCCGCCCGACCGGTTCTCGTCGGCAAGCCAGTCGAACCCGGCCGGGGCATCCGAGATGCGGGAGGCCCGCACGACTCGCGGCCGTCCGACCGACCCCGAGGCCACCCGGTCGGCGAGGGCCGCATAACCGGGGAAGAACCGGACGACGTGCGCCACCATCAGCGTGCCGCGGGCGCGGGATGCGGCGTCCGCGACGCGCAGCGCATCCTGCTCCGTCAGTGCGATCGGCTTCTCCAACAGGACGCTGCGACCGCTTTGGAGCGCCTGGATCGCCAGGTCGGCGTGCGACGGCGTCGGTGTGCAGATCGAGACCAGGGTGACGTACGGATCCGTCAGCGCTTCGGCGAGGGTCGTGGCCCAGCGGGCATCCGGCGCGTCGGTCAGTTCGGGGCGCCGCCGCGGCGAGACGACCCACCGCACCGGGACACCGTTGCGCTCCCAGGCAGAGGCGTGCGCCTGGCCCATCCGTCCCGCGCCGACGATCGCGGCCCCATGCGTCATCGCACGACGAGGTCGACCCGAGCCGGATCGAACACCGAGTCGAGGATGAGACGACCGGCCCCACGGATGCCCGCGTTCTCCTTCGCCACGCTGACGGCGATGTCGAGCTGGTCGGTGATCATCGGCAGGCAGTCGGAGTAGATCGCCGAGCGGACCCCGGCGACGAAAGCCTCCGCCTCCCCGAGGATGCCGCCGAGCACGAGCCGCTGCGGGTTGAAGAAGTTCATGATCGTCGCGAGCACGCCCCCGGTGCGGAGGCCCGCCTCCCGCAGCTCCTGCGTGGCCCGCGGGTGCGCGTCGCGTGCGAGCGCGAGCACCTCGCGGGTGTCGGTGATCTCGACCCCGGAGGCGCGGAGAGCCTGCACGATCGCGGCGCCCCCGGCGACCGCATCCAGGCACCCGATCCGGCCGCAGGAGCAGAGCACGGCCGGCGCCCCCGGCACGGTGACGTGACTGATGTCGCCCGCCATGCCGTGGTAGCCGTGGTAGACGCCACCGAAGGCGATGATCCCGCAACCGATGCTCGAACCGGCCTTGACGAAGACGAGCTCGCCCACGTCTGCGCCGAGCGAGTCGTACTCGCCGAGAGCCATGAGGTTCGCGTCGTTGTCGGCCGCTGCGGGCAGGCCGGTGATCGCGGTCAGCTCGGCGGCGACGTCGACGCCGTTCCAGCCCGGCATGCGCGACGGCGACACCATGCGGCCGGTGGTCGAATCGACCGGACCCGGGAGGCCGATGCCGAATCCGCGGAGGGTCTGGCCGGGCTGCGCATGCTCGGCCGTCAGCTGCCGGCCGACCTCGGCGATCCAGCCGAGGACGGCCGCGGGACCGGTGCCGATGTCCATCGTCTCGGTGCGGGATGCCAGGAGGCGACCGTTCAGGTCGATGAGTCCGAAAGTCGCGTGGTGCGAGCCCAGGTCGGCGGCGCAGACCACACCGGTGGAGGCATCCACCTCGAGGGCGCGCGGCCGGCGGCCTCCATGGGAGACGCCGGCCCCGGCCTCGCGGAGGTAGCCGGCGGCGATGAGTGCGTCCACGCGCTGCGAGACGGTCGAGGGCGAGAGACCGGTGCTGCGGGCGAGGTCGGCGCGCGAGCGGGAGCGGCCGGAACGGACCAGGTCGAGGATGCCGCCGGGCGTGCCGGGGCCCGCCGGGATCGGCGTCCCCTCCATCGTGCTCGTCATCGGCGCCCTCCCGGATGGCGGAGTGTGGTCACTCCGCGTTTCGTTGAGGATACTGTACCGACTTCGTTCGATATTGCATTATCTAATTTCGATATTGCGGTTATCGGCGTTTACTTAGTACGCTCATCGAAACCTGCCCGAAGACGATGCGAGGAACCCGGATGACAGCAACGGACGCACAGCCCATGGTGAGTCTGCGCGGGGTCGACAAGTACTTCGGCGACCTGCACGTGCTGAAGGACATCGATCTGGACGTCGCGCCGAGCGAGGTCGTCGTCGTGGTCGGCCCTTCCGGATCGGGCAAGTCGACGCTGTGCCGCTCCATCAACCGTCTCGAGACGATCGACGGAGGCGAGATCCGCGTCGACGGCGAACTGCTCCCCCAGGAGGGCGCGCCGCTCGCGAAGCTCCGCGCCGAGGTCGGGATGGTGTTCCAGTCCTTCAACCTCTTCGCACACCGCACCATCCTGGAGAACGTCACCCTCGCACCGCTCAAGGTGCGCAAGCTCGGCAAAGAGTCCGCCCGGGCTCAGGCGATGGAGTTGCTGGACCGCGTCGGCATCGCTGACAAGGCGGACAGCCATCCGGCCCAGCTCTCCGGCGGCCAGCAGCAGCGGGCGGCCATCGCCCGCGCCCTCGCCATGCAGCCCAAAGTGATGCTCTTCGACGAGCCGACCAGCGCCCTCGACCCCGAGATGGTCGGCGAGGTGCTGGACGTGATGACCTCCCTCGCGAAGGAGGGCATGACGATGATCGTCGTCACCCACGAGATGGGCTTCGCCCGTCGCGCGGCCGACCGCGTCGTCTTCATGGACCGTGGACAGATCGTCGAGCAGGCCCCGCCCGCCCAATTCTTCGACTCGCCCGCGTCCGCGCGGGCGCAGTCGTTCCTGGCCTCCGTGCTGTCGCACTGACACCGCACGAGGTCACGCACCACCGTTCCACCATCACACTCCGCCCACATCAGAAAGGGATGCATCCCATGACCCGCAGCATCCGCAGGAAGAGCGCCGTCGCCGGCGTCCTGCTCGCAGCCGTGACGCTCGCCGTCACCGCCTGCTCCGGAACCACGGCACTGCCCGGCAGCGACGCCAGCTCGACCGCGTCCGGAGACTCCGTGCTCGCCGGCGCTCCGGTCGCCAAGGCCGACCTGATCATCTCCGGCTCGACCATGGAGAAGATCAAGAAGCGCGGCAAGCTCATCGTCGCCGAGGCGCTCGACGCCCCGCTGCTGTCGCAGCAGGACCCGACCGACCCCGCCAAGGTGAACGGCTTCGACGCCGAGCTCGCCAAGCTGCTCGCCACGTACATCCTGGGCAAGCCGAACGTGGAGATCGTTCCGCCGGCGTCCGAGACCCGTGAGGCGATGCTGCAGAACGACACGGTCGACGTCGTCTTCAACACGTACACGATCACGGAGGAGCGGGCCAAGCAGGTCGACTTCGCCGGTCCGTACTTCGAGTCCGGCCTGTCCGTCGCCGTCAAGAGCGACAACAAGGACATCAAGAGCTACAAGGACCTCGACGGCAAGAACGTCATCGTCGGCGCCAACACGCCGGCCGTGACCGAGGTGCCGAAGATCGCGCCGAAGGCGACCGTCACGGCGTTCGGCACCGACCCTGCGGCCGTCCAGGCGCTCATCCAGGGCCGCGGCGACGCCTACGTGCAGGACTACACCCTGCTCGCCAGCGACGCGGCCAGCGAGAAGCAGATCAAGGTCGTCGGGCAGCCCTTCACGAAGGAGCCCTACGGGATCGGCCTCAAGCACGGTGACGACGACTTCAAGAAGTTCGTCAACGACTGGCTGAAGACGATCCAGAAGGGCGGCCAGTGGGGCAAGGCGTGGAAGACCACGCTCGGCACCGTGACCGACTCCGAGATCCCGACGCCTCCGGAGATCGGGTCCGTCCCCGGCTCCTGACGAGACCGGCCGGGTGCGCGTGGAGGCGGCCCCCACGCCCGCGCGCATCCGGCCCACCCCGTCATCCACCCCTCCGCCCGCCCGATGAGAGAACGATGAACCCCCTGATCGACAACCTCGGACCCCTGGTCCAGGCGCTCGGCACGACCCTGCTGATGGCCGTGGTGGCAGGCGTCGGCTCCATCGTCCTCGGCGTGCTGGTGACGATCGCCCGCGTCAGCCCGATCCCGGTGCTGCGCGCTGCGGCCTTTCTCTACGTGCAGTTCTTCATCAATGTTCCGCTGCTGGCGCTCCTCCTGCTGGCGGTCTTCGCACTTCCGGACGCCGGCATCCTGTTGCCCCTCACGCCGACGGCCATCATCGTCCTGACCGTCTACGAGGCCGCCTACGTCGCCGAAGCCGTCCGATCGGGCGTGAACACGGTCCCGGTCGGCCAAGTGGAGGCGTCCCGCGCCCTCGGGCTCACCCTCTGGCAGTCGCTGCGGTACGTCGTCGTGCCGCAGGCGCTGCGCGCGGTCGTCCAGCCGATCGGCAACGTGATGATCGCCCTCGCCATGAACACCGCCCTCGCCGCCGCGATCGGTGTCGTCGAACTCACGGCTGCGGTCAACAAGGTCAACCTCGTCGCGGCACAGCCCATCGTCATCTTCTCGACCGCGGGTCTGATCTACATGGCCATCGCCCTCGCCATCGGCCTCGCCGCGGGCTGGGTCGAGCGAAAGGTGGCGATCGTCCGATGACCGCTCAACTCATCCCGGACCGGCCCGCTCCGGTGCGCGCACGCCCCACGAAGCGCCGCTACGCAGCCTCCTTCATCTACGACGCGCCAGGACCGCGCGGGCGTCGCAACATCGCGATCGGCTCGACGGTCAGCCTCCTCGTCCTCGCCGCGATCGTCGGTCTCGGGCTCTGGCAGTTCGCCGCCCACGGTCAGCTCGCACCGGAACGCTGGGCTCCCTTCACCCAGTGGCCGATCTGGCAGTACCTCCTCGTCGGGCTCCTCGGCACGCTGGAGGCGGCGGCGATCGTCGCGGTCCTCGGCGGCCTGCTCGGAATCCTGCTCGCACTGGGCAGGGTCAGTCACGTCAAGTGGGTGCGCTTCCTCTGCGGGCTGTACATCGAGATCGCGCGAACCGTTCCGGTGCTGCTGGTGATCTACCTGATGCTGTTCGGCCTTCCGCAGATCGGGATCAACCTGCCCACCCTGTGGAAGCTGGTCGTCCCGCTCACGATCGCGAATGCGGCCGTCTTCGCCGAGATCATCCGTGCGGGCATCCTCAGCCTGCCGCGCGGTCAGCGCGAGGCCGCCCTGAGCCTCGGGATGCGGCCGGTGCAGGCCATGACGTACGTGGTGCTCCCCCAGGCGTTTCGCAACGTCACGCCGTCGCTGGTGACCCAGTTCGTCAGCCTCCTCAAGGACACCTCGCTCGGCTACATCGTCGCCTTCACCGAGCTGCTGTATCGGGGGCAGGTGCTGGCCTCGTACCTGCACCTGCTCATCCCGACCTACGTCGCCGTGACCGTGATCTACCTGATCGTGAACGGCAGCCTGTCGGCGTTCGCGTCGCGGCTGCAGCGCGGCTCCCGGCGGCGCACCATCGCGCCGCCGACCCTCCCCTCCCTTCCCGCCGTCGCGGCCGTCGAGCACGAGGACGACGCCGACACCTCGAAAGCCGAACATGCCTAGCACCGCGCCCACCGTGTCCCTCCCTTCCGCATCGGGTTCCGCCGTGCTCGCCGAGCTGGCCGTGGTGCGCCGCTCGGGTCTGATCGAGAGCCGGCACTTCGGCAGTCTGGTCGCGCTCGATCCGTCGGGTGCGCCGCTGATCGAGCTGGGCGACCCGGATGCGGTCGTGCTGCCGCGCAGCACCGTGAAGCCGCTCCAAGCACTCGGCTGCCTCACCGCCGGCGCAGCGCTCGCAGGCCCCGAGCTGGCGATCGCCGCCGGGAGCCACACCGGCGAGGACGAGCACGTGCGCCTCGTGCGGTCGCTCCTGGCACGCGCAGGCGTCGACGACTCCGCTCTCGGCTGCCCGGTGGACCGGCCCGAGGACGAGGCCACCTTCGAGCGGATGCTGCACGACGGCGAGAGCCGCTCCCGCGTTCGGATGAACTGCTCCGGCAAGCACGCAGCGATGCTGCTCGCCGCCGCCGCGAACGGCTGGCCGACCGAGAGCTACCTGGACCCGGCCCACCCGCTGCAGCAGCACATCCGGGCTACGATGGCCGACCTCACCGGCGTCCCCGTCGGGCACGACGCGATCGACGGCTGCGGGGCTCCGCTGTTCGGCACGAGCGTGCGCGGAGTCGCGCGCGCGTTCGGGCGCCTGGTGCAGGCCCAGCCGGGAACACCGGAACGGGCCGTCGCGGACGCGATGCGCGAGCACCCGTACTACGTCGGCGGAACGGGCCACCAGAACACCACCCTGATGGAGATGGTGCCCGGCGCGCTCGCCAAGGGCGGCGCGGAGGGGGTCATCGGGGTCGCGGCCGCCGACGGCACCGCTGTCGCTATGAAGATCGTGGACGGCAGCCCCCGCGCGACGACCCTGATCGCCTTGCGCGTGCTGGAGGCGCTGGGCACGCCCATCGCGGACGCCCGTGCACTCGTCGACCTCCCGGTGCTCGGCGGAGGCGTTCCGGTCGGCGCGATCGAGCCCGGCGCGGACCTCGTGGCCGCGCTGGAGCGCCTCGCGTGACCGTCGTCGAGATCTGTCTGGACGACCTGGCCGGTGTCCGCGTCGCGGAGGAGGCAGGCGCCGACCGCGTCGAGCTGTGCGCCGCCCTGGGCGAGGGCGGGATCACCCCGTCCATCGGCACGGTCGCCGGCGCACTGCGCGCGGCCGCCCGGATCGGCATCCAGGTGCTGATCCGTCAGCGGCCCGGCGACTTCGTCTACGACGAGGTCGAGGTGCAGGCGATGGTGGATGACATCCATTCGATGCGCGCGCTGCCGAATCCTGCGGGCGTGACCCTCGGTTTCGTGATCGGCGCTCTGCGCGACGACGGGCGGATCAATGGGGACGCGACCCGCCGACTCGTCGCAGCCTGCGGGGACGCACCCGTGACCTTCCATAAGGCGTTCGATCAGGTGGAGGATCGTGCAGCGGCGCTCGAACAGCTCGTCGGGTTCGGCATCACGCGGGTGCTGACCTCCGGTTGCGCCCCCGCGGCCCGCGAGGGCGCCGAAGGACTGGCGCGGCTGGTGGATCAGGCGGGCGACCGGATCACGATCCTCGCGGGAGGCGGCGTGCGGCCGGGCAATGCGGCCGAGATCGTCGCGGCCACCGGCGTGCGGGAGGTCCACCTGCGCGCGCAGGAGCTGGTGACGACCGCGGGTGCTGCGGCACCGACCGCGTACGACTCCGGGGAGCGCGCGGTCACGTCGGCGGCGGTCGTCGGCGCGGTCGTCGCCGCGGTTTCGGGGGCCGGCACCGACATGAGCGGGGTCACCGCATGAGCGGAGTCCCGGTCGTCCTCGCCGTCGACCTCGGCGGAACCGCCATGAAGGGCGCCGTCGTCGCAGAAGACGGCGCGACCCTCGCCGAGTCGACGCTGGCCACTCCCGCCGACGGCATCCTGACAGCCGTGGTCCGGCTGCTCGCCGACCTGCGCCGGACAGCAGCGGACGACGGTCACGACGTCGTCGGGGCCGGAGTCGCCACCCCCGGGATGCTCGACGAGGAACGCGGGCTCGTGCACTACGCCTCGAACCTCGGCTGGCGGGATGTGCCCCTCCTCGACATCCTGCGCTCCGAGCTCGGGCTGCCCGTCGCCGTCGGTCACGATGTCCGCGCGGCGGGCCTCGCCGAACGGAGCAGCGGTGCGGCGCGCGGGTTCCGCGACTTCGTGCTGGTACCCATCGGCACCGGCGTCGCCGCGGCCCTGGTCTCGTCCGGCGGCGCCGTCACGGGCGCGACCGGTGCCGCCGGCGAGTTCGGTCACATCCCGGTCATCCCCGGTGGGGAGCTGTGCACCTGTGGACAGCGCGGCTGTCTCGAGGTCTATATGTCCGGCGCAGGCGTGGCCCGTCGCTACCGCGCGGCCGGCGGTGAGGCCCTCAGCACCCGGCAGATCGTGGCGCGACTCGGCGAGGACCCGCTGGCGGACCGCGTGTGGTCGGAGGCGCTGGATGTGCTCGCGCAGGGCCTCAACATCCTGACCCTGCTCTTCGACCCGGGGCTGATCGTTCTGGGCGGCGGGGTGTCGCACGCCGGAGACGCGCTGTTCGGCCCGCTCGGCGAGCGCATGTCGGCGGGCCTCGCCTGGCGCGAGCGTCCTCCCGTCGCGCAGAGCGCCCTCGGCGGCGACGCCGGCCGCGCAGGCGCCGCCCTGCTGGCCTTCGCCGCCGCCCGCTGACGCGCGCCGCGGCCGCCCGCATCCATGGGACGCAACACGCCGTAATCGAGGCGGCATAACGGCGTGTTGCGTCCCCTCGATGGACAGGGCCCAGGTCCGATAAGTTGTGCACAACTGAATTGTGTGCAATTGTTGGGCTATGCCGGTGACCGATGAGATGGTGTGCTTCTCGCTCTACGCAGCGACCCGCGCCACAACGCAGGCGTACCGCACGCTCCTGGAGCCGTGGGGCCTCACCTACCCGCAGTACCTCGTCCTCGTCACCCTGTGGATGGAGGGCGAGCAGACCGTCGGGTCGCTCGGGGACCACCTGCAGCTCGACTCGGGCACCCTGTCGCCGCTCCTCCGCCGCATGGAGCAGTCCGGGCTGGTCCGGCGCGAGCGGCGCCCCGGCGACGAGCGTGTCGTGACCGTCGCCATCGGCGAGCGCGGCCAGGAGCTGCGTCCCGAGCTCGCGCACATCCCGGCACGGATCGCAGCGGGCACCGGGCTTCCCGACCAGGAGGCCGCGGCCGCCCTCATCGACACCCTCCACCGACTCACCGAGACCATGCACGCCGCAACAGCGGAGCGCCCGGTCGTCTCCAGCAACTGAACACCACCGAAAGGCACTGATGAACGTCCTCTACACCGCAGAAGCACTCTCCACCGGCGCGGGCCGCGACGGTCGCGTCGCCACCAGCGACGGCTCCTTCGCGCTCGACCTGGCTATTCCGAAGGAGATGGGCGGATCCGGCGCGGGGACGAATCCCGAGCAGCTGTTCGCAGCCGGATACGCGGCGTGCTTCCACTCGGCGCTGCAGGCGGTCGCCCGTGGCCAGAAGGTGAAGATCGACGACTCGTCGGTCGGCGGCCGCGTCCAGATTGGCCCGAACGGCGACGGCGGGTACCAGCTCTCGGTGCTGCTGGAGGTCGTCCTGCCCGGAATCGAGGCCGAGCAGGCCCAGGCGCTCGCGGATGCCGCACACCACGTCTGCCCCTACTCGAACGCGACGCGTGGCAACATCGATGTCACGATCACGATCTCGGAGGACTGAGCGATGAAGGCACTGGTACACAACGAGTTCGGGGACCCGGCCGAGGTCCTCGCCACCGTAGAGCGCGAGCTGCCGCAGCCCGGGCCCGGCGAGGTCCGCCTGCGGCTGCTGCTCTCCCCCATCCACAACCACGACCTGTGGACCGTGCGCGGCACCTACGGGTTCAAGCCCGAGTTGCCTGCCCAGGCCGGCACCGAGGCGGTGGGCGTGGTGGATGCGCTCGGCGAGGGCGTCGAGCACCTCGCGGTCGGACAGCGGGTCGTCACCGGAGGCACCTTCGGCGTGTGGGCCGAGTACTTCGTCACCCGCGCCGCCGGGCTCATCCCGGTACCGGACGGGCTCCCCGATGAGTCCGCCGCTCAGCTGGTGTCGATGCCGTTCAGCGCGATCAGCCTGCTCGAGTCGCTCGATCTGAACGAAGGCGACTGGCTCATCCAGAACGCCGCCAACGGTGCCGTGGGGCGGATGGTCGCCCAGCTCGGCGCCGCCCGGGGTCTCAACGTGATCGGCCTGGTCCGCCGCGCCGCGGGCGTGGAGGAGCTCCGCGCCCAGGGCATCGGCAACGTCGTCGCGACCGACGACGACGGCTGGCGTGAACGACTGGCCGAGATCACCGGTGGCGCGCCGATCCGTGCGGGCGTGGACTCGGTCGGCGGCGCATCCGCCGGTGAGGTGCTCTCCACCATCGCGGAGAACGGCACCCTCGTGATCTTCGGCGCCATGGCGTCCCCCACGCTCGAGCTCGCCTCCGGCGACATCATCTTCAAGCAGGTGACCGTGAAGGGATTCTGGGGCAGCGTGGTCAGCCGCGAGATGCCGGCCGACCAGCGCGGGCGCCTGTTCCAGGAGTTGATCGCACGCATCCAGGACGGCACGCTGACTCTGCCGGTCGCCGGCATCCACTCGCTCGACGACATCGCCGCTGCGGTCGCCGCGAGCGGTGAGCCGGGACGCGTGGGCAAGGTCCTGCTGCGGCCGTGACCCCGCTCGGGGTGGGCATCGCCCGATAGCCTGGGCTCATGCTCACCCCGCCGGTCACACCCAAGAAGCCCGTCGAACGCGTCCACCACGGCGACGTCTACGTCGACGATTACGAGTGGCTGCGCGAGAAGGACGATCCCGCGGTCGTCGCGCACCTCCACGAGGAGAACGCGTACACGAACGCTCGCACCGAGCACCTGGCGGTCCTCCGCGAGCAGCTCTTCGACGAGATCAAGTCGCGCACCCGCGAGACCGACATGAGCGTCCCGGTGCGCGAGGGCGGATGGTGGTACTACACCCGCACGGTCGAGGGCAAGCAGTACGGCATCCACTGCCGGGCACCGATCGCGGCCGCCGACGACTGGGTGCCGCCCACGCTCGACGAGGATGCGCAGCGGAACGGCCTCCCCGGCGAGCAGATCCTGCTCGACGACAACGTCGAGGCCGAGGGTCACGACTTCTACGCGCTCGGCAGCTTCGACGTCAGCGCCGACGGCACGCGGCTGCTCTGGGCGGTCGACACCGAGGGCGACGAGCGCTACACGATCCGGGTCCGGTCGCTGGTCGACGACAATGTGACGTTCCCGGACGAGATCACGGGCACCTCCGGCGGCGCCCTGTTCGATCAGACGGGCGCGTACATCTTCTACACGACCGTGGACGAGTCCTGGCGGCCGGACACCGTCTGGCGTCACCGGGTGGGCGACGGCCCGGACGTGGAGGACGTGCAGGTCTTCCACGAGCCCGACGAGCGGTACTGGATCGGCGTCGGCCTCACCCGCAGCCGCCGTTTCCTCGTCATCGAGGCCGGCTCCAACATCACCAGCGAGGCGTGGCTGCTGTCGTCCGACGACCCGACCGGCGAGTTCCGCGTCGTCTGGCCGCGCGTCGAGGGCGTCGAGTACGACATCGAGCACGCTGTCGTCGGTGGCCACGACCGCCTCCTCATCGTCCACAACGATCAGGCCGTCAACTTCGAGCTAGTGAGCGTCTCCGCCGACGATCCGCAGGGTCCGCGGCGCGTGCTGCTTCCGCACGACCCCGCCGTGCGACTGGAGGGAGTGGATGCGTTCCGCGACTTCGTCAGCGTCGAGTACCGGCGTGAGGGGATGACGCGGGTCGCCGTCGCGCGGGTCCCCGACGCGCTGAGCCCCGAGCCCGGCGACGACAGACCGCACGAACTCCACTTCGACGAGGAACTGTTCACGGTCGGCGTCGGCGGCAACCCCGAGTGGACGCAGCCCTTCCTGCGCCTCGGCTACGGCAGCTTCGTCACCCCCTCGACCGTCTACGACTACGACGTCCGGACCGGGGAGCTCGCGCTCCGCAAGCAGCAGCCCGTGCTCGGCGCGTTCGACCCCTCGCTGTTCGAGCAGCGCCGGGAGTGGGCGACCGCGCCGGACGGAGCGCGCATCCCGATCTCGCTCGTCTACCGCACCGATCTGGTGACGCCGGGCGAGCCGGCCCCGCTCGTGCTGTACGGCTACGGTTCGTACGAGGCGAGCATGGATCCGTCCTTCGGCATCCCGCGTCTGAGCCTGCTCGACCGCGGTGTCGTCTTCGCCATCGCGCACGTGCGCGGAGGAGGCGAGCTGGGCCGGCTCTGGTACGAGAACGGCAAGAAGCTCCACAAGAAGAACACGTTCACCGACTTCGTCGCCGCCGCCCGCCACTTGGTGGACCGGGGATGGACGGAACCCTCCCGTATGGCCGCCCAGGGTGGCAGCGCCGGAGGTCTGCTGATGGGTGCCGTCGCGAACCTCGCCCCGCGCGACTTCGCCGGCATCCTGGCCGAGGTTCCGTTCGTGGATCCGCTGACCAGCATCCTGGACCCCTCGCTGCCGCTCACGGTGATCGAGTGGGACGAGTGGGGCGACCCGCTGCACGACCCGGAGGTCTACGACTACATGAAGTCGTACTCGCCGCTGGAGAACGTGCATGCCACCCGCTACCCGCGCATCCTCGCGATCACGAGCCTCAACGACACGCGCGTGTTGTACGTCGAGCCCGCCAAGTGGGTGGCGAAGCTGCGCGAAGTGGATGCGGACCCGCTGCTGAAGATCGAGATGGCCGCCGGTCATGGCGGAGTGTCCGGCCGGTACGCCGCGTGGCGGGAGCGGGCGTTCGCGCTGGCGTGGCTGCTGGACGTCGTGGGTGCCCATCCCTCGGGAGAGTGAGTCGGGTGTGACGAATGTGGCAAAGGCCGATCTGAAGAAGGAACTCGGAACGTACGCCGCCGTGCCCGGGCGTTTCGACATCCTCACCGTTCCGCCGCTGCGCTACCTGATGATCGACGGGCACGGAGACCCCAACACCGCCGAGCAGTACCGGGACGCGCTCCAGACGATCTACCCGGTCGCCTACGCGGTGAAGTTCCTCAGCAAACGCACGCTCGACCGCGACTACACGGTCATGCCGCTCGAGGCGCTGTGGTGGGCGGAGGACATGGAGTCGTTCACCAGCGTGCGTGACAAGTCGCAGTGGAGCTGGACGCTGCTGAACCTGCTGCCCGGGTGGATCACCGAGCAGCACGTGGCCGATGCGCGTGAGTCGGTCGGCCGCAAGGGCGGAGCTCCGTCGCTCGACGCCCTTCGGGTCGCCACGCTCGACGAGGGCCTGTGCGTGCAGACCCTCCACGTCGGCTCCTACGACGACGAAGCGCCCGTGCTCGACACACTGCACAACGCGTTCATCCCCGAGTCGGGGCTGCGGATGACCGGCCGCCACCACGAGATCTACCTCAGCGACCCGCGGCGCACGGCACCCGCGAAGCTGCGCACCATCCTCCGCCAGCCGGTGGAGCGCGTCCCCGCGGCGGGCGGGTAGCCACTGCGGCCACGACCCGTCAGCCCAGGTCGTCGGGGTCCTTGCCCGTCCGCTCGCCCGTCTCGAGCGCGGCGATGGCGGCGAGGTCGGCGGCGTCCAGCTCGAAGCCGAACACGTCGAGGTTCGCGCGGATGCGCTCGGGCGACGTCGACTTCGGGATGACGACGTTGCCGAGCTGCAGTTGCCAGCGGATGACAACCTGCGCGGGGCTGACTCCGTGTTTCGCCGCCAGGGCGTCCAGGGTCGGGTCGCCGAGGACGCGGCCGCGGGCCAGCGGCGACCAGGCCTCGGTGACGATGCCGTGCGCGGAGTCGTAGGCTCGCACGTCCGACTGCGGCAGCCACGGGTGCAGCTCGACCTGGTTCACCGCGGGGACCGTGGCACTCTCACGGGCGAGCCGGTCGAGGTGGTGCGGGTGGAAGTTCGCGACACCGATCGAGCGTGCACGGCCCTCGTCACGGATCCGCTCCAGCGCGTGCCACGTCTCGACATAGCGGTCGCTCTTCGGCGCCGGCCAGTGGATGAGGAACAGGTCGACGCTGTCGAATCCCAGCTGCTCCAGGCTGCGGTCGAACGAGCGGAGCGTTGAGTCGTACCCGTTCTCGGTCCACCACACCTTGCTGGTGACGAAGACATCCGACCGTGCGACACCGCTCCGGCGCACGCCCTCTCCGACGCCGCGCTCGTTCTCGTAGAAGGCGGCGGTGTCGATGTGGCGGTACCCGGCGTCGAGGGCGGTGACCACGGCATCCGCTGTCTCGTCCGCTGGGATCTTGTACACACCGAAGCCCAGCTGCGGGATGGTGTTGCCGTCGTTGACAGTCAACTGCGGGATGCTCGCCATGGGTTCATTCTGCCCCGCGACGCGCGTACAGGTGTGGTGACGGAAGGAGAACGACATGGCACTGAACGACAAGACGATCGCGTTCCTGGTCGGCCCGGAGGGCATCGAGCAGGCGGAACTGGTGGAGCCGTGGAAAGCGGTGAGCGAGGCCGGGGGTACCCCCAAGCTCGTCTCGAAGGAGGACGGCGAGGTGCAGGCCTTCAACCACCTGACACCGGCGGACACGTTCCCGGTGGATATGACCCTCGACGCTGCGAGCGCCGACCAGTTCGATGCGCTGGTGCTGCCAGGAGGCGTCGCGAACGGCGACGAGGTGCGCACCTTCCCCGAGGCGGTCGCCCTGGTGAAGGCGTTCGCCGACGCAGGCAAGCCGATCGCCGTCATCTGCCACGGCGGGTGGGTGCTGATCGAGGCCGGAGTCGTTGACGGGCGCACTCTGACCAGCTGGCCGAGCCTGCAGACGGACTACCGGAACGCCGGCGCCACCTGGGTGGACCAGGAGGTGGTCGTCGACGCTGGACCCTTCACCCTCGTCTCGTCGCGGAAGCCCGACGACCTCGAGGCGTTCGACCGCGAGCTCGTGAAGGCGTTCGGGTAGAGACCGGTCCGTGTTCCCTGGCAATGCCCTCAATGGAGGTTGCAGCGGTTCCCGCGATGAGGGAGCGTAGGTCGCTCCTGGAAGACACAACGGAAGGAGAGCGCATGCTCACCCTCACGGAGAACGCCAGCACGATCGTCAAGACGCTGACCGGGCAGTCCCCGGATGAAGCCGCCGGTTTGCGGATCAGCAGCAGCAACCCCGACAACACCGCCTTCGCGGCGGCTGTGACGCCCGAGCCGGAGGTTTCGGACCAGGTGGTGGAGTCGGGCGGAGCCCGCATCTTCCTGGAGACCCAGGCGGCCCAGGTGCTCGACGACAAGGTGCTGGACGCCCAGGTCGACGAGCAGGGCGGCGTCAGCTTCGCCATCGGCGCGGTCGCCTAACGACGCCAGCTCGACACGAGGCCCGGAGTCACGCGACTCCGGGCCTCTCGTGCGTCTGGGGGCGGGTGGTACCCGCCGCCTGAGGCTGGTCACGATGTCCGATCGCTCTCGTCTTAGAGAGTGACGGGCGATCGTCCGACCAGGTCGACAGGAATGAACCGATCCCATGCGCATCCGCGACGGCTCCACCAAGGCGATTCTGGTGATCGCCGGGTACGCATTCGCACTTCTGATCGGGACCACGGTCGGTCTCTCGACGCAACCGGGCTGGGGCGTCGCAACAAGCAGCGGGATCGTCTTGGCGCTGGTGCTGGTCCTCTGCCGGTTGTTCAGAGGGGCGAACGAGACCGATGCGCGGCGAACGTGGTGGCGCATGACCGCAGGCCCGCCGGCGGCCTACGTGCTCGCCTGCTGGTTCGGCGTGAACGCGATCGCTTCTGTGACGTCGACGATCGCCCGAGACGATCCCGTGGGATGGGTCGGCGCGGTGATCTCCCTGAGCCTTGCCGCGCTCTACCTGAATTCGGCGATTGGCCTTACTGGGCCGGGGAGTCCTGCGTCTCGACCGGGTCGGTCGGCGGCGTGAGCTCGTCCACGACGATGGGATGCGGGGCCGTGCGGTCTTCGGGAAGACCCCAGAGCGGCTCGCCCTCCCCCGCGTCCAGCAGGAACTCGGCCGCCGACGTCCAGAAGGGGACGATCTTCATGGGCGGGATGTCCTCCTCACCCGGGAAGTGCGCGGCGAAGTGCACCTCGGGGTCGCCGTTGATCGGATCGGAGGCGGCGATCAGGCCGTAGTAGTTCTCGTCGTCCACGACGCGCCACCGGCCGGGTCGGTCGTGCTCGGGCTCCAGCCGCACCGTGTAACCCCCGTACTTGAAGTCGGGGCCGGGAGGCAGGGAAGCGCGCTCATCCTTCGTCATACTCCTGTTCTACGACCACAGATTCGTGGGGGCAACTCGTTCACTTGCCTAGCGAAACGGTGTACGGCTACACCGGCCTCCCGTCCTGTCAACTCCTCGACTCCGTCCAGACATCGCGTTGAAGTGGGTGCGACGAAAGGGGCACGACATGTTGGCAATGACCTACCGCGGGCCGTATAAAGTCCGGGCCGAGGAGAAGGACAGGCCCAGGATCGAGCACCCGGGCGATGCGATCGTGCGGGTGACGCTCGCCGCGATCTGCGGCTCCGACCTGCACCTGTACCACGGCATGATGCCGGACACCCGGATCGGCCACACCTTCGGGCACGAGTTCATCGGGGTGGTGGATGAGGTCGGACCGGACGTGCAGAACCTCGCGGTGGGCGACCGCGTGATGGTGCCGTTCAACATCTTCTGCGGGAGTTGCTACTTCTGCGTCCGCGGCCTGTACTCCAACTGCCACAACGTCAATCCGAACGCGACCGCGGTCGGAGGCATCTACGGCTACTCCCACACCACCGGCGGTTACGACGGCGGCCAGGCGGAGTACGTCCGGGTGCCCTTCGCCGACGTGGGTCCGACGATCATCCCTGACTGGATGTCGGACGAAGACGCGGTGCTTCTCACGGATGCACTCCCGACCGGGTACTTCGGGGCGCAGCTCGGCGAGATCACGGAAGGGGACACTGTGGTCGTGCTCGGCTCCGGTCCGGTCGGACTGTTCGCGGCGAAGTCGGCCTGGCTGATGGGCGCCGGACGCGTGATCGTGGTCGACCATCTGGACTACCGGTTGGCGAAGGCGCGGGAGTTCGCACAGGCCGAGACCTACAACTTCGTCGAGGTCGGCGACGTCGTCCTCGCGCTGAAGAAGGCGACGGATGGCCTCGGCGCCGACGTGGTCATCGACGCCGTGGGCGCCGAGGCGGACGGCTCGGCGTTGCAGCACATCACCTCGGCGAAGCTGAAGCTGCAGGGCGGGTCTCCGGTCGCTCTGAACTGGGCGATCGACTCGGTCCGCAAGGGCGGCACGATCTCGGTCATGGGTGCGTACGGTCCCCTGTTCAGCGCGATCAAGTTCGGCGACGCCATGAACAAGGGTCTCCGGATCAACACGAACCAGTGCCCGGTGAAGCGGCAATGGCCGCGCCTGTTCGAGCACGTCCGCAACGGTTACCTGAAGCCGAGCGAGCTCGTGACCCATCGCATCCCGCTCGAGCACATCCAGGACGGGTACCACCTGTTCTCGACGAAGCTCGACGGCATCATCAAGCCGCTCGTTGTGCCGAGCGCCACCTAGGGAGGAAACACCATGCCGTACGTGGCAAGCGACCACACGAAGAAGTACGATCCGGAGGCGCTTCGCCGGCGCATCCCGGGCTGGGGCGTCGACAGCGACCCGGCAGACCGTCCGTCACATCCTCGTGAGCGGATCGATCCGGAAGCGACAGGAGCGCATTGGGCGTTCCCGGAACGCCAGAAATACGAAGGCCGCCGGGAGCGGTCGATCGAGCATGAGATGCTGCCGCCGGTGTTCGGGACGGCTCAGCCGCTGCACGGGGTGTCCGGCGCCATCCGCCGGTTCGCCTACGACCGCTACAGCGAGGGGCGCACCGCCCACTGGCTGCTGCTCGTGCTGGGTGATCGAGTGGATGCGATCGGCGCGCACGCGAAGTCGCTCTCGAGCCGCCGACCGGACGACCCGATCACCGAATCGGGCGTCCTCTCGGAGTGGGGCCACCACCCGATCTCGTCGCGGTTCGGCGTGCGACGCGCGGACGTGAAGCACAACTGGCTCGACCCGATCATCGTTCTCGGGCCGTGGGTCCTCGCGGGCGTAGTCGCCGTACGAACGGTCGCGAAGATCGCAAAGCACTAGGCGCGCGATCCCGTGGGAGCGATCACCCGCTCCCACGGGATGGCGCGGCCACTCCGCCTAGGTCGCCGGGACCTCCGCCGCGAGATCCGACCGACCCTGCTCGACGCCTTCGCGCCCCTCCTCGGCCTCCGCATCCTCGCCGCGGAACTGGGTCATGTACAGGTCGTAGTACGCCCCTCGGCGCTCCAGCAGCGTCGCATGGTTGCCCTGCTCGACGATCCGGCCGTTCTCCATCACCAGGATGGTGTGGGCATCGCGGATGGTCGAGAGCCGGTGCGCGATCACGAACGACGTGCGGTCGGTGCGCAGCGCCGCCATGGCGTGCTGCACGAGCAACTCGGTCCGGGTGTCGACGGACGACGTCGCCTCGTCGAGGATGAGCAGCGACGGGTTGGCGATGAACGCTCGCGCGATGGTGAGAAGCTGCCGCTCTCCGGCGGAGACGTTCCCGCCGTCCGCGGAAATGACAGTGTCGTAGCCGTCGGGCAGCTGTCGCACGAAGCGGTCGACCATCGTGGCCTTCGCCGCGGCGATGACCTCGTCATCGGTCGCGTCGAGTCGGCCGTACCGGATGTTCTCGCGGATGGTCCCCGAGAACAGCCACGCATCCTGCAGGACCATGCCCACCTGTCCGCGCAGCTCGGCGCGGGAGAGCCGGGTCGTCTCGATACCGTCGAGGCGGATGGCACCGCTGTTCAGCTCGTAGAACCGCATGATCAGGTTGACGAGGGTCGTCTTGCCGGCGCCGGTCGGACCGACGATCGCTACCGTGCTCCCCGGCTGGACACTCAGCGACAGGTCCTTGATGAGCTCCGACTCGGGGTCGTACGAGAACTCGACATGGTCCAGCTCCACGCGGCCGTCGGCCCGCTCCGGCAGGTGCTCGGTGGCGGTGTCCGGCGTCTGCTCTTCCGAGTCGAGGAACTCGAACGTCCGCTCCGCGGAGGCGACACCCGACTGCAGCATGTTCGCCATGCCCGCGATCTGTCCGATCGGCTGCGAGAACTCGCGCGAGTACTGGATGAAGGCGGTCGCGTCGCCGATGGTGAGCGACCCTGTCGCGACTTTCAGGCCGCCGACCACGGCGATGAGGACGTACGACAGGTACGACACGAAGTTCATCGCCGGCATGATGCTGCCCGAGATGAATTGCGCCCCGACCAGTGACCGGTGGAGTTTCGAGTTGCGCTCATCGAATTCGGCGAGCATCACCTCGTCCCGACCGAACGCGCGCACCAGGTCGAGTCCCGAGAACGACTCCTCGATGTGGCCGTTCAGCGCTCCGGTCGACGCCCACTGCGCCTTGAACAGCTTCTGCGAGCGCGAACCGATGACGCCGGCCAGCACGCCCGAGAGCGGAATCGAGATGAGGGCGATGAGGGCGAGTTGCCACGAGACGACGAACATCATGATGCCGATGCCGATCACCGTCAGCACGGATTGGATCAGCTGCGAGAAGGCCTGCTGCAGCGCCGTCTGGATGTTGTCGACGTCGTTGGTCACGCGCGACATCAGGTCGCCGCGCTGACGGGTGTCGAAGTAGCTGAGCGGGAGCCGGTTCAGCTTCGCCTCGACGTCTCGGCGCAGCCCGTAGATCACCCGCATGACGAGAGCGTTCAGGAGATAGCCCTGCCACCACTGCAGCAGCGAGGCGACGAGGTACATCGTCAGGACGATCAGCAGCAGCCGGCCGAGCTCGGTGAAGTCGATCCCCGTACGCGTCACGTAAATGCCGTTGAAGATCACGTTGGTCGCGTCACCGAGGATCTTCGGCGCGATGACGATGAGGACGACCGAGACGACCGTCAGGAGCGTGACCCACGCCATCCCGAGCCACTCGGGCTTCAGGAGACCCAGGAGCCGCTTGAAGGACGGCCAGAAGTTCTGCGCCTTCTTCGCCGGAGGTCCGCCCCACATGTCGCCGTCGCCCTCGCCGGGCGTGTAATCGTACTCCTCTTCGAGCTCCTCGAGGACGATGTCCGTCGCCGTGGGGGTCTGCCCGTCTTCCGGGCGGCCGCCGCGCTTCCTGCGTTCCGTGGTGCGCGCCATCTCAGGCCACCTCCAAGCTCAGCTGAGACTCGACGATCTCGCGGTACGTTTCGTTCGTCTCGAGGAGTTCGTCGTGCGTGCCCCGGCCGACCACCCGGCCGTCGTCCATGACGATGATGGTGTCGGCCTCGCGGATGGTCGAAACCCGCTGCGCCACGACGATCACCGCCGCGTCGCCGGTGGAGTCGGCGAGCGCCCGCCTGAGGCGCGCGTCGGTCGCGACGTCGAGCGCCGAGAAGGAGTCGTCGAACAGGAAGACCTGAGGCCGCGCGACCAGCGCGCGGGCGATGCAGAGCCGCTGGCGCTGACCACCCGAGACGTTGGTGCCGCCCTGCGAGATCCGCTCGTCGAGTCCGTGCTCCTTGGCCCGGACGAAGTCTTCCGCCTGGGCGACGCGCAGCGCCTCCCACAGCTCGTCGTCCGTGGCATTCGGTCTGCCGAAGCGGAGATTGGAGGCGATCGTCCCGGCGAACAGGTAGGGACGCTGCGGGACGAGTCCGAGGACGCCGGCGATCTGCTGCCGGTTCAGACTGTCGACCGGCACGCCACCGATCAGCACGTGGCCCTTCTGCGGGGTGAAGAGGTTGGCGATCACCGACACGAGGGTCGACTTGCCGGAGCCCGTCGAACCCACGATGGCGGTCGTCCGCCCTGCCTCGGCGGTGAAGGACACATCGTTCAGCACCGGCTCCTCCGCACCCGGGTAGCCGAACGTCACGCCCTGCACCTCGACGTTTCCGTTTGCGGGCACGGCCGCTGCTCCGCCGCCCTCGACCGAGGTGCTGGGGACCGCGCCGAGCACCTCCTCCAGCCGCTCCGCGCACACCATGGCGCGCGGGATCATCATCGCCATGAAGACGCCCATCATCACGGCGACGAGGATCTGCAGCAGATACTGCAGGAACGCGGTCAGCGCACCGATCTGGATATCGCCGTCTGCCACGCGGTGCCCACCGAACCACAGGACCGCGACGGTCGCCGCGTTCAGGATCAGCATGATGATCGGGAACATCAGCACGAAGACGTTGCCGACCTTGACCGAGATGCGGGTGAGCGCCGCGTTCGCGTCGTCGTACCGCTTGCTCTCGAACTTCTCGCGGACGAACGCACGGATGACGCGGATGCCGACGATCTGCTCCCGGATCACGCCGTTGACGCCGTCGATACGCTCCTGCATGACGCGGAACATCGGCAGAAGCAACCACACGAGGATGCCGACGACGACGAACAGTACGGCGACCGACACCCAGATCAGCCAGGAGAGTCCGGCGTCGACGCGCACGGCGAAGATGATGCCCGCGATGCACATGATCGGCGTGGACACCATGAAGTTGAACGTCATGAGCAGCAGCATCTGCACCTGCTGGACGTCGTTCGTGTTGCGGGTGATGAGTGTGGGCGTCCCCCAGCGCGCCAGGTCGAGCGACGGGAGCGCATCCACTTTGCGGTAGAAGGAGCGACGGATGTCTTTGCCGGCCGACATCGACGCGCGGGCGCCGAAGTAGGTGGCGGCGACGGCCGCGATGACCTGCACGAAGCACACGAGCAGCATCGTCATGCCCGTGTTCCAGATGAAGTCGGTGTCGCCCTTGACGATGCCCGTGTCGATGATGTCCTTGTTGAGCGTCGGCAGGTAGAGGGCAGCCATGGTCGCGATCAGTTGGAGGATCACGACCGCGGTCACCGAGCGCCAGTACGGGCGCACGAAGCGGAGCGAAAGACGAAGCAGAGTCACAGTGGTTCCCTGGTGTGCTGTGGAGATGGATGGCAAGTGCCGGCGGTGAGCGGCACCTGCGACGCTATCCACTGATTAGGACGCGTGGCGACCTCAATCGTGACGGATCAGCGCGAATGTTGTCAGGCGGGTGTGTAGTGAAGGTGGAGGACGCCGTTGTCGTAGGCGTCGTGGTGGCGCAGCCGCAGCTGTGCGGGGGCGCTTCCGTCAGGGAACAGGCGTGCGCCCGTCCCGCGGACGACCGGATAGACGAAGAGGTGCAGTGAGCCGACCAGCCCGTCCGCGAGCAGCGACCGTACGAGCGAGCCCGAGCCGCTCATGTAGACGCCGCCGCTGAATCCGTCGGCGAATTGGCGGATGCGTTCGGCGTCGTAGGCGCCCAAGGACCGGGAGTTCGCCCAGGTGCTCGCTGCCGTCGCGTCGTCGAGGGACGAACTGACGACACCCTTCGGACTGTCGTTGAAGAAGGGTGCTCCCGGGTCGTCTGCGGCCGTTCGCTGCGACCACGCCGGGGCGAACATCTCGAACGTGCGCCGACCGAGCAGGATCGCGTCGGACGAACGGGTGAGACGCCCGATGTCTTCGCCCATCTCCGGATCGAACCCGTATTCGGCCGTCCAGCTCGGATCTTCGAACACGCCGTCGAGCGAGACGAACTCGTGCACAGCGATCGACCCCATGCGATTCCCCTTCCCCGGAACAGCTTAGGGGGTGACCGGCGATCCCGGAACGGCTGGTGGCCGCATGCTTTAACCACCGCGCAGGCGGTCAGGCGGCCGGCCCGAGCACCTCGAGCAGGCCCCCTTCGCGAACCGCCGGGAGCGAGAGGACCTTGTAGCCCGCCTCGTCGAAGAACACCGTGATGCGGTCGGCGTCGGTGTGCATGACCACGCCGGGCCCCCAGGTCCCGTGGTTGACCCGGGCGGCCAGGGGGAACGGAGTCTCGCCCGGCGCATCGTGCTCGTCCGCCCAGCGGTACGCGCTCCCCGACGAGCACGTGTCGCAGTTGCCGCAGGGCTCGGGCAGCTCTTCGCCGAAATAGCCGAGGAGGAACTGCCGCCGGCACATTCCCGTCTCGGCATACTCCTGCATCAGCTGGGCGCGGGAGTGCTCGATCCGCTGCCTCGCCTCTGCTTCGGAGACTGCTCGGGATGCTGCCTCCACAGGCTTCACCGCTGCCGCCTGGAGGTCGTCGTCGGTTCCGGACAGCACCCCCGCATCCCGCAGCAGACCGAGGAGCCGGCCGAGGGACCGCACGCTGATCCCGGTGGTTTCGGCCAGGTCGGCGCGGCTGAGGCCGGGACGGTTCCGGATGGCCGCGAACACGTTCGCGAGCTCGTCAGGATCTGGACCGCCGCCGGAGAAGAACTTCGTCAGGGCGAAGTCCTCCGGCCGGTAGTGCAGGGTGATCTGCGCGGGCTCACCGTCCCGGCCGGCGCGTCCGGCCTCCTGGTAGTAGCTGTCGAGGGAGTCGGTGACCGAGGCATGGACGACGAACCGGACGTCGTGCTTGTCGATCCCCATTCCGAAGGCGCTCGTCGCCGTCACGACGCGGGCGCGGCCATCCATGAAGCGCTCATAGACCCCTTCACGCTCGGCCGAGGGCAGCCCGGCATGGTATGCCGCAGCCGGAATGCCGTCCGCTCCCAGCTCCTCGGCGTACTCCTCGGCGTCCTTCCGCGTTGCGGCGTACACGAGGCCCGAGCCCTGAAGTCCGCGCACCTCCGCGATCACACCCGCGCGCTTCTCCGAGTCCTCCTCGTAGCGTCGCACCTCCCAGCGCAGGTTGGGGCGATCGAACCCGGTCGCGAACAGCTTCGCGCGGCGCATCTTCAATCGCTCGCCGATCTCCGCCCGGACAGGCGGTGCACCCGTCGCGGTCATCGCGACGACCGGCGGGTGCCCCAGCTCCTCGATGACGTCGCCGAGGAGCAGGTAGTCGGGACGGAAGTCGTGCCCCCACGACGAGACGCAGTGGGCCTCGTCGACCGCGAAGAGGGACACCGGCAGCGCGCGCAATCGTTCCCGCACCTCCGGGTTCGCCAGCTGCTCGGGTGCAAGGAAAGCGAACCCGGGCTGGCCCGACTCGAGCGCCTCCCAGTCCCGCTCGCGTTCCCGCTGACCGGCCGCGGAGTTGATGGCGAACGCTCGAGGCACGCCCGTCGCCTCCGCCAGGGCTCGGACCTGGTCCTCCTGGAGCGAGATCAGCGGCGAGACCACGATCGTGACCCCGCCGAGGATGGTCCCGGTCACCTGATACAGCGAGGACTTCCCGTAGCCGGTCGGCATGACGGCGAGGACATCGCCGCCGGCGAGCAGCACCTCCATCGCGGCCGCCAGCTGCGGGCGGAGCTCCTTCCAGCCGAAGGATTCGCGGGCGACTTCCTCGATTCGCGACATGCGGCCACCGTAGCCGCTCGAGGCGGCCCGTGCTGGAGTGCTCGGGGGACCGAACCGTCCGGCGGGCGGCGTCGGTGCATTCCCCAGCGGACGCGCCTCTCACTATGCTGTGCGCCATGAGCACGAAGAGCCGTCAGGGACCGCACCACGAGGAGACGCTGCAGCTCGGCGAGAAGCGCGGGCTGTGGGGTGCGTTCGCCGGCCTCATCACCGCGGTACTGATCGCCTATCCGCTGTCGGCGTGCATCGCCTTCGCGACGCATCCGGCCAGCCAGAAGCTGTTCGGCGGCCGACTGGAATCCGCCTCGGCCGGCGGCTTCGCGGCGTTCTGGTGGGTGCTCGCTCTGGGCTGCCTGGCGCTGCCATTCCTGGTCGGATTCGGGATCGCACGGCTGTCGTCCCGGGCCGTCATCACGATCGCCGCGATCGTGGTCCTGTTCATCATCGCCGTCGTCGTCCTCGGGCAGATGTTCGCCTTCTGACGGGTCAGCCGACGGCGAGCACGACCTTGGAGCCGGGCGCGAGGGCCTCGGCCGCCCGGTGCGCCTCCCACACCTCCGACAGCGGGTGGATCACCGGCTCGGCCGTCTGGAGGGAGCCGGAGGCGGCGTCCGCGAGCAGGCGCGCGAGCACGCGGCGGTAGGCGTTCCGTTGCGTCGCGACGTACAGCGGTGCGCTGCAGACGCGTTCCCAGCGGTGCCGGGCCGCGATGGCCGCGCCGCGCAGCGCGTCCCCGCGTTCGTGTCCCGGGCGCCCGGCGAACGCCGTGCGGACGAGCACCCCGCCGGGCGCGAGCACCTCGCGAACGCGCGACGACCCGGTGTGGTCGATCGCAGCATCCACCCCTCCCCCGGCGGCCTCGCGGACCGATGCCGGCCAGTCCTCCCGGG